>NZ_JAKMQZ010000006.1:0-117618 GCF_025771825.1 Campylobacter sp. IFREMER_LSEM_CL2101
AAGTCTGCTTATAACAATTTTAATTAATGCTAATGCAATCAATATAGCTACAAACGCAGCAAGCACTTGTTTAATTAAAGCACTATTTGCTTTTTCTGAATACACTTTTTCCTTAGTAACTGTACAAACTTTATACTTAGAACTAAAAGAATTAGTACACATAACTGCTTCTACAGTTCCTTCTTCATTAGGTATATAAGCAATTGCGCTTTCATTTTTTGGATCTAAAAATTGAGGATTTGCTTTCATATAAGCAGAAATATTTTCACTTAATTTGTCTTTTTTACCTATTTTTTCAACTTCTGGATGAAAAAATGCATTTCCTTCTATATCATATATGGCTGTATATGCTTGAGAACTTTTTCCAACTGATAATACATCTTTTGAAAATCTTTCTAAATCATAATCTCCACCAACTACCCCTATAAATTGATTATTTTTAAACACAGGTACTGCATATGCAATTTTCATTTTACCATCTGCAAAGCTAGAATATGGATCTGATACGATTAATTTCTTCTCTTCTTTAGCTTTAATATACCATGCTCTAGTTTTAACATCAAATCCTTTAGATTTATCCAAATAAGTATGATCTGATTTATAATGTTTTCCAGTTTCATCTAGCGCAAAATATATAATGTCAAAGCTATTTGCCTTTTTAAAAGCCTCTAAAAATTTATATATGTTTTCATCATTAGAAAAATCTTGCTTTACAATTTCTTCCGCTAAAGTCGCTATTGCACTTCTTTTTGCATGTGAATATATAGAAAAAACTTCAGCTGTATCAAGCATAGTTTTCCTTTGAATTTCTTCAAGATAAGTATAAGTGTCCTCTTTAGAGTTGTAATAACTCATACCATTAACCACTGCAAGCACTATAATACTCACAATAGCAATCACCAAAGTTAATCTACCTGTAATACTTTGAAACATTTTTTACTCCTTGTATTGAATGTTGTATTGACAAATAAGATTAAAATTGTATTATTTGATTTAAAATTGATAAAAAATGTAATTTAAATAACAAAAAATGTAGAAATAATATTTTTAAAATATATAAACCATAGAAAGAATAAAAAAGATTATAAAGCCTACATATAGTAGGCTTTTGATTATAATTTACCTTCGTTTTTGCTTAAGTAATCAGCTACACCTTTAGGATCAGCTTTCATACCTTCATCACCTTTGTTCCAACCAGCCGGACAAACTTCACCATGCTCATTAGTAAATAACATAGTATCAACCATTCTAATCATTTCATCAATGTTTCTTCCAAGTGGTAAATCATTAACTACTGCATGGCGGATTGTTCCATCAGCATCAAGTAAGAAAGAACCTCTTAAAGCAACTGCTTCTTCAAATAAAACATCAAAATTTCTAGCAATTTGTTTTGTTAAGTCAGCTACTAAAGGAAATTTAACTTGACCTATACCGCCTTGATTTACCGGCATATTTTTCCATGCAAAGTGAGAGAATTCATTATCGCAAGATACACCAATTACTTCAATACCTCTATCTTTAAAATCTTGATATCTTTTATCAAAAGCAATAATTTCAGATGGACAAACAAAAGTAAAATCTTTTGGATAGAAAAATACTACTGCACCTTTTGGTCCTATATTTTTATAAAGATTAAAATCTCCTACTATTTCATTATTACCTAATACAGCAGGTGCTGTAAAATCAATAGCTTTTTTAGTTACTACCATAATTTTATCTCCTAATTAATAAATTTTATTTGTAACGAAATAATATCATTTGTAAATTTAAAAATTTATTAATTGTGTAAAATTATCCATAATTTAATTTTATTATCAAAATTAAAAGATTTTAAGAATAAAATTAAGACAATTTTGATAATCTTGCATTTAACATTTAATATTAAGGAGTAAAAAATGGCAGTTAAAATTACTGATATTTGTATAGCATGTGGTTCTTGTATAGATGAATGCCCAGTAAGTGCGATCGTAGATGATGCAAACAATCCTGAGGGCGAAGATAGATATTATGTTTATGCTGATAAATGTGTTGAGTGTGTAGGACACAATGACCAACCAGCCTGTGCAAGCGCTTGCCCAACTGATGGCTGTATTGTATGGAGTGATGTAGTTAGCGGACAACCAAGCCGTGATAACATCGGAAGTGATTTAAGAGACGGTTCAACTCCAGTATTTGCTTAATAATTTTAATGTAAGTATCTTGGTTTCAAGCTACTTACAAACTCTTCTATAAACTCTAAATTTTATATAATTTTAAAGCATTTTTTGGTATAATTAGCTCTTTTATAAATATAAAACTTATTTAAATTAAGGGGACGATTTTGGAAAAAACACTTTCTATTATTAAACCTGATGCAGTTAAAAAAGGTGTTATTGGTCAAATTTTAACACGCTTTGAAAGCAATGGTCTAAGAATAGCAGCAACAAAAAAAATACAGCTTTCAGAAAAAGAAGCTCAAGAATTTTACGCTGTACACAAAGACAGACCTTTTTTTAAAGATTTAGTTGAATTTATGATCAGTGGTCCGGTTGTGGTTTCTGTTTTAGAAGGCGAAAATGCTGTATTAAAAAACAGAGAATTAATGGGTGCTACAAATCCAAAAGAAGCAGCTCCTGGTACTATTAGAGCAGATTTTGCAGATAGTATTGATGCAAATGCAGTTCATGGAAGTGATAGCTTAGAAAATGCAAAAATTGAAATAGAATTTTTCTTTTCAAAAACTGAAATTTTATAATGAAAATCGCTTTTGCAAAGCTTAGCTCTATAGCTTACCCTTTTAAACTAGATCTTGATAATATAGTTTTTGAAGGAACTATTACAAAAGTTAATCCAAAATTAGCAAAAATAAAGGCTAATTTCAAAGGCTTTGCTTATAGAAACTGTGATCGCTGTGGCGATGAAATGGAGCTTGAAATCGATCAAAATATAGAGCTTTTTGCAAGCGATGGAATTTTCAAAGATGAAAATAACACTTTAAGTGATACTATGGAGTTTTTTGACTCTCATATAGATTTAATAGAGCTTGCCACAAGTGAGTTGCAATCTTATTTAAGTGATTATTTTTATTGCAATAAATGTTCAAATTAACAAAGGAGTAAAAAATGGCAGTACCTAAGAGAAGAGTGAGTAAAACTCGTGCAGCAAAACGCAGAACTCATTATAAAGTTACCCTACCTATGCCTATAAAAGACAAAGATGGTAGCTATAAAATGCCTCACCGTGTAAATCCAGTAACTAAGGAATATTAATAACGATGACAAGCATTGCTATTGATGCAATGGGTGGTGATTTTGGGGAAAAACCTATTATAGAAGGCGTGATTCAGGCTTTAAAAGAGCGTGAATTTAAAGCTATCTTGGTAGGGGATCCTCAAAAGCTTAAAACCTTAATACCTCAAGAATTAAACTCATACATAGAATACGAAGAAGCTTTTGATGTATTTGCTATGGAAGAAAATTCCACAGATGCACTAAAAAGAAAAGACAGTACTATCTACAAGGCTATAGAATTAGTAAGAAATCAAAAAGCAAAAGCTGTTGTTTCTGCTGGACATAGTGGAGCTACCATGAGTTTAGCTACATTAAGGCTTGGAAGATTAGCAAATATTGCTAGACCTGCAATAGCTACTTTAATGCCAAATATCCATTCAAGAACACTTGTACTAGATGTTGGAGCAAATGTTGATTGTAAAAGTGAGCATTTATTTCAATTTGCTATCATGGGTGAAGCTTATGCAAAAGAGATTTTAAAAATTGCTAAACCTAGAGTTGCTTTGCTATCAAATGGTGAAGAAGAATGCAAAGGAAACGAACTTACTAAAGAAACCCACCAACTCTTAAAGCAACTTCCAAATTTTGTAGGAAATGCTGAAGGTAGAGATATCTTTAATGGTACTATAGATGTATTAGTATGTGATGGATTTAATGGGAATATTTTACTTAAAACCGGCGAAGGTGTAGCAAGTGTTATTACAAAGCTTCTAAAACAAGAAATTCAAAAATCTTTTTTAGCAAAACTTGGCTATCTTTTAGCAAAACCAGCTTTTAATGAATTAAAAACCCATATTGACTATGAAGAATATGGTGGAGCCCCACTTTTAGGCGTAAAAGAATGCGTCATTATAAGTCATGGAAAAAGTGGTCCAAAAGCTATAAAAAATGCTATTTTTCAAGCATTAAATTTCGCACAATCAAATATAAATCAAACCATAGAAAAAGAACTTTCTAATTATGAAATCAACTAAAGCTTCCTTAAAAAGTATAGCTTCTTATATCCCTACAAAAACTCTAAGTAATTTTGACTTAGAAAAAATGGTTCAAACTAGCAATGAATGGATATTAAGAAGAACTGGTATAGAACAAAGACACATAGCAAATGATGATGAGAATACAAGCGATCTTGGTACTAAAGCAGCTATTAAGGCTATACAAAGAGCTAATTTAAATCCTCAAGATATAGATGCGATCATCGTAGCTACTTTAAGCCCTGATTATTTTACCATGCCATCAACTGCATGTAAAATCGCTCATAATTTAGGCTTAAAAAATATCACCGCTTTTGATATTTCTGCTGCATGCTCAGGATTTATTTATCTTTTGGAGCTTGCTAAATCTATGGTTGAAAGTGGTGCTAAAAAAAATGTATTAATCATAGGAGCTGAAAAAATTAGCTCTATTATGGATTATACCGATAGAAGCATTTGTGTGTTATTTGGCGATGGAGCTGGGGCTGGAGTTGTGTCATTAGATGATAATTTTCCTATTATAGATACTCATACTGCAAGTGATGGAGAATTTGGAGATTTATTAATGACTCAAAGAGCTCAAAAAAGCAGTATTTGCTCTCCACTTTCCATGCAAATGAAAGGAAATGAGGTATTTAAAATCGCGGTGAATACTCTAAGTAATGATGTTATTGAAATTCTTGCAAAAAATAATATAAAAAGCAAAGAAATTGATCTTTTTATACCTCATCAAGCTAATTTAAGAATTATCAAGGCCGTACAAGAAAAATTAAATTTTACAGATGAACAATGCGTAGTTACTGTCCAAAAATATGGCAATACCTCAGCTGCTTCAATTCCTATGGCAATGAATGATGCTTACGAGCAAGGTCGTTTAAAACAAGGTTCGTTAATATTGCTTGATGCTTTTGGCGGAGGCTTTACTTGGGGTTCAGCACTACTTCGTTTTGGTGGAGAAAATAACAAATAAGTTTTTTACTTATTTGTTATTTAAAAGTTCCGATTTGATCCAATACTGACTTTCTAGTTTGATTATCTGAAGAATCTACACGGATATAAAATTCAACCCTATTGTTTATCTCATCTTCTTTGTTTGTGCTCAAAGGATAATTTTCACCAAAACTAACCACTATAAGTTGAGCTGGGTTAATCCCTCTAGCAATCAAATAATCAGCCACAACTTGAGCTCTTTTACTTGCTAAATCAAAATTTCTTTTAGGGTCTTTATCGCTTGCGTCAGTATAGCCTCTAAGTTCTATTTGAGCTTGCGCAGGCATTCTTTTTAAAACTTCACTAATGCGCTTTAGAAAATCTTGCACATCAGCTGAATCAATTTGTGTACTACCTCTAGCAAATTCAACCCTTGCAGGCAAATTTAAAACGATATTATTTTCTCTTTGATCTAATGCTGCTTTTAATTTTTCTATATTTTCTTGTTGAGTGATACTTAATTTTTTAAGCTTTTCAAGCTCTTCAACATTTGCATTAGATGGAGCACTGTATTTATTATGCACTTCACTTTCTTTTTCTAAAGGATTTGAAGCAGTAAATTCAAAAATTTTAACAAATTCAGTTTTTAAGGCTTCAGTTTTAGCAGGGTTACTTTCAGAAATCGCCCAAAGAGCAATAAAAAGCGCCAAAAGCAAACTTAAAAAGTCTGCATAAGGTACAGCCCACTTTTCACCTGCTGGACATTCTGGACATTTATGTTTTTTTCCCATTTTTTAACTCTTACTTATCAAACTGAGAAATTCTAGGCTCACCTTGTCCAAGGTAATTAAACAATTTAGCCTCTAAATCCCTAGGATTAGCTCCCTCTGCAATACTTACTATAGCATGCGAAATCACTATCCTTTCTTTAATGAGCTCATGAGCATTAGCTTTGATTTTATGACCCCAAGGACCAAATAAAGCATAAGCACCAAAAATCCCAGTTACTGTTGCAGTAAATGCTCCTGCAATACCTGCTGCCATAGCTTGAGGATCATCTAAAAGTTGCAAAGCAAGCATAAGCCCCATAACCGCACCAACAAGTCCCATAGTAGGACAAGTTTCACCAAAACGGATCCAGTATTCTGCTGTTTCTTTGTAATATTCTTCCATTTCCTCTATTTGGATTTCCATGCTTTCTTTAATTTCTTCTACACTCTTACCATCAACCATCATCATCATGGTTTCTTTTAAAAACTCATTATCAATTTCATTAGTTTTTGATTCTAAAGCCAAAAGCCCATCTCTTCTTGCTATGATAGAGTATTCTACAAGCTCAGCTATCCTTTGACTTAAATTTACCCCTGCACCTTTAAAGGCAAGTTTTAATTCTTTATAAGCTGCTTTAACAAATTTTTTATGAGTTGCTGTCATTGCACAAAATGCTGCAGTTGGAACCACGATCAAAAACGAACTTAAGTGCAAAACATGCAAAGGGTTACCACCCTCTAAAATATCCCCTACAGAAATACTAACAACAGCTAATACCATCCCAAGTATGGTTGAAAGATCCATTAGTTATTCTCCTTATTTTAATGCGCCCCAATTTTTGGCAATACTTGATGAAGTTTTTAATTTAACTTTTAATTTTACAATATTTTCCATAATATCACTAGCATTTTTTGCAAATTCCTCGCAAAGTTCATCTTTTACTTCAAAAATAAGCTCATCATGAATTTGTAAAATCAAGCGTTTATTTTCATCTAAATCTTTTGCAATTTCTATCATTGCAAGTTTTATTATATCGGCAGCAGAGCCTTGAAGTGTAGAGTTAATACTCTCTCTTTCATACATTGCCACATACATAGGCTTTGCATTTTCAAAGTCAAAATAACGCTTACGGCCTAGCAAAGTCTTTATAAAACCATTTTGCTTAGCTTCATTTTTTACCTTTTCAAAATAGGTTTTAATGCTAGTAAAATTCTCAAAATATTTCTCAATATATTCTTTAGCTAATTTTGCTTCTATTTTTAAATTTTGACTCAAAGTCTTATAACCCATGCCATAAATAAGACCAAAATTTATACTTTTAGCAATACTTCTTGTCTCATAATCACTACGATTAAAAATCATAATAGCAGTTTTTGCATGAATATCCTCATCATTTGAAAACGCTTCTAGTAATTTCTCATCTTCACTAAAATGCGCTAGCATTCTAAGCTCAATTTGTGAATAATCAAGCGAGATAAAGCTAAACCCTTCTTTTGCTACAAAACAAGATTTATAATCTTTAGCATATTGACCATGCGCAGGGATATTTTGCAAATTTGGATCTTTTGATGAAAGGCGTCCAGTTGCAGTACCAGTTTGCAAAAAGCTTGAATAAATTCTTGAGTTTTCATCTTTTTTAGCTAATTTTAACAAAGGTTCACAATAAGTAGAAACTAATTTTGCAAGCTCTCTATAAGCTAAAATTTCTTTCACAATCAGATGGTTATCAAAAATAGCATTTAAAACCTTTTCATCAGTAGAATAACCTGTTTTGCTTTTTTTACCACTTGGTAGTTTTAATTTTTCAAATAAAATATCCCCTACTTGTTTTGGAGAGTTAATATTAAATTTTTCACCTGCTAAATCATATATTTTTTCACTTAATATTTTGATATCTTGATTAAAACTTTGCATTAGGCTTTCAAGCTTTTGAGTGTCAAGCTTAATGCCATTATTTTCCATCATAATAAGCACTTTGATAAATTCAAACTCACTTTTTTGTGCAAGCTCAAATAAAGGCTTTTCTAAATTTTTTAAAAAATACAAATAAAATCTTAAAGTGATATAAGCATCCTCAGCTGCATATTTACAAGCTTTTTCTACATCCACTCCTGCAAAGCTTTCTCCTTTTTTTACTAAATCTTCAAAATGTAAAGTCTCATAATCAAACAATCTTTTTGCTAAATCATCCATATTTACACGCAAACTTGGTTCTTTAAGCCATGCAAGTATCATAGTATCAGCATAATTTTTTGGAGGAAGTAAATTAAAATTATTTTTTATAATCTCAAAATCATATTTAAGATTATGACCTATAACCATGCTTTGATAGATTTTTTCTATACCCTTTTTAGCCACTTGCATAGAAATTTGCTTGCAAACTCCTAAATAATCATGCGCAAGTGGCACATAAAAGGCTTCACTTTCATGAAAACAAAAACTAAACCCTACTATCTTTGCTTCTTTGGTATTTAAGCCTGTAGTTTCAGTGTCAAAAGCAACAATGCTTTGATCATCAATTTTTTCTAAAATGTCAAATAATTCTTTCTCATCTAAGATTAATCTTGCATTAAATCCTAAATTTTTATCTTTATTGGTAGGATTAGTGCGTAGTTTTTTTAACAAAGCATTTAATTCATAATGCTCCAAAATATCCATAATCTTAAGCAAAGGTTCATCTTTTGGATACTCACAATTTAAAAGCATATCTTTCACATCTAAATCCTCATACAAAGAAGCAAGTTTTTTACTCAAAAAGGCATTTTCTTTGCCCTCAAGCAACAAATTACGACTTCTTTCATTACGCACTAGTGTTAAGTTTTCATAAATTCCCTCAATACTTTCAAACTCATCAAGTAAATTCTTAGCACCCTTAGCACCAATTCCTTTTACCCCTGGGATATTATCCGAGCTATCTCCACATAGAGCTAAAAAATCTCTTATCTGGCTAGGTTTTACCCCATATTTTTCCAAACATCCTGCTTCATTGTAATCATTTTTTGAAATAGGGCTATAAATACTAACTTTATCATCTTTTATAAGTTGATACAAATCTTTATCTTGAGTGATAATTCTTATAAAAATATCCTTATTTTCACACTCTTTAACCAAAGATGCTATGATATCATCAGCCTCATAGCCTTCGCAAGAAAAACTTGAAAAACCCATTTTTTCTATCATTTGAATACAAATTGGAATTTGAGCTAATAAATCAGGTGGAGGTGGGGTGCGGTTGATTTTATAATTTGGATCAATTTCACTTCTAAAAGTTTTTCCTTTGCTATCAAGAGCAAAAATAATCATATCACTAGGATGTTCATTTTTCAAACTATAAATAAAATTAGCAAAACCACTAATCATATTACTAGGTTCGCCTTTTGAATTTTTCAAACCCTTTAAAGCATAAAAAAGTCTAAAGAAAAAACCAAAAGTATCAATTATCGTTAAAGTTTTCATTTTTTTCCTATATTAAAAAATAATAATAATTATCGCCCAAAATTATTTAAAAGTCGGTAAAAAGTATTAAATTTCCATTTTAAGCATTTTAGATAAAATTATCATTTTGAAATTTCAAATAAAGGTTTAATCTTGCAAACAAAATCAATCGCGGATGAAAATTTTCAAACTCCACAAGGAAAAAAGGCTTTTAAAAAGGCTGTGTTTTCATGTTGGCTAGGAACTGCTATGGAATATGCAGATTTTGCACTTTATGGCTTAGCTGCAGCTACTGTTTTTTCAGAAGTTTTCTTTCCTGAGCAAACTCCTGTTATAGCATTATTGCTTAGTTTTGTTACTTATGGTATAGGTTTTATCGCTAGACCTATTGGAGCTTTATTTTTTGGATATTTAGGAGATAAATACGGAAGAAAAAATGTATTGATGAGCACCATTGCATTAATGGGTATTTCAACTACTTTAATTGGTTTTATACCAAGTTATGCAGTAATTGGAATTTGGGCTCCTATATGTTTGGTTATTTTGCGTTTTATGCAAGGCTTTGGCGCAGGTGCTGAGCTTTCAGGTGGGACTGTCATGCTTGGAGAATATGCTCCTAGTAAGCATAGGGGTTTAATCTCTTCTATCATCGCTCTTGGATCAAATAGTGGAACCTTGCTTGCAGCTTTTGTGTGGCTTTTAGTTACAAGCATGGATGATGCTAGTTTTAAAGAATGGGGATGGAGAATTCCTTTTATAGGAAGTATCTTCATAGCACTTTTTGCTGTTTATATGCGTTTAAATGTAAAAGAAACTCCTGTTTTTGAAAAACAAAAAGAATTAATGCTAAAAATTCGTCATGAGAATGAAGCACATATGAAAAAAGATGAAAGAACTTTTTGGCAAAAAAGTCGTGCGTTTTGGACTATGGTGGGTATAAGGATAGGAGAAAATGGACCATCTTATCTTGCACAAGGCTTTATAGTAGGTTATGTAACTAAAATTTTACTTCTTGATAAATCAGTAGCCACAACTGCTGTTGTTATCGCTTCTTTGGTGGGATTTTTAGTTATACCTTTAGCAGGATATTTAAGTGATAAATTTGGAAGACGCATTACTTATAGAACCTTTTGCTTGCTTTTAATGCTTTATGCCTTCCCTGCTTTTATGCTACTTGATAGTAAAAATGAAATTATTGTAATTTTAACTATCATCGTAGGTATGTCTTTGGCATCTTTAGGGATTTTTGGTGTGCAAGCTGCGTGGGGTGTAGAACTTTTTGGAGCAAAAAATCGTTATACTAAAATGGCGCTAGCAAAAGAATTTGGCTCTATACTTTCAGGAGGAACTGCTCCTATGATAGCTTCAGCTTTGCTTGCCTATTATGGTACTTGGTGGCCAATAGCCTTGTATTTTGTTATCACCGCAGGAATTGGTTTTATCACAACTTTCTTTGCGCCAGAAACTAGAGGCAGGGATTTAAATTTAATAGAAGATGCAATATGATACGCCTTATTTTAGATACTGATATAGGCAATGGAATAGCAGGGGCTAATACCGATGATGGTTTAGCCCTTGGGCTTATTTTAGCCTCTAAAGAAATCAAACTTGAAATGATTAGCACTTTAAGTGGTAATGTACAAGCTTTAACCGCTTATAGCGTTGCTAAAGATTTATTAAATAAGCTTAATCTAGACATACCTTTGTATTTAGGTGCCCATGAAGCTTTATGTGAAGATAGTCATTTTTGGAGACAAAGATTAGATAAAAGCGTAGAAGAGTTTAAGCTTACTCATCTTTGGGATCATATAAAACCTATAAAAATCTTAGAAAACATAAATCCAAATGCTTGTATGAAAATGGGTGAGCTTATTATGCAAAACCCAGGTGAAATTTCAATTTGCGCTATAGGACCTTTAACAAATATAGCTATAGCGATGAAACTTTTTAAAGATTTTGATAAAAATGTAAAAGAAATTTTTATCATGGGTGGAAGTTTTGATATGCCTTATCATATCAAAGATACAAATTTTGGCTTTGATCCTGAAGCTGCTAGTATAGTTTTAAACTCAAGAGCTAAAATCACACTTGTTCCTTATAATGCAACAATGCAAACTATGCTCACACATGAAGATTTAAATGCTTTAGAAAATCAAAATCCTCTTTGTGATTTTTTAGTGCAAACTTTAAGAGTTTGGATTGATTATGCAAGCAAAACAAGAGGCACAAATGGCACATGGATACATGATGCATTAACTATTGCTTATATGCTTGATCCCAATTTAGCAAATTTTGATGAGTATTTAGTAGATGTTATTTGTGATAGTACTTTTGCTAGAGGAAGCACGGTAAGGTGTTTTAAAGATGCAAAAATGCCTATGAAAAATCATGAATTAAAAAACACCATAAAAGTTTTAAAAGATATTGATAATACTAGACTTTTAAATCTTTTAAAATCAAGACTTTTAAATGGAATTTGCTATGAAAATTACAAAAGCATAACGGCTTAATTTACCCAAGGCTATAAAAATACTTGCTTTTAAAAAAGAATACTTAGCAAATCCAAGCCCTAATGCAAAAAGATCTCCCACTATGGGTAAAAAAGTAAAAAAAGCATACAAAGAGCCAAATTTTTTAAAATTTGCATTGATTTTTTCTAATTTACGCAAAGAGTTTTTAAAATATTTTTCTAAAATTTGACTCTCTCCAAAATAAGCTAACGCATAAGTACTTAAACTACCCAAAGTATTTCCCAAACTTGCTATAAATAAAACCATATAAGCATTAAAATCTAATTTTACAAAAGCAAGCACAAAAGCTTCACTTGCCATAGGCAAAAGCGTGCTAGAGAGAAAACATACTATAAAAAGCCCTATATAGCTTATGTCATTATATAAAAAATCAAACATTACAAATTTTCTTAGTATTTATTTTCCAAACTATCATTTTAAAGAATTTTTAATAATAATTATCTTAGAATGTAAAGTCATTTGGCAATTTTTTAAAAGGAAAAACTATGGAAAGGAAAAAATTTTCTAAACTAAATTTAAAATACTCATTTAACAAAGCTTCTTTTTCTTGGCGTTAAGCCTACTACTACATTTTTAATCATTTTTTATTTTACATTTTTAGTTTTAGTTGATCATTTTTGATTTTATATTATTAATCATTTTAAGGAAATACTATGAAAAAATATTATGGAAAATTTGGTGGGCAATTTGTGCCAAATGAAGTAAAAACAGCATTAGATGAAGTAGAAAAAGCTTTTTTAAAACTCAAAAAAGATAAAGATTTTAACACAGAATTAAAAGAACTCTTAGTTAATTATGTAGGAAGACCTACGCCTTTATACCATGCTAAAAATTTAAGCAAGCTTTATAATCACGAAATTTATTTAAAAAGAGAAGATTTAACTCACACAGGAGCTCATAAGATCAACAATGCCATAGCTCAAGCCTTAATGGCAAAGAAAATGAATAAGAAAAAAATTATCGCAGAAACTGGAGCAGGACAACACGGGCTTGCAACCGCTACTGCAGCAGCACTTTTGGGGCTTGAATGTGAGATATTTATGGGAGCTATTGATGTAAAAAGACAAGCCTTAAATGTCTATAAAATGGAGCTTTTAGGAGCAAAAGTTCACGCAGTAGAAAGTGGAAGTAAAACTTTAAGCGATGCGGTAGATGAGGCTTTAAATTTTTGGGTTAAAAATACCAAAGAAGTATTTTATGTAGTAGGAAGTGCAGTGGGGCCTTATCCTTATCCGCAAATTGTTACGCATTTTCAAAGTATTATAGGTAAAGAATGCAAAATGCAACTTAGAAAATTAAATAAAAAAGTAGATTACATTATAGCAGCAGCTGGAGGTGGTAGCAATGCTGCTGGAATTTTTCATGCATTTTTAAAAGATGAAAAAGTTAAACTCATAGGCGTTGAAGCAGCAGGTTTAGGCAAAGATACACCTTATCATGCAGCCACGCTTACTAAAGGTAAAGAGGGTATTATCCATGGTATGAATACTAAGGTTTTACAAGATGATAAAGGAAACATTGCTCATACTTTTAGCATCTCTGCTGGGCTTGATTACCCTGGCATAGGACCTTTGCACGCATATTTGCAAGAAAGTAAAAGAGCAAGTTATCATGCTATTAGTGATGATGAGTGCATTAATGCTTTAAAATTATTATGTAAAGAAGAAGGTATTATACCCGCTATTGAAAGCTCACATGCATTAGCTTATTTAGAAAAACTTTGTCCGACTTTAAAGAAAAAAAGTGTGATAGTTGTAAATCTTTCAGGAAGAGGCGATAAAGATATGCAAAGTATTTATGAGTATAAAAAAGGTGAAATTTATGGTTGAAGAATAACTTCAACCAGTTTATTTTTTTATGTTTTTTAACTCTAAATTTAGATAATACCCTGTGTAAGAACCACTTTTTTCATGATTTTTAGCAAGCTCTTCAACGCTACCTTTAGCTATAACCTTACCACCTTTAACTCCACCTTCAGGTCCCATATCGATGATATAATCAGCATTTTTAATCACATCTAAATTATGCTCTATCACAAACACACTATTTCCAAGATCAACTAAATGTTGCAAAACTACAATAAGTTTATTAACATCTTCAAAATGAAGTCCTGTTGTAGGTTCATCTAAAATATAAAGAGTTTTTCCTGTATCGCTTCTGCTTAATTCTTTAGCTAGCTTAATACGCTGAGCCTCCCCGCCACTTAAAGTAGTTGCATTTTGTCCTAAGGTAAGATAATCAAGCCCAACTTTTACCAAAGTATCAAGCTTTTGTTTTATCTTTGGCACAGAAGTAAAAAACTCGCTTGCTTCAATAATACTCATATTTAAAACATCAGCTATGCTTTTACCTTTATATTTAATCTCTAAAGTTGCATCATTATATCTTTTACCATTGCAAACATCACAAGTTACCATCACATCAGGCAAAAAGTGCATTTCTATTTTAATTTCACCATCTCCACTACACTTTTCACATCTTCCACCTTTAACATTAAAAGAAAAACGCCCTGCTTTATAACCTCGCATTTTAGCTTCTTTGGTAGCTGCAAAAAGATTACGAATTTCATCCATAGCACCTGTATAAGTAGCGGGATTTGAACGAGGAGTCCTTCCTATAGGACTTTGATCAAGATAAATTACCTTATCAAGTTTTTCCAAACCTTCTATCTTAGCCCCACTTAGTTTTTTAACTTTTTTAGCACGGTTAAGCTCTTCTTTTGCAAATGGAAGCAAAGTTTGCAAGATTAGCGAGCTTTTACCACTTCCTGAAACACCTGTAATTGCTACTAAATTATGCAATGGAAAATCTACACTTAAATTTTGAATATTATTAATGCTCACATCTTTTAAACTAATAAAATCTTTTTGTTCTCTATTTTTTTGATGGGCAATTTGCTTTTTACCGCTCATATAAAGAGCAGTTTGACTTTTGCTTTTTAATAATTCTTTATAAGTTCCACTAAATACAACCTCACCACCAAATTTACCAGCATTTGAACCAATATCTACGATAAAATCTGCTTCTTCTATAGTCATTTTATCATGCTCAACCACGATTAAAGTATTACCCTTTTGCTGAAGATTTCTTAAAGTTTTAATGAGTTTTGCCGTATCTCGCTCATGTAAACCAATACTAGGCTCGTCTAAAACATACATCACTCCACTTAAACCACTACCAATTTGAGATGCTATACGAATTCTTTGAGCCTCACCCCCGCTAATGGTTCTTGCATCACGCCCTAAAGATAAATACCCAAGTCCTACATCATAAAGAAAAAACAATCTTTCATTAATTTCTTTAAAAATAGGCTTAGCTATCAATCTTTCTTGCTCACTTAAATACGCAAAATTAGCTTCTTTTGAAAAAAATGCAGTGGTATTTTCTATGCTCATATCTAAAATTTCACCCAAATTTTTCTCAGCTACTTTTACAGCTAAACTCTCAGCTCTTAAACGATGGCCATTGCAATCTTTGCAAGTTTTTTCGCTCATATACTCGCTTAAATCTTTTTCATCTTTTAGCATTTCATAGGCATATTTAACCGCACCTTCAAATTTACGACTTAAGCGATGTCTTTTCCATAAAAAGTTAATTTCCTTAGCATTACCATAAAGCACTAGACGCTTTTCTTCTTCACTTAACTCATTATATGGAATTTTTACCCTGATATCATTTTGCTCACAAAAGGCCATTAAAAACTTATAATAATAACTTTTATTAAACCCATATAAAAGCTTTATAGCTCCTGCTTCTAAGCTTAATTCTTCATTGATAAGTTTTTTCATATCTAGCGTATATCTTATACCAAGACCATCACAACTTGGACAAGCGCCTTTTGGGGAATTAAAAGAAAAACTCAAAGGTTCAAGCAAAGGAAAAGAAATTTTACAATCAAAACAAGCATTATGCTCGCTATAATGAAAATGCTTAGGTATGTTTAATTCTTCATTATTTAAAACTTCAATTTCCACTTCGCCAAAGCTCTCACTAAGACCTTTTTCTATATCGCTTGCAAGTCTTGCTAGCATATCATCTTGCACTTGGAGTCTATCTATTACAAGTTTTATTGTATGTTTTTTGGTTTTAGCAAGCTCAATATCCTCATCAAGACGCGTTAAAACCCCATCAATTTGTGCTCTAACATAGCCTTTTGCGACTAAATTTTCCAAAAGATCTGCAAAAGTTCCTTTTTTTTCTTTAATCAACGGCACATAAATGATGATTTTAGCTCCTTTTGGAAGCTTTAAGATTTCACCTACGATATCTGCTGCACTCATAGATGAGATTTTTTGACCACATTGATGACAATGTTGTGAGCCAATCCTTGCATACAAAAGTCTTAAATAATCATAAATTTCAGTAATAGTTCCAACGGTTGATCGAGGATTTTTAGAAGTTGTTTTTTGATCAATAGCAATAGCAGGAGTTAAACCTTCTATTTTATCAACATTTGGTTTACCCACTTTATCTAAAAACTGCCTTGCATAAGCACTTAAACTTTCAATATAGCGACGTTGTCCTTCTGCATAAAGCGTACCAAAAGCTAAAGTGGATTTACCACTTCCACTAAGTCCTGTAAAAACTATGAGTTTATTTTTAGGAATTTCTAGGTTGATATTTTTAAGATTATTTTCCTTAGCACCAATGATACTTATTTTGTCATTATTCATAAAAATCCTCTTTTTATCTAATCAAGCATGTTTTTTAGCAAAATCTTTCATAAATTCACTTAACTTTTGAACCTTTTCAATGCTGATAGAATTATAAATACTAGCACGAATTCCACCTAAAATTTTATGTCCTTTAAGACCTATCATACCATTTTCTTCAGCTTCTTTTACAAAAACTGGCTCTAAGTTTTTATCATAAGCTATGTTAAAACTAACATTCATTAATGATCTATCCTCTTTTTTAGCATGACCTTTATAAAAACCATTACTCTCATCAATTACATCGTATAAAATTTTAGCCTTTTGTATATTTTGCTCATTGATTTTGTCTAAGCCACCTTGATTTAAAAGCCATTTCATTTCAAGATTAAACATATATATAGCAAAGGTTGCTGGAGTATTAAATAAAGAATTATTTTCAGCATAAACACTGTATTTTAACATGCTAGGTATATTTTTATTTTTACTACGCTCTATCATATCTTTGCGGATAAATGCACAAGCAAGTCCTGAAATTCCCGCATTTTTCTGCACTCCACCAAAAAGCATAGCAACATTAGAAAAATCTATCTTTTTAGAGAAAAAATCACTAGAAGCATCAATTATCAAAGGACTTTTAGTCTTTGGATAGCTTTTATACTGAGTTCCATAAATGGTATTATTAGAGCATATATAAGCATAATCTGCATTATCGCTAAATTCAAATTGTGGGATATGATCAAACTCACTTTCTTGAGTGCTTGCTACTATTTTTGTATTTACTCCTAAAATTTCAGCCTCTTTAATAGCTTTTTTAGTCCAAACTCCCGTATTAGCAAATTCACAAACTCCACCCATATATAAATTCATAGGTATCATAGCAAATTGCAAACTAGCCCCACCTTGCATTAAAAGCACTTCATAATCATCATTTACACCATAAAGCTCTTTTGCCATTTTAATAGCTTCAAAATGCACCTCTTCAAAAACCTTTCCACGATGAGAAACTTCCATAATAGAAAAGCCTTTGCCATGATAATCAAACAAATGCTCCTGTGCTTCTTTTAAAACCTCATCAGGCAGATTTGAAGGACCTGCACTAAAATTCATTACTCTCATTTTGTCTCCTTTTTATAGTATTTGGGCTTCTTTACTCTCATTTATTGAGCAAAGTTTTATAATATCTCCTTTTTTTAGTTTTTCAAGAGAGATATTTTTGCCATCTTTTTGTAAATTTATCAAATTTTTACTTTTATCAAAGAAATTTTTATGCTGAGTTAAAAGCTCTTCAAAATTATTAAGTTTGTTTTCATAGTTTAATAATTTTAAATTTAAAACGCTCTTTAATTGACTTTGTAAAAAATCAAGCTTTTGTTTTCTAAGAAAAAAAGCATTTTCTAAAGATTTCGCTTTGGCTAAATTTTGCAAATGATCGATTTTGTTTTGATAAAACTTAAGATGATTTAACATTTGGTTTTTAAAACGCATAGCAAGCTCATCAAGTCCTTGTTCTAAGCTTAGTTTATTTGGAAAAATCATGTCAATAGCCGCACTTGGAGTTGGCGCTCTTAAATCTGCTACAAAATCACTAATAACATAATCAATCTCATGTCCAATAGCAGAAACAACAGGTGTTTTTAAAGAAAAAATACATCTTGCAAGTTCTTCATCATTAAAACAAAACAAATCTTCTCTACTTCCACCGCCTCTTGCTAAAATAATCGCATCTAAATTATATTCATCAGCTTTTTTTAAAGCATTTATCAAAGAATTTGGAGCACTTTGTCCTTGAGTGAGTGCATTAAAAATAGTTATTTTACAAAGATTGTATTCCTTTTGTGAAATTAACTTTAACATATCTTGCAAAGCGGCTGAAGTAAAAGAAGTGATTATGCCTATTTTTTTAGGAAATTTAACAATGCTTTTTTTGGCATTTGCATCAAACAAACCTTCTTTTTCAAGCTTTTCTTTTAAGGCTAAAAATTTAGCTTCTAAATCCCCAAGGCTTGTTTTTTGCATACTTTTAGCGATAAATTGATACCTACCACTTGCTTCATACAAACTCACATAACCTCTAAGATCAAGCATATCGCCAACCTTAGGTTTAGCTTGGACAAATTGATTAAAACCTTTAAACATCACACAAGCTATGCTTGATTTTTCATCTTTTAAGTCAAAATACCAATGTCCTGAACTATGAATAGTAATTTTAGAAATTTCCCCACTAAGCTCTATATCATCAAGATGAAATTCTAATAAACTTTTAGCTTTTAAATTAAGTTCTGAAACTTTCATTTTTTTCTTGCAATAAACATAGAGCAAACACCAAAACTAAAGCTTTTATACTCTAACATTTCAAAATGCTCACTCAATTCTTTGATAAATTCTTCTTTGCTTAAAAAATCTTCTATAGAATTTGGTAAATACTCATAAGCGCTATAATTTTTACTGATAAATCCACCCACTTTTGGCAAAATATTTTTTAAGTAAAAATCTCTACAAGCAGCTATAAAACCACCCTGCTCTCTTTTAGTAAATTCAAGTACAAGTAAAATCCCATCCTTTTTTAACACTCTTGCAAATTCTTTTATAGCTTCTTTCCTATCTACCACATTGCGTATGCCATAACTTATACTTATGATATCTGCACTTTCATTTTCAAGTGGAAGTTCTTGTGCTTTTGCTTGCACAAAAGTTGCTTCAGGAATTTTTTTCTTAGCCATTTCAAGCATACCCGCACTTGGATCAACCCCTTTTATACTAATGATATTTTTATTTGCTTTTAAGGCTTGATTTTGCCATTCTATAATCATATCGCCTGTACCACAAGCTACATCGATAATATCAAGTTCATTATTAGAAAATTTAAAAACATCCAAACAAGCTTTTTTTCTCCAACTCACATCACTTCCAAAACTTAAAATTCTATTAGCCTTATCATAAGTTGGTGCTATATCATCAAACATTTTAACTATTTTTTCTTGTTTTTGCATGTTTTTCCTAACTATATATTTTTAATTTTTTAATGCTTTTTTCAATTTGTTTTATTATATTTGCATCATATGAAATTTGCTCTAAATGATTATATTCAAAATAATTTTTTAGTTTTTCAATACTTTTTTCTTCAAACATAGTTGCAAAATAGCATAATAAAAATTTTATTCTTTCTATTTCTTCTTCAAGATTTCTTTGAGATTTTACAATTTTTTTCTTTAAAAAAACTAATTCTTTTCTTAGTTTAAAAGCCACTAAAGACTTTAAAATTTGATTTTTTTCTCCTTGATAAAAATCACAATCATTCTTTAAAATAAAATCCATATCAAGAAAAATATCATTGATTTTTTCATCACTTAAAATAAAAATATATTTTTCTAATTCAAATTTATAATTTTTATCACTACTTGCTTGTTTTTCTAAATTTAAAATATAATTTTGAAGTTTATTTTGAATACTTTTTTCAAAAAGAGTGCTAAAAAACTCAAAGAAAATACAAATTTGCCTAAGACTTGCAAAAAATTGCTCCAAGCTTTCAAAGGTTAATTTTTGTAAAAAATTTAATCTATCATTTTTTAATCTTTTTAAAAGCACAAAAAGTAAGATTTTACCCGCTTCAAAACTTTGAATTTGACTTGGGAAATATAAACTAATATCTTCTTGCTTGTCTAAAATTTTAATACATTTTGTACTATCAAAAATTTTAGAAAAATCTCCATATAATGCTAAATTTTTACTATAAAAATTTTCATTATCTGTGATTTCTTTATAGTTTTGCAAAAAATGAGGTAAATTAAAGCATTTTGCTTGCTCAAAAGTAGGAAAAATAACTTTCAAAGTAATTAAATCTTGCAAATTATTTTTAAATTTATAAAGAAAAAACCAAATGCCATTAATCTCAAAACTAATTCTAGTTTTTTTAATGATATTCCCTATGGCATTTTTACTTTGACGCTTAAATTCTTTTTTAGAGAGTTTATGAGTTTTTTTATCTATAATATCGTGCAGTTTATAAAGTGAAAATTTATAATAATCTTGATTGATTTTTTTATATTTAACATCACAAAAAGGACTTATACGCGTAAAAAAAACGCGTATTTTATCCTTAGAATAAGTAATTTTTTCTTCTTTTAAAATTTTTATAAAATCATCATTTTCAAGTAAAAAGCGTCTTTGAACTTCACAAACCATTTTATTTTTTACAAGCTTTACAGCCATTTACATAGGCAAATACACCAAGATAATCAATAATATTGCCAATTTTTTTCTCAAGGTCTTCTTGGTATTTATTTATCCCACTATCTTCATAACATACATCTTCTATACGATTACATTTACTACAAATTACATGAATATGAGGATATTCATAAATATCATAACAAGTTTTTTGATTTGGCGTATTGATTTCTACAACCAAACCTTGTTCTTTTAAAGTATTTAAATTTTTATACACTGTAGCTAAAGAAATAGAAGGATATTCTTCCTTAATGCTTTCGTATAAAGATTCTATATTAGGATGTTCATGGCGTTTTAAAATTTTTAAAATACAAAGTCTTTGTGGAGTAGCTTTTAAATCACAGTTTTTAAGCATTTGAATAAGTTCCATAATAAATTCTCCAATATTTTTTCTATAGTATAACGCTTTTTTTATAAAAAAATAATTATATTAAAGGATATTTTTTATCTTTTAATAAATTTTAATCTTTTCGCATAAAGAATCAACATCAAGTTTTAAAAACTGCTCAACCTTATTTGTCTTACCATGTGCGATAAAGCAATCTTCAAATTCAAAGCTTACTAGCTTTATGTGATAAAGATTTTCTTTTTGTAAAAAATTTGTAATTAAACTTCCCACTCCACCTATTTTAGCACTATCTGAAAAAACAAACCAAGTTTTTGTATCTTTTGCTAATTCTTTTAAAAGCTCTTCATCTAAAGGCTTTGCAAAAATCAAATCTATTAAGCTCGCATAATCTAAACCAAGTTTATCCAAAGCTAGTTTTGCTTTGGCTACACCTTGACCAAAACCTAAAAATACTTTATCGCTTTGTGTTTTAGATAAAATTTGAGCTTTGGCAAGTTTTATCTCACATGGATTAAAATCATTATTTAATAAAAAATTACCCCTAGGGTAACGAAAAGCAAAAACACCTTGATGAAAATAAGCATATTCCATGATTTTTTCCATCATAGCCTCATCTCTTGGAGCTGCTAGAGTAATGTTTGGAATAGCACTTAAAAAACTAACATCAAAAACACCTTGATGCGTTTCCCCATCTTCTCCTACAATTCCTGCTCTATCCATAGCTATAACTACATTTAAATTCATAATAGCACAATCATGAATAACTTGATCATAAGCTCTTTGCATAAAAGTACTATAAATTGCTATAAAAGGTTTAAAACCTTCTTTTGCCATAGCCGCCATAGAAGTAACTGCATGTTGTTCTGCAATTGCAACATCCCAAAAGCGTTCAGGATATTTTTCCATTAGCTTATCTATTCCAGTACCACTTGGCATAGCAGCAGTTACGCCTACTATGTTTTCATATTTTTGAGCTAAATTTAAAAGTGTATTTGAAAAAATTTCTGTAGCACTTTTTTTACTTACATTTGCCTTTAAACTCTCCCCGCTACTTCTATCAAAAGCACCTACCCCATGCCATTTAGCATTTTTTCCCTCAGCTAATGCATAGCCTTTACCTTTGATAGTTTGCGCATGTACAACGCAAGGTTTATTCATAGCTTTTGCTTGATTGAGCGCATTAATAACCTCATTTAAATTATGCCCATCAATAGGTCCAATATATTCAAGTCCTAATTCTTCAAACAAAAGTCCAGGTGTAATAAGTCTTAAACCCTCTTCAAAACGCTTTGCCATATAAGAAGCACCTTGAGGAAAATACTCTAAAAGATTTTCTATGCGTTTTTTAAATTTTTGATAAAACTGCGTTGCCATTGCTTGAGAAAGGTATTTTGAAATAGCCCCAATTGGCCTTGAAATACTCATTTCATTATCATTTAAAATGATCACACAAGGATATTCTCTATCGCCAAGCTCATTTAAGGCTTCATATGCCATACCCGCACTTAGCGCTCCATCACCTATTAATACAACAGGCAAACGATCTTCATTTTTTAATCTTATAGCCTTGCAAGCTCCAACTGCTAAAGATATAGAAGTGCTTGAATGTCCTGCTACAAAATAATCTCCCTCATCAGGCTTGGTATAGCCACTTAAACCATTAAACTGTCTTAGAGTATGAAAATTATTTATTTTACCACTTAAAAGCTTATGCGGATAAGATTGGTGTGAAACATCAAAAATAAAAGGATCTTTTTGCGCATCAAAAACATAATGCATTCCTATGCTAAGCTCAACTACACCCAAATTTGAACTTAAATGTCCACCATTTTTACTCACTGTATCTATAATAACTTCACGCAAATTATTAGCTAAATTTTCTAGTTCTTTAATTTGCATATTTTTAATATTTAAGTTATTTAAATCTATCATTCATTAACCATATTTTTGATTTTTTGCAAACGATTATTAAGATTTGATTCTATATTACCCGCATCACTTAATATTAAAATACTTCCTTTATTAATCGCATCATCAAGACTAAACTTAATATTATTTTGTTCTTGCAAGTGTGTTTTTACATACTCAAAATCATCAGGGCTAAGTTTTAATTCTATCTTAGTGGCATTTTTAAGCTCATTCATAAGTTCTTTTGCTAAATTTAAGGCTATAAGTGAAGAATTTTCCTCAAGTTCTTTTGCAATCACTTCTTTTGCAATAATTACAGCTGTATCGGCTAATTCTTTTTCATTTTTAGATAAAAACTCATTTAAATTTTGTACTGTATTTTCAAGCTTTTCTACACTTTTTAAGTATTTTTCTTTTAAAGCTTCTAATTCACTTTCAAAATTTTTTTGAGCTTGTTCATAACCTTCTTTGGTAAATTTTTCTTTTGCATGTTCTAATTCTGTATTTAAGCGATTGTTAAATTCAGCTTCTTGGCTTTCTATTTGCATTTGTAACTTAATGATATTTCCTGACATCTCATCAGTTTTTTTAAGCAAATCTTCTACAAAATCAGGTTGAATTTGTGGTTGAGGGGTTTGTGGTGTGGTTTCTGCCGTTTGATTTTCTACTGCTTGCTGAGTTGTATTTTGGGCAGGAGAGACTTGATTTATAGTTTGAATTTCTTCTTGTTTTTGTTCTTCATTAGAGGGCATTTCACTCATAACTTTAAAATGATAACCCTCAACTACATGAGCAGAAATGTTTTCAGGTGAAATTACATTAGTTAATTTTGCCATGATCTTACTCTATCATCTCATCAGCCTCACCTACTTGGATAAGACCTTGTTCTGCAAGTTTTTGCACCACTTCTACAACTTTTCTTTGTGCTTCTTCAACATCTTTTACACGCACAGCACCCAAAAAGCCCATTTCTTCTACAAAAGCTTCAGCAGCACGCGTAGACATATTGGACATGAATTTTTGTTTTAAATCCTCGCTTGCACCTTTTAAACCTATCATCAAATCACGCTTATCAGCAGCTTTTAAAACTTCTCTAATCGCATTAGTGCTAAGCTGAGAAATATCATCAAAGGTAAACATTAAATCTTTAATGGTTGTAGCAAGTTTTTCATCGCTTTGTTCAATATAAGAAAGTGTTGTTTTAGAAGCTTTTTGACCCAAGCGATTAAGCACTTCAGCAACCGCTCTTGGACCACCCACTTCAACCTTATAAGAAGTAAGGCTTTCGAGCTTACTTTCAAGCACTGCAGATACTCTTTTGATGATTGAAGGTGAAATATCCCCAAGATTTGCCATTCTTATTACAACTTCAGCTCTTAATTCATCACTAAAATACTCCAAAGTTTCAGCAGCTTGAGTGGTATCCATATGAGCTAAAATCAAAGCTATAGTTTGAGGGTGTTCTTTAATGATAAAGTCAGCAAGCTGTTGTGGTTTGATTTGAGAAAGATAAGCAAAATTTTGGTTATTTTCCATACTTTTGGTAAGTTTTTCCAAAATTTTATTGGCAATTTCAGGACCAAAAGTTCTAAATAAAATTTCTTTTGCATATTCCAAACCACCACTTTTTAGATATTGGTTTGATTGTAATAAAGTATAAAATTCCTCAAGCACCGCAGTAGCAACTGGTTTGTCAACATTTTTTGCTAAAGCAATATAGCGAGAAATTTCAGTGATAACATTAATATCCATATGAGAAAATAAAACTGTTGTTACATCTTCTCCAAGTTGAATTAAAAAAATTGCGACCTTTTCTGGCATAGAAAGGTCATCATAGACCATTTTTTGTTCTTCACTAAGCTTTATCATCAGATATCCTTCTCACCAAATTCAGCTTCATTTTCAACAAGTTTTTGTAGCAACAATGCTACTTCTTCACCTTTTTCATTAGCCACTGCTCTTAATTTTTCAAGTAAAACATCATATTGAAGCGCATCTTCGTCAAAATTATCCCCAAAGCCAAGTTGCTCTTCAACCTTCTTACGCGCTGCATTGAATTTTTCAATAGCGTCTTCAGCTTCATCAATAACTTGTCCATCTTTACCTTCCATCTCTTCTTCAAGCTTGATATCTGCAAGCATTTTTTGAGAAAATGGCACAATAACCTTTTTGTAAAAAATAAAAAGCAAAATCGCAGCAAAGACATACTTAACAGGCGGGATAAATGGCTCAACAAATCTTGAATAAAAAGTTTGAACCTTATTTTCAACTTTAGCTGTTCTATGAAATTCCAAATTATTTACTTCAACCGCATCACCCCTAGCAAGATTAAAACCTATAGCACCTTTAGTGAGATTTTCAATCGCTTTAATTTCTTTATCACTCAAAGGAATATATTCATTAGTAACATTTCCTTGATCATCAGTAATCACTTTATACTTTCCATCTACCACAACAGCTGCAGAAATTCTCTTAACGGTTGCAAATTGCTTAGTGGTGTTGGTAATTTTTTTAGAAATTTCATTGTTAGTTGTGGTTTGATTTTTAGTATAAACCTCGCGTGCACCTTTATCATCTAAACCTTCTACAGGACCGATGTTTGAAACAGCGCCTGGTACACCTTGAATTTCTTTATCTTTATAGCCTTCTCTATGTTCTTCTAAGGTTTGCTCACTACGCACGACTGTGTTTGGATCATAAACTTCACTTTGTGATTCTTCTTTAGAAAAATCATAATCAATACTAACCTTTGCTACTACCCTATCATAGCCACCTGCAAATGGAGCAATAGAAGCAACAATTTTTTGTTCTAATTCGTATTCTTGATCTCTTTTATATTTAATTTGAGCAGCAATTAAATCACTCTCAAAAGCACCCTCATCATCTAAAGGAATACCTTTTTGATCCATGATTTTTACATTTTCAGGAGTAAGTTTTGTCACTGAGGAAGCAATTAAGTTTTTAATCCCCATAATTTGCTTTTTATTAAGCTTTAAACCTTCTTTTATCGTCAAAGCTACTGAAGCAGTTGGTGGGACTTGTTGTTGTGTAAAAAGCGTATCTTTAGCAAAAGCAATATGCACTGTGGCACTATGAATAGGCTCTAAACTTTCAATCGTTCTAGCAAGCTCACCTTCTAATGCTCTTTGGTATTTTACCTTTTGTTCAGCTTCTGTTGCGCCAAATTCTTGTTTATCAAAAAGCTCAAAACCTACCTTATTATCTTTTGGCAATAATCCTGCAGAAGCAATAGCTAAACGCTGTTTATACACTTGTTCATTAGGAACTAAAATTGTTCCTTCATTGCGCAAAATATAAGGAACCCCACTTTTTTCAAGTTGAGTTACTATCATCGCCGAATCACTAGTATTAGCATTTTCAAATAATACTGAATATCCAGCCTCGCTAGCCACTGTAGAGCCACTTCTAAAAAGGGTTAAAAATACTAAAAATCCAACTACAACAACAATAGAAGCAGCAATGATAATACGCTGTCTTAAACTTAAATTTTGATAAAGCTGACCTACTTGGTGCAGTATAGTTTTATAATCCATTTATTTCCTACAAACTAAAAATTTTTAGAAAACTCTTCAAAAAACCTTGAATTTTCATACTCTGTACCTATACTTATACGCACAGCATTTAAACCATAACTTTGTAAATTTCTTATTATTATACCGTTTTTAAGCAGTTTTTCAGATAAATCTGTGCTATTTTTTTCATCAAAAAAATAAGTAATAAAATTTGTATAGCTTGGAATGTATCGAATTTTATAATTTTTAGCAAAATCTTCATAAAGTTTCATTTGTGAAAAATTATTTTCCAAAGTTTTTTGCACAAACCCATCATCATCTAATGCAGCAACAGCAGCTTTTAAACTCAAATTAGTCACATTAAAAGGTGCTCTTAATTTATAAAACGCATTGATAATTTCCTTACAAGCTATACCATAACCTACTCTCATACCACCCAAACCATAAAGCTTAGAAAAGGTTCCTAGGTATACTGTATTTTGAAATTTATGGATTAATTCCTTAGGATTAATATGCTTTTTACTATCTTTAAATGAAGCAAATTCATTATAAGCTCCATCAATGGCTACTAAACAATCCTCATCAATTTTCTCTAAAAACTCAAAAACCGCACTTGCGTCTAAACACTCACCTAAAGGATTATTGGGTAAGCATAAAAAGATTACTTTAATTTCATTTTTATGCTTTTGATATAACTCATATAACTCATTTAAATCATGGGTTAGACTTGGAGTTTTATAAATCTTAACTCCTAGTTGTTTTG
The DNA here is from genome assembly GCF_025771825.1 of Campylobacter sp. IFREMER_LSEM_CL2101. Taxonomy (NCBI): domain Bacteria; kingdom Pseudomonadati; phylum Campylobacterota; class Epsilonproteobacteria; order Campylobacterales; family Campylobacteraceae; genus Campylobacter; species Campylobacter sp. IFREMER_LSEM_CL2101. Next base: position 27,346 of record NZ_JAKMQZ010000006.1, read on the forward strand.
CATAAATTTCATACATAGCAAAACTAACCCCACATTGTAAATAAGCCTTAGAATGATCAAGTTTTGCATGTACTATATATTCTATGATTTGATCACTCCCGCTACCTATGATGAGATTTTCTTTTAAAATATCATATTTTTGCGCTAAAGCTTGTTTTAATTCACTCATAGTATCATCAGGATATAAATGAGCTAAATGTGCATTATTTATAATGGCTTCTTTGGCTTTTTTGCTTGTTCCATAAGGATTTTCATTACTTGCTAGCTTAATAACTTCTTTTAAACCATATTCTTTAGCAATTAAATCTATATCCTTGCCACTTTCATAAGTTTTAATAGCTTCTAAAAAAGGATTAAATTTCATTACTTTCTCCTGATAAATACGATCCAAGCCATTTTATATGATCAGCTTTTTTTAATACTCTTTGGACATTTTCATCATCAATATGTCCTTCAAAATCTATATAAAAACTATGTACAAATTCTCTTGTTTTTATAGGGCGTGATTCAAGTTTTGTTAAATTTATCCCCTCTTTTTTAAACTCATATAATAAATCACTAAGCCCACCTGGTTTATGTGCAGCAAGCGCCAAGATGGAAGTTTTGCAATGAGGCATTTGAGGTATTTTTATATCACTTAAAATCAAAAACCTAGTGCGATTTGCCAAATTATCCTCAATCGTTTCAAATAATATAGGTACATTATAAAGTTTTGCTGCAATTTTAGAGCAAATCGCAGCCGAAGTAACATCTTGCGAAGCTAAGTAAGCCGCATGAGCTGTGGATTTACTTGCTACAAATTCTACTTCACTTAAATCATGACTTTCTAAAAAATTTCTACATTGATTATAGCCTTGTGGATGAGAATATATGCGTTTAATATCTTTTAAATTTTCACTCATACTTACAAAAGAATGATGAATATCCATATAAATTTCAGCAAAAATCTTTACATCTTCATATTTTCCAAGACAATCAAGCGTCACACCCACTGCACCTGCTGTATTATTTTCTATAGGCACTACTCCATATTTTGCTTCTTTGTGAGCTAATTCTTTGAAAACATCTTCTATATTTGCAAGCGGAGTATAACGACTCATAGCACCAAAACGCGTTCTTGCTACTTGATGCGTATAGCTTCCCTCAGGTCCTAAATAAGCTATGCTTTGAGGCATTTCTAAATTTCTTGATACAGCAAAAATTTCTTGATAAATTGCTTCGATTGCATTTTGATCTAATAAACCATGATTATAATTTTTAAGTCTATTTATAATAGCTCTTTCACGCTCAGGTCTATAAATACTCCCACCTAAATTTTGCTTAATAACTCCTATATCTTTAACATGAAGCATTCTTTCATTAAGCAAAGCCAAAATTTTATCATCGATAGTATCGATTTTATTGCGTAATTTTTCTATCTCTTTCATTTAAACCTCGATATGTAGTAATCCTTAATACTATCATATACAAAATTAAGTTTAGTTGTATCAAGACCTTGAGTGTTAGAAATTTTACCGCTTAAAACTAAGGCTGTTTGCATGCCAAGCTCATAAGCACCAAGCAAATCACCTTTAAAATCATCACTAATAATCAAAGTCTTTTCAAAACTCACATTACAATCTTGTTGTTTTAATAAATTTAAAGCACTTTCATAAAAAGCCTTACTAGGTTTTCCTATCACTTTATAATCAAACTCGCATGCATTTTTAAGCATAGACATAATACTTCCAACGCCTGGATAAAGCCTTGAGTTTTTCTTATAAATACTACTTTCATGCATTGCTATAGCTTGCACACCATTTTTAAGATACTCTATCATACTAGCAAAATCTTGAAATTTAAAATCATCATAACTTGCTAGTAAAAATGCTTTTGGGTTTTTATAATCAAGCTCATAGCCTAACTCTTGAAGTGAATCTAAAAATTCTTTTGCCCCAAAAGCTGCTATTTTGCAAGGCTTTAAATGATCTTTTAAAACACAAAAAGGATCAATATAAACTTTTTCATTAATTTCAAAACCCAAATTTTGCAAATAATTTAAAAAATCTAATTTTTTGGTATTATTGGTAATAATCACATAAGGAATTTTTTCTTTATTTAAAGATTGAATGAGTTCTAAAGCACCATTTATAGGACTTTTATCGTAATCTGAAATCAAAGTTCCTTGCACATCTAAAAACAACATTTCAATCCTTTAAAAAATCAAGCTCTAAAGCAATTTGATCCTCATAACTTTCTCTTTTCCTAATCATTCTTACCGTGCCATTTTCACAAGCTAGCTCGCATACTCTATTACGAGTATTATAATTACTACTCATACTAAAACCATACGCGCCCGCACTTTTAACTATGATCAAATCTCCTGCTTTTGTTTTAGCTAATTTTCTATCTTTAGCTAAAAAATCTCCACTCTCACAAATCCCACCAACAATATCACAAAAGCTTTCTTCTTTATTTTCGCTCAAAAGTTTGATTTCATGATAAGCACTATATAAACTTGGACGCAATAAATCATTCATCGCCCCATCAACAATCACAAAGCGCTTTTTATCATTAAATTTTTCATATAATACTTTAGTAACAAACTCACCTGCATTTGCTACCAAAAACCTGCCAGGTTCCATACCTATACACACATCAAGACCTTGTAAACTTGCTAAAATTCCTTGAGCATAATCATATAAATTTGGCTCTTGTTCATCTTTATAACAAACCCCTAAGCCTCCACCTATATCAAAGAATTTAATATTAATTTTTAAAGCCAAAAGCTCTTTTACTAATTTTGCAACAATCACAGAAGCTTCATGAATACTGCTTATATCAAGAATTTGCGAGCCTATGTGAAAATGCACTCCAACTGGCTCTAAAAATTGTGAGTTTTTAGCATAAAGATACATTTTTTTAGCACTTTCTATATCTACGCCAAATTTATTTTCATGCAAACCTGTAGAAATGTAAGGATGTGTTTTAGCATCTACATTTGGATTTACTCTTATGCTTATACGAGCTATCTTTTGATTTTCTTTAGCAATTTGTTCTAAAAGAAGCATTTCTTCATAGCTTTCTAAATTTACATAAAGTATGTTTTGCTCTAAAGCATATTTTAACTCATCAGCACTTTTACCTACCCCACTAAAAATAATTTTATAATTCTTAGCCCCTGCTTTTAAAGCTCTATAAATCTCACCCGCGCTAACACAATCAAACCCGCTATCTAAAGAAGCTAAAAGTTTTAAAACACTTAAATTAGAATTTGCTTTAACTGCATAAAAAATTTGTGACTTTCTTGCTTTAAAAGCATCTTTTAACATTGTAAAACGCTCTTTGATTTTATCAAAATCATAAATATAAAATGGTGTGTTATATTCTTTTGCTAGTTTTAAATAATCCATAAAAACCTCACTTGTAGTTATTTGTGTTTAAAATAATAAAAACTTCCTATACTTATTAAAATAAATACTGGTAGCATTATACCAAGCTCTGGAAGTAAAATTTCATTTTCACTCAATCTTGTTAATAAAAACAACAAACCCCAAACTAAAAGTATGCACACAAAAAACACAAAAGCTAAAAGTGCGAGATTAAAAAATCTTGCTGTTAAAGGAAAATAATAATACACAATAAGCATTAAAAATGGCGCAAAAAATGGTGTAAGAACTAAAGAATATAAACTTGTTCTAAGTGTATTAGTAGAAATATTTTGTTTTGCAAAAATTACCATACTTTCTAGCGCGTCTAAAATAGAATAAGAAGGATTGCTCTCTACCAAAGAAATTCTTTCTAAGATTTTTGGAGAAAAATCTTCTAAGCCTTTAATATTTTTAAATTCTTCTATACTCAAACCCTCTTTTGAAACAATTAAATTTTGTGGTACATTAGTAGCTTTAGCATCATTTAAATCCCAAGAATTTCCATTAAATTTAGCAGTTTTTGCATGGATTATGTTTTGAATGTCTAAATTTTTTACATCAAAGATTTTTACATTATATAGGGTTTGAGAATTTGTTTTTTGTATATAAATAAATTTATCATTATATTTAATCAAAACTTCCCCACCCTCTCTATCTACAACGCCACGCTTAAGAATATTACTTTTATATTCATCTGCATAAGCAAAAGAACTAAAATTAAGTCCTACATAAACACAACAAAAAAACATAGCCCATAAAAAAGGATAAAAAATCACTTGATTTTTACTTAAACCCAAAGCATACAAGCTAACAAATTCATTCGAGCGTATCATATTAAAAATACATAAAACCAAAGCAAGGACTATAGCTAAAGGCAGTATATAAGAAGCTGCTGAGCATGTTAAGAAAAATATATATAAAAGCTCTAAATTTGCACTTTTTGGCAGTCTATTGAAATTGAGCAAAAAATCAATCGCTACAAAGAAAAAAGTCAAAGAAAAAAATAAAATAAAAAATGATTTTAAATATAAAGATGAAATATAGCGAAAAAATATACTCATCGTTTAACTTTTTAAAGAATATTTTGAAGCGATTTTTTCTATATCAGAATTTAAAAGCTCAAGTAAGGCTTTTTTACTATGTTCTAAAACCTTAGTTAAACTTTCTTGCTCTTCTTGTTTAAATTTCCCCAAAACATGAGAAATTACATCTTGTCCTTTTCCTACTCCTATGCGTACTCTCTCATAAGCATTACCACAAAGATGATCTATACTTTTAAGTCCATTATGCCCACCACTTGATCCACCTATTTTAAATTTCAAAGCACCTAAATTTAAATCTATATCATCATGGATTACAATAATTCTATCACATTTATAGTATTCATTAACAGCTTTTACACTTTCTCCGGATAAATTCATATAAGTGGAAGGTTTTAAAAAAAGAGTAGAAGAGCTTTTAAAAAGCTCTCCTTTAAATTTAGCATTTGAAAGCTTTGTTGTTTGCAAATCTTTCAAAATTAAGTCAATTAGCATAAACCCTACATTATGACGGGTTTGGGCGTATTGTTCTCCTATATTACCAAGTCCTACGACTAAGGTCATTTTATCTTGCTTTTTCTACGCCAACTACAGCTACTCTATCAGCATCAACCATAGTTACACCCTCAGGTACAACCACATCGCGGATTAAAAGTGCATCACCAACATCAAGTTTAGTTACATCTAATTCAAAATAATTTGGTAAGTTTTCAGCTGCACATTTTACTTTCAATCTTCTTTTTGATTGGATTAAAACACCTTTATTTTTAAGACCCATAGCTGTTCCTACGATTTTTACAGGAACCATATATTTAGAAATAACACCTTTTTGTGCTACTTTTAAATCTACGTGTTTTAATTCTGCAGTTACAGGATCTTTTTGATAATCAACTACCACAACATTTAATACTTTATCTGCTACTTTTACATCAAAAGCTAAAGTAGTTTTTTTGCGTACTTCTTTAATAAATTCATTTACTTTAAAAGCAGCATTGATATTTTCTAATCCTTTTCCGTAGATGTTTGCGATTAGATAACCATCTCTTTTTAAAGCTTTAGCAGCTTTTCTACCGATACTCTCTCTAACGATACCTTCTAACATCTGTTTCCTTTCTAAAAAAATAAACGCTAATTATAGCTAAATAAGTTTATAAAGATTTTAAAATATCTTCATAAGCTATGCAAAATTGCTCCAACCCATCATCAAGCAAATCTTTACAAGCTTTACTTAAAGCATCTTTTGAAATATTTGCATTCAATTTTTTCTCTATACATTCATCTTTTAAAGGCTCTTTAAATACGATTTGCTTACCTTTAAAAGCCTTAATAGCATCTAGTGGTGCAGTATTAATAGCTTTATCATAGAGTAATTCTTTAATATAATAATCTTTTTCTAAATCATCACCCTTAACACCCGTGCTTGCAAACAAGGCTCTAATATTTGCTTCATTTTGTTTAATGATATAATTATAAGCCTTAGTTGCAGTGAGAATTCCTATATAATTTTTATCTAAAACTTGATTATTTAATAATCTATCAAAACGGCTTACAAAAATACTAATAACAGCTTGAGGCTCTTTTTTGGCTGCAATATTATTTTTTCTAAATTCTTTTAAACCCAAATTTAAAGCTTCAAAGCATTTTTTAGTTTGTTCAAAATCAAAAATCAAAGTAGCGTTAACATTAATACCATTTTTCATTAATTCTTGCATTACTTCATAAGAAGCTTCTGTGGCAGGAATTTTCATCATTACATTTTCTTTTGCAATTTGCGTGTATAATCTTTTTGCCTCAGCCAAAGATAAGCTAGTATTATCTTTTAACCTTGGGTCAATTTCAATACTAATAAAACCATCATTATTTTCATAATAGTTAATAGCTAATTTATCCGCAGCCTTAGCTATATCTTCTACCGCAAGATACTCATATAAAGCTTTTTTATCTTTAAGATTTGATTTTTTGATTTTTTCTTTATAAATAGCTGAGTTTAAAATCGCATTTTTAAAAATAGCAGGATTTGAAGTAGCGCCGTTGATTGTTTTTGAGTAAATTAAATCTAAAAATTCATGATCTAAAAATTCATTTTCTATAAAATCACACCATAGTGAAAATTTTTTCATTGTATTACCTTTATTATTTCTTTTAAATCTTTTTTATCTACACAAACATCTGCATGAGATCTTAAAATTTCTTTGGCACAAAAAGCTATTTTTAATCCACATTCTTTAAACATAGAAATATCATTAGCTCCATCGCCCACACACATAATCTCTTCTGTTTTTAAATTTAAAAATTTCTTAAGTCTTTGTAGTATAATACCTTTTGAGTTGTTAAACATAATTTCTCCGCCAACTTTTCCCGTTAAAACACCATTTTTACTATGCAAAAAGTTAGCAAAACCAAAATCAAAATGAAGTTTATTTTGTATTAAGTCAATTCCTTCATGAAATCCACCGCTAAAAACAATAATTTTTATGTTTTTATTTTTTAAATACTCACATAATTCTTTAGCGCCATTCATCAAAGGTAAATTTTCACAGCACTTTCTTACTTGATCAACTGGCATTCCCTCAAGCAATGCTACTCTAGCACTTAAGCTTTCAAAAAAATCAAGCTCACCATTCATTGCTTTGTTGGTGATTGCTTTTACAGCATCACCAACATTATACTCTTGTGCTAAAATATCAATGGTTTCTCCATCCATTAGCGTAGAGTCAAAGTCAAAGGCACAAAGCTTTATCATTAAAACTCACGCTTTAATAAAGCTTCAGCTTTTAATATAGTCAAGATATTTTCTTCTCTTTTACCTATACCAAAAATCATACCTTTTTCTTTTAGCAAAGTTTCAGGTGGTGGATCAATCCTGCTTCTGTGAATTTTGATAGCCTCTGTTAATCTATCTATCACAAAACCTGCATTACCTGCAGGAGTTTGATTACCATTTGCCATACCTTTTAAAACAATATATCTAGTTTGAGGTGTCATTTTAGAACTACCTTGATTAAATCTTTTTGCAAGATCAATCAAAGGCATAACATTACCCCTCATATTAAACACACCTAAAACATAATCAGGCACACTTGGAACCCTAGTATATTCTATAGGTTTAATAATTTCTTGGATATTAAGAATAGGAATAGCATATTCCTCATCTCCAACCACAAAACCAACAAGCTGAATAATATCCTCTTCTTTATCTACATCAGGTTCTGCAATTTGTGCTTGTTGTTTTTGCAAAACCTGGCTTAATTTATCATTCATCTTCTTATCCTAGTTTTAAATTTTTTCTAACTACATTTTCTAAGTACTCTGGAGAGTAAGGCTTAGTAATATACTCAGTCATTCCTACTTCCACACCTCTTAAGCGGTCTGATTTACTAGTTCTTGAAGTTACTGCAACAAGCGGAAGGTTTTTATACTTAGAATACTTTCTGATTTCACCTGCTAAGGTATAACCATCCATTCTTGGCATTTCAATATCAATCAACACTGCATCAATATCATGCTCACCTGATTTTATCATATTTAAAGCTTCCACACCATTAGTTGCTTCTATAATGCTCACACCTAATGGCTCTAGTGATTTTTGCATGATATTTCTATCCATTTTAGAATCATCCACTATAAGCACTGTATAATCACTTGGTTTTTCTTTAGCAGTTTTTTTAGATTGTGATTCGATTTGTGCTTTAATATCTACTTTGATTTCTTTAGCTATATCCATCATAGCAGCAACATCAATAATCAAAGTAACTCTACCATCACCACGAATCGTCGCTCCTGCTATACCTTGAATGTTTTGTAAATATTCACCCATAGACTTAATAACAATCTCTTCTTGACCTACTAAAGTATCTACTATAATACCAAGCTTACTTTCTGCTACACCAATAACAACTACATAAGTTTGATCAGTATTTTCAAGCACTTGTTTTACACCAAATACATCTGAAAGTCTTACTAAAGATAAAACCTCATCTCTTAAGCGTAGTACATTTTTACCTTCAATAGTATAAATATCATCAATTGGCACTCTAACTGTCTCAAGAACACTTGCAAGAGGAATAGCATAAAACTCTTCTTGTGTACCTACAAGCAATGATTGAATAATCGCCAAGGTAAGTGGGATTTTAAGTTTCATCACAGTACCTTTTCCAAGTTCACTGTCGATTTCAATCACACCATTTAGTTTTTCAATATTGGTTTTAACAACGTCCATTCCAACGCCACGACCTGAAACATTAGTAATTTTTTTCGCAGTTGAAAAACCTGGCTTGAAAATCAACGCAAATGCTTCTTTATCACTCATTTGATCAGCTTCACGTTCTGTAATTAGATTTTTCTCCATAGCTTTTGCTTTTAATACATCAGCATCAAGCCCTTTACCATCATCAGCAATCTCTACTACAATGTGGTTTCCTTCATTGTATGCTTTAAGATTAACCGTTCCTTTTTCTGGTTTACCATTAGCCACACGTGTTGCTGGATCTTCTATACCATGATCACATGAGTTTCTAATCATGTGCATAATAGGATCGCCGATTTCTTCCACAATAGACTTATCAAGTTCAGTTTCTTCCCCTGAAATTTCAAGCTCCATTTGCTTACCAAGCTCACGACCCAAATCACGTACAACCCTTGGGAATTTATTAAATACTTTTGCAATAGGTTGCATTCTTGTTTTCATAACAGCAAGTTGAATATCTGTAGTGACAATACTAAGTTGAGAAACAACTTGATTTAATTCTTCTAAGAATTTTTCTCCATCATATCTTTCTTCAACATCATCATAAATTTTCAATAAGCGGTTTTTACCAAGAACAAGCTCACCGATTAAGTTCATCAAATGGTCAAGTCTTTTAACTTCAACCCTAATGGTTTGATCCATATTTGCACCACTACTTCCACCACCTGCTGCAGGAACTTTTTTCTCAGCAGTTGCATTTTGTGCTTGAGCAGCTGGTTTACTTGGAGCTGGGTTTGCTTCTTGTGTTTTTTTCTTTTCAGCACGTCTTGCTTGATCTTCAGCTTTTCTTACTTTTAAAAGTCTTTCAATTTCAGCTTCAACCTCATCATCACTAAGCTTATTAACATCAACTTCAGGTTCTTCAGCTTTTGGTTCTTCTTTTACTTCTTCTTTTGGCTCTTCAGCTTTAGCTGGTGCAACAGACTCTAAGCTTTCACCCTCTGAAATAGCAGTTAATCTTGCGCAAATTGGAGCTATGTCAAGTCCTATTGCTGTATCATTTCCATTATCTCTAATAGAATTTAACAAGGTTTTCATCATATCAATAGACTCTAAAACCACATCCATTACCTCAGGAGTAATTTTAAGCTCATTATGTCTTGCTTTATTTAAAACATCTTCCATGTGATGAGTAAGTTTTGTTAAAACATCAAAATTCAAAAAGCTTGATGAACCTTTAACAGTGTGCGCAACACGGAAAATTCTATTTAATAGTTCTAAGTCTTCAGGATTTGCTTCTAATTCAACCAAATCATGGTCAATTTGCTCGACTAATTCAAAGGCTTCAACTAAAAAATCCTCAAGTATTTCTTGAATATCTTCCATTTTTACTCCTCACCTTTTTCATGTTTTTTAATAACACGAGAAATTTCAGCAAAGAAATCACTTGCGTTAAATTTAACTAAATATCCATCGCCACCTGCTTCTTTAACACCTTTATCACTCATAAATTCATTTGATAAAGAAGAGTTAAACACGATAGGAATATTTTTAAATCTCTCATCATCTCTTACTTTAGCTGCAAAGTGGAAACCATCCATTTGTGGCATTTCAACATCGCTTACGATGATTTTTAGATGCTTTCTTAAATCAGCACCATAAGCATTGTAAAGCTCTTCTAGTTTTTGTAAACCTTCAACACCGTCTTTTGCTTCAACAACTTTTAATCCGATTTTATTCAGAATATCTTTTACAAGTTTTCTTGCAGTAGAGCTATCATCAAGCGCTAAAGCCATACCTTCGATTTTTTGGATTTTATCATCTTCAATATCAGTTTGTGGAGTATAAATTCCAAGCTCTTGCACTATGCTTTCTAAATCTAGGATAAGTAAAACCTCGTCTCCTTCGATTTTAGTCACACCGGTAATTTTACCCTTATCTAAACTTCCTGCACTTGTTGCAAAAGTAGCTGGTTCTATATTTTTCCAATTTATTCTACGAATTCTTTTCGCTTCATGTACTATAAAACCGATCAATACATTACTAAATTCAGTAATGATAACTCTAGGTTTTATATTTGTCATTTCTGGTTCTTGAATTTGCATCCATTTTGCTAGGTTGATTACAGGAATCACCACACCACGAAGATCAAAAATACCTTCCACATAGTCAGGTACTCCCGGAATTTCAGTCAAAAAAGGAATTTTAATGATTTCTCTAACCTTAGAAACATTTACACCATAAATTCCCTCATAGACTTTATCGTGGCCTTGCTTAAAGATGCGAAAATCAACAAGTTCCATTTCATTTGAACCTGTTTTAACGACATTCTCATCAAACATTATGCCTCCTTAAGTTCTATTTTGTGAAATCTGATTTCTGGCTCATATTTTACTACAAAAAAACTTTCCTTGTATGCAAAAGTAGCTAAATTTAAATATTTTATATTTTCGTATTCTAAAAACACATCTTGATGATAATGACCTTCTATTACAAAACCTATATTATAGTGCTTTAAACGTTCTTTTGCCAAGGCAGAAAAATGGGGAATTTTTCTAATAAGTTGTTTTTTGTTTTGATTTTTTAGAATTTTTTGAGTAATTTTTTCTTTACTAATAACATTCAAAAAATTTAAAAAAAACAGCAAATAATGATTTCTTAAACTTTTTAAGCAAAATTGCAAAAAAGGTTTTAAAAAAATATCCCCATGGGCTAATTTTACTAAGGTTTTATCTTGAAATTCGCAAAGTAAAGGTTGCTGATTTATACTAAAAACCTTAACATTTTTAAAAAATTTAGCCAAATTAAAATCATGATTACCTTCTAAATAAATGATTTCAATCTCATCAGCAAGCTCTTCAAGTAAATCTATATAAGCTTTTGCAAAGCCATGGGTAGCTTTTACTTCATAAATCAAAAGATCAAAAATATCACCCATTAAAAAAAGCTGTGGAGTTTGAATTTTTTTATCTTTTAAGGCTTGCAAAAAATCCCAAAAACCACGCCTATTCTCATTTTCATGCGCATCAGCGATGAAAATAGCATTTTCTTTTATAGTTATTTTTTGCAAAAATTAAAATTCCAAAGCTTTGTATTCTATAGAAATGATTTCAAATTCACTTTCCCCTTTTGGCAAACGCACTTTAAAATCATCCCCTTCTTTTTTACCAAGCATTGCTTTAGCAATAGGCGAACTAATGGAAATATAGCCTTTTTCTAAATTTCCCTCATTTACCCCTACCAAAGTATAAGTGCTTTGTTTTTCACTCTCTAAATCCTCTACAACAACAGTTGAGCCAAATTTTACACTATCATGCTCATAAGAAGATGGATCGATGATTTGTGCTCTTGAGATCAAATCTCCAAGTTCAGCTATCTTTCCTTCTATAAAAGCTTGTTTTTCTCTAGCTGCGTGATATTCTGCATTTTCTTTTAAATCTCCATGGCTTCTTGCTATGTCTATTTCTTCTACTACTTTTGGGCGTTCAACTTTCTTTAAATGTTCTAATTCTTTTTCTAATTTCTCATAACCATATTTACTCATAGGTTCTTTTTGCATGATTTATCCTTATTTGATTTCATAAAGTATTTTAGCTAAATTTTTTGCACTTGCAAATTGCAAATATTCTTTTAAAAAATCTACTTTATCAAAAAATGCCTTATAATCGTATTTAAGATAAGCTTGATATAAATTTTCCACATTCACTTGCTCTTGTAAAAATTCAGGATTAAGCTCGTTTTTTCCTGCAAAATCCAAAAAGATATTTGCAAGGCCTATGTGTTTGAGTTTTACAAAACATCTTGCGATAAATACGTCAATAGCTTTAGCCTTATAAGCAAGCACAAAAGGCGTGCCAACCAAAGCTGCTTCAAGTGTAGCTGTGCCACTACAAATAAAAGCAAAATCAGCATTTTTAAGCACTTTTGGGGTATTGCTTTGAATTTCAAAACCGTTTATATCCCCATAAAGTTCTAGTCTTTTTAAATTAAACTCAGGTACACAAAGGATTTTTTTACCTTTAAATTTAGTGCTTAATTCTCTAAAAATAGGCATTAAACGCTTTATTTCACTTTTTCTTGAGCCTGGCAAGAAAGCGATTGCTTTCTCATCATCATTTTTTGAAAGTATAGAATTTATATCTTCTTGATTTTTAAATTCTTTTATCTCATCTAAAAGCGGATGTCCCACATAAGTGCTTTTACTAAAAAACTCACTATCAAAAGGCAAGATAGAAGCTAGCACATCAAAATGACTTTCTATGATAGGTATGCGACCTTTTTTCCACGCCCAAACTTGAGGCAAGATATAATAAATTTTTTTTGCTTTGGAATTTGCTTTTTTTAAAGCTTTTGCAAAAGGTATGTTAAAAGCAGGTGAATCGATACATAAAATCGCATCAACCTTTTGAGTAAGACTTAAATTTACTAGCTCTTTTATAGCTCTTTTGGCTTTTAAAATGAGTGGCAAAACCTCTATAAAACCCATAGCACTAAACTCATGTGAGCTATAAAGTGGCTTGGAATTTAGACTAAATTCTTTGCACAAACTCTCATCATAAATTCCTACTAAATCAAATTTTTTATACTCATTTTTATAAGCTTTTAAAACTTCTTTTAAATGTAAATTTGCTGAAGGCTCTAAGGCACAAACTAAAAAGGTTTTCATTCACTTACCTTGCTATACCAATTTAAAAAGACATTCTAACAAATTTTAACTTAGAGTTTAAACCCGCAAAAGCGGGTTTAGTTTAATAAATTGGAGTTGCTTCAACGATAGCAGGAGTAAAGAAAAATAATTCTTTTAACGCTATAGGTACAGAAGGATTTACAGTGCAATCATCTAAACCAAAGCGATTTTCTATAGGTATATATGCATCATAAAAAGTACTCATGCATTTTACCCCGCCATGCGTTAAAGATCTAATTTGCACAGCTGAACTTGTCGTAGGCATAACAGAAAAAACCGTTTGCATTTGTCCATCTTGTAAATCTTGTTTGCAAGATTTTGTTCCAAAAGTTCTTTCATCTAAAACAGCCAAACACACATCAGCACCTCTAGGATTTATAAATTGCACATAACCAAAAGGGCGTTGCACGGCATATCTATCTTTTTCTTTTAATTCCTCACTGAGTATTATTTCTTTTAAAAACCAATTTTGTTCTTCTAATTTTTCAGAGCTATACCTAAAAGGACTTAGTGAAATTCCTGTTTCTAAAGATCTTATAGCAAGCATAGGAGTAAAGTCTTCCAAATCATCAAACAAAACCTCAGCTCTTAAAAACCCTAAAATAGCAAAAAATAAAATACAAATTTTTCTCATCATCTTCTCCTAAGGTCTTCTAAAATTTACAGGAAAATGATCTGAAGCCAAAAAGGTTCTAAGCCCTGCTACAGCTAATATTGCAAGAATTGCAGGCGGATTATATAAAGTTCCTGTATTTGAATTTCCTGTAATCGCATAATCAATCGTATTTCCAGCAGTTTGTGTAAAAGAAGGTGGTGAAACTATATTAATACGCGATCTTAAATCAGGATCAAGCAAACCCACAAGGGTGTCAGGCCCTCTATTAAAGTCCCCCATAATCATCCAATTAATATGTGGCATATTTCTAAAATGCATATCTACAGCACTTACAATAGCTCCTGCATCATTACCCCCTCTTGATAAAGCATGCACACTAAAAAACGCGTCATTTCCTATACGAATGCCTATAATAGGTCTTGAAGCAACGGTTGGAGGTGGTAAAACATAAACTTCATCTGCTCTCATTCTACTTACAATAGCCATATTCACACGGTTTGCTCCAACATCTACTCTTGAGTAATATATATAAACAGAATTTGGACGACTTGATGAGCCCAGATTCCACTCATATTCATGTATAGGAATTCCAACTCCCACAGGTTGAACTTGCCTTGGTGTCATCATCGCAGTACTTGGTAAAACTCCTGCTTCTTGAACAGCTAAAATATCCATAGGATTAGCACCGGTTACAAGTTGTCTTATGCTAATATTCCACTTACTTTCTGTCGATGCAGACGCACCTTGTAAATTCCAAGTGCCACTATTATAATTTTCTAAAGCAGCAAACAATAAATTAAAACTAAAAATTAAAAATACAATTTTTCTCATCATTGCTCTCCTGTATAAGCATAAGGTGATATTGTTTCAAAAGCTGGCGCACCAATGCTCCATTGTCTATCTAGATTTTTTTCTTTTGATTTCAAACAAGAGGTTAAATATATACTGTAATAATCAAAGTTAAATTCCTCCATTACATTTGCAACCGTTGTTTGTATGCATTGTTGTGTAGCATAATTTTGAATTTGATAAGCACCATTACTCATAGGAAAAAATCTCCAAAATTGTGCAAAATTTGTTTGATCGCAAGGATAATGTACTATACCATTACCATAAGCAGTTAAACAAGTAAAAGTTTTTGCATTTTTGATCATTACAGTATTGTTTGGAAATTCAATAAGCTGCCATACTCTTGCATCGCCAAAAGATTTACTATCAAATAAATTATACCCCCATATCCAATTACCCGGATTTAAAGCCCAAACCGTTAATGCAGCTCCATTTGGACTCATAATAGTTACAAAGTCACTTACAAATCCTATATTTTCATATAAAGCATTTTGAGCTAATTCATTATTTGAAGTAAGCCTTGGAAGTGGGCCTTTGATAGGATTATCCCCTTTAAAAGTATTGACTTTCATAAGTGGTGGCTCAAGTGGTATAGCTGGAAATTTCTTGCCTTCTACCAAAAGTGGCTCTTTTTGCTTAGCAGGTGGAGTTGGATTTTTGCCTATTTTTAAAGGATCACTATCATTCATTTTACCCAAAGAGCGTCCTAAAGGATTAATTTGCTCTTTAGAAGAACATCCAATAAAAAAAGTTATAAATGCACTCAATATCATTATAAATTTAAGTTTTTGCATTTCTTCTCCTTAAAAAATATAAATTTAAATATATTATCATAATTTTAAACAAATTTTGATAGAAAATATCATTTAATAATTTTTTCTTAGTTTTATCAAATATTTAAAAAATGAATTGTTATAATTTATTAATTTTAATATAAAGGAAAAATTATGGATATTGTTCAAAGATTTATAAATTACACTAAAATAAACACCACCACAAGTAGAGAAAATGGTGCTAAAGGCATTATGCCATCAAGCCCTAATCAAATGGAGCTTGCAAAATTACTTGAAAAAGAATTACAAGAATTAGGTTTAAAAAATATCAAAAGAAGAGAAAACACCATCACCACAGCTCTTTTACCAGCAAACACTCCAAATGCTCCTAAAATAGCCTTTTTTGCACATTTAGATACAAGTATGGAGCAAACTAACGATACCAAAGCACAAATCACTAAGTATCAAGGTGGGAATATATGTTTAAATAAAAACTTAGATCTTTATCTAAAAGAAAGTGAATTTAAAGAACTTAAAAACTACATAGGAGATGATATCATCCACACCGATGGCACAAGCTTACTTGGAGCTGATGATAAAGCAGCCATTGCAGCGATTATGGATATGCTTGAGTTTTTTGTTAAAAATCCTGATATTAAACATGGTGATATTTATGCTTGCTTTTTACCTGATGAAGAGCAAGGTTTAAGAGGGGCAAAAGCTTTTGATATAAAAGAAATTAATGCTGATTTTGGGTATTGTTTAGACTGTTGTGAGATAGGAGAGTTTATTTATGAAAATTGGAATGCAGGAGATTGTGAAGTAGAATTTATAGGAAAATCTGCTCATCCTATGAGCGCTAAAGGAAAATTAGTTAATTCTTTACTTTTAGCACACAAATTTATCTCTATGCTTCCAAATGGAGAAGCACCTGAATATACAGAAAACAAAGAAGGATATTTTTGGGTTAAAGAGCTCCAAGGAAATAGTGCTAAAACTATTTTAAAAATAGATGTTAGAGAATTTGATGATGAAAAATACAAACAAAGAATGCAATTTTTACAAGATTTAAGCGATAGTTTTAAAAAGCTATACGGAGAAGAAAGAATTAACATTAAGCTCAATGATCGTTATAAAAATGTCTTTAATAGTCTAAAAACAACCGAATCTTTGCCTATTAAACTTGCTTTACAAGCTTATGAAAATTTAAATATCAAAACTAAAATCATTCCTATGCGTGGAGGATATGATGGAGCGGTGCTTTCAGAAAAAGGCTTGCCTTGTCCAAATATCTTTACCGGAGCACATAATTTTCATTCTATTTATGAGTATTTACCTGTTAAATCTTTAAAAGCAGCAAGCAAAGTTATACAAGAAATCATCATCCTAGCCGCAAAATAAATTTAAGCCTTAAAAGGCTTAAATTTATAATAACACAAAAGCAATTACAACCACCGAAATAACACAACCTAAAGCAGTTCTTTTAACAATTTCTAAAGGACTAACCCCTGCTATAGCTGAAACGATAATACAAGCTCCCAAAATAGGCGAAAGGTATCTTCCAAGCACTGCTGACATTGCCACTGCAGTACCAAGTTTAACTTGATCAAAACCAAGATCTTGAGCATGAATAGTTACAGCCTTGTTAAATGCCATAGCAGCAGCGTCACCACTACCTGTAACCATAGCCATTAAAAATGGTATAAAAGTTCCACCAAAACGCACATAATGTTGTTCATTTTTAAGCCATTCTATGATGATATCGATCACCCCGCATGCTTTTAAACCTGCAACAAAAATACTAGCAGCTATGATAATCCCTATAATCTCTGCATAAGATTTTCCCATACCATTAAAAAACTCTTTAAAAATACTATCAGGCTTACTCATAGTTACTACTAAAGCTATAATCGCCCCTAAAAGCATAGCTTCAGCAACTCCAACTTGTTTTGTCCATGTTAAAAACTCATAATCATTTAAAGGACTTGCGCCTATAATTAGCACAATTAAAGGTACTAAAGGCATAAGCGCATAAAATACATTTACTTTTTCAATATTATCTTCAGTCTTATTTTGATTTGCCACTTCAAAAACTTGTCCTTTTTGATAGTCTTTAAAAACCACTGCCATAATCATCAAAGAAATCATCACTATCACCCCTGCTGTTAATGCATTTGGAGTTTGAGTTAAAACAATTTCTTGTATATTTTTCCCTGAAATTTCAGAAATCAAAGCAGTATGGGAAACACCCGGACTTAAAATTCCTCCTATAGTTCCACAAAGCACTGTTGCTGCTGCCATGGCAGGTTTTATACCTGAAGCCATTAAAAGCGGTATTAAAGTCGCACCAACTGCAGCCGAACATCCTGCTGCTGAAGGTATAGCTATAGCGATGAAAAAAGTCACCATAAAAGCAAGTGGGATTAAGAAAAATCCTACATTTTTCAAAGGTGTTGTAAGCAATTTAACCAAATGTTTATCGCATTTAGTTACTTTCATCACAAAAGCAAAGCCCATGCTTGCACAAATTGCCTTAATCAAGGCAGGTTGCACCATAGCATGTGTAAAAGCACTCAAAGCTTCAATGGGTTTAAGCGAAATCAAGCACAAAATAAAACCAACACTAATTAAAGCTGTTTTTGTTTCTACTTTTTTAATAAGCAAATAAACCACAGCCACAATGCCAAAAATCGCAGCTAAAAGATAAAAAGTTTGCATTTTTCTCCTTTAGATTTTAGTTATTTGATTGACTTTTAAATATTCCACATTAAATGGATAGCTTAGCTTTAACACATCATGATGACCTATGATTTTTAAGCTATCATCTTGCACTTTTAATGCAGAACCCTCCGGTATAGCATAAACAATGTCTTTTGGATTAGTTAATAAAAACTCTTCCAAACGCTCCTCTCTACTTTCTCCATTATGCCCAGGAATTTTCCCACTAATAAAATGCGGGTTGATCTGATAAGGAAAAACCCCTAAACTATCAAAACTTTTTGGCATAACAATAGGCATATCATTAGTTGTTTTTATGCTAAGCCCTGCTATGTTTGAGCCTGCACTCCAACCTATATAACAAGCCCCTTTTTCAATACGCTCTTTTAAAACTTCAAGCAAATCATTTTCATATAATTTATGCAAAAGCATAAAGCTATTGCCTCCACCTACTAAAAAAACTTTTGCATTTAAAATCGCTTCTTTTAAATTTTCAAAATGGTGCAATGATTTGATATTATCTTTTTTCAAACCTTCTTTTACCCTAGCCTCATAAGCATCATAAGTCCTTCTAACTCCCGCATAAGGCATAAAAAGAATTTCTTCATCTACCATAGAATTTTCTTTTAAAAAATCATCTATAAATTCTCTAGTATGACTTAAATACGCACTATCTTTATAACCAGAAGCACTAAAAAGTAAAAGTTTTGACATCATTCTTTCCTTTAAAAAAATTAATCAAAACTGTAATTTTAATATTTAAAAAATGAAAAAACAATTTAGTAATAAAAAAATATTGTATTACTTGTGTTAAAATTTAAAAAAAGGAAAAAGTATGAAAGAAATTTTAATAACAAACGATGATGGCTATGAAAGTGAAGGCTTAAAAAAACTTATTAAAATGCTAAGAAAGCATTTTAAAGCTAAAATTACCATAGTAGCTCCTGCTAGTGAAAAATCAGCATGCTCACACTCCATAACGCTAACCAAACCTTTGAGATTTCACAAGGTTGGTAAAAGATTTTACAAGCTTGATGATGGCACGCCTGCAGATTGTGTTTATCTAGCTTTGCATGCTTTATACAAAAAGCGTTTACCTGATCTTGTCATAAGTGGAATTAACAAAGGTGCTAATGTGGGCGAGGATATAACCTACTCAGGAACTTGCGCAGGTGCTATGGAAGCTGTACTTCATGGAATTCCTGCCATTGCTTTATCACAATTTTACAAAGATAGTCAAAAAGAGCTTGATTATAAACTTGCTTTAAAGCTTACTAAAAAAATAGTCAAAAATATCTTTGAAAAGGGCTTTCCTTTAGATAAAAAAGAATTTTTAAATATCAACTTTCCTTCTAGCAAAACAGCCTTTCAGGGCTTAAAAATTTGCAAAGCAGGTAAAAGAATTTATAGTTATGAAGCACACTCAAATACAAATCCAAGAGGTGTAGAATACTACTGGCTAGCTGCTGCTAATCTTGATCATGAAAATGAAAAAGACTCAGACATAGCACTTTTAAAACAAGGCTATGCCACAATAACCCCTATAATGCTTGATCTAACAGCGTATAAACAAATGAAAAATCTCAAAAAATGGATGAAAAATGGATAGATACACGCGTATAAAATGGCTTGTTAATGAAGAAAATTTTATTAAATTTCAAAATACCAAAGTTTTAGTTTGTGGTTTAGGTGGAGTTGGTGGAATTTGCGCTGATGCGCTTTTTAGAAGTGGCTTTAGCAATCTAACTTTAATCGATGCGGATAAATTTGAAACTACTAATCAAAACCGCCAACTTCATAGTGAAAATATAGGCGAGGAAAAAGCTAAGGTTTTTGAACGCATTTACAATGCTAAAGGTATAGTTAGTAAAATCGATGATGATTTTTTGAAAAGTTTTGATTTGAGCGAATTTGATCTTATCATTGATGCGATTGATGATATACCTGCTAAGGTTGCTTTGGCTAACTTGGTTGATTTGAAAAAGCAAATTTTTATCTCATCAACCGGTGGAGCTAGAAAGCTTGATCCAACGCGTATTAAAACGACAAGCATATTTAAAACACATGGCGATGCCCTAGCTAAAAAATTCCGCTATGAGCTTAGAAAATCAGGCTTTAAAGGGGATTTTGATGTGGTATTTTCAGATGAAGAAGCTCATTGTAAAGATCTTGGCTCATTTATGGGAGTGACAGCCTCTTTTGGACTTGCTTTAGCTTCTTTGGCTTTAAGGAAAGTGCTTGATAAGAAAGCTTGATATAAAAGACTTAGCTTCTTGTATCAAGCTTTTTAAGCAAAGCGTATCCACTCTTTGTAAAAATGATTACACAAAAGAACAAATTCATGCTTGGATTAATATAAACCAAAAAGCTTGGGAAGAAAAATTTCAAAATCAACTAGGCTTTGTTTATGAAGAAAAAGGCCAAATCATATCTTTTATAAGTATAAATTTAGAAGAAAAAACACTCGATCTTTGCTTTACTCATGCAAACTATACTCATCAAGGTTATGGCAAAGCTTTATTAGAATTTGCTCTTAAAAGCTACCCTTATAGTGAAATTTATACTTTTGCTAGCCTTAGCGCTAAAAATTTCTTTTTAAGAACAGGATTTAAAATCATCAAAGAAAACATTGCTATAAGAGATCAACAAGAATTAAAAAATTTTTTAATGAAAAAGGAAATAAATTGAAAAAATTACTTTTACTTTTTAGTCTTTTTTGCTCTTTTGCTTTGGCAAATGAAAATTTAAAAGATCTTTTTAAAGATTACAATGAAAGTGGAGTTTTTATAGTTTATGATGGCAAGGATTATTATAGTAATGATTTTACAAAAGCAAACAAACGCATTCTACCTGCCTCTACTTTTAAAATTTTCAATGCCCTAATCGCACTGAATGAAGGCGTTGTGAAAAATACTAATGAGATTTTTTATCATTACAAAGGTGAAAAAGTATTTTTACCCTCTTGGAAAAATGACGCAAACTTAGCCCTAGCTATGCAAAGATCCCAAGTTCCTGCTTATAAAGAACTAGCTAGAAAAATAGGCTTAGAAAAAATGCAAAAAAACCTAAATAAACTCAACTATGGCAACCAAAAAATAAGTAAAATTGATGAATTTTGGCTTGATGATTCTTTGCAAATTAGTCTTAAAGAACAAGCAAACTTACTTTTTGAACTAGCAAATCTAAAATTAGATTATCCTAAAAATATACAAAAAGAAATTATAAATATAATAAAACTTAGTGAAAATAACCATTATGAGTTTTTTGCAAAAACAGGCTGGGGAAAAGAAAAATACGGACAAATCGTAGGTTTTATAAAAGACAAAAAAACTCATCAAATTTATGCCTTTGCTTTATGTATGGATATAAGTGATTTTAACAAGCTTTATCTAAGAGAAGAATTAGCAAAAAAATATCTATCAAATTTAATAAACTTGACACATAAAAAATAAAGGATGATAAGTCAAGGTATTTTGAAATTCTTTTTCGTAGTTTTTTAAAAATGCCTTGCTTATAAAAAATTTATCACTCAAAGCATTTACCCCGCTTAATTTCAAATGCCTAAAAAGCTCCAAAGTATCATCAAATTTTAGCTCTTTTAATTCTTCTTTTACCTTTATGATCTTAAATTTTTTAGAAAGTTTTTGTGCAATTTGCTCTAAAGTTAAATATTCAAGTGATAAATTAGTGCTTTGCTTTATTTGAGTGAAATTTTTTTCTCCAAAAGTAGAAAAAAGCAAAATCCCATTTTTATTTAACATATTTGCAAGATTTTCTAAAAGCTCATCTATCTTTAGCCACTGCATACAAGCATTTGAAGCTATAAGATCAAATTTTTTCGTATAAAAATGATGATTTTTAAGTTCATTCATATCAAAAACACTAAATTCATCAAACTTACAAGGATTTTCAAAAGGATAAATATCATTTAAAAAATAATACTTAAATTTAATGCATTCTTGCAAAGCCTTACTAAAAACCCCTACCCCACAGCCAAACTCAAACACCGCTTTAAAATCGCTCAAATCATTCTCACTAAGCATTTTACAAAGCTCTTTAGCCATGTCTTTTTGCACAGGCGTATTTGCGCTATAAGTGTCTTTTGCTCTTATGAAAGTTTGCAAAGCTCTTCCCAAGTGTGGTATTTAAAAAATGCAAAATGTGGCTCATCGATAAACATTGCCTTTTCTTTGAAAAAATTAAAAGCATGTTTTGGTGGAAAGATTTTATCCTCTTTGCTAATTATCGCTTTATCCCAAGTGAAATTTTCATTTAAGTTTTTAGTGCAAAACTCATATAAGCTTAAAAGTTCTGCTTTTAAATGCTCGTTTTTTTCAAAATAAAATCCATCACTTAAACTCATTCTTTTTTCAAGCAAATTTGCTTTAAAATCCTCTAAAGCAAATCTTTTCATTGTAAGTTTAAAAATGGCTTTTTTGATCCCAAATTCATCATCTATAGGCAAATTTGTGCCATTTATGGCTATTTTTTTATCAAATTTTATATCTTTTAAAATTTTACTCGCCACGCAAACTCCCATAGAAAAGCCAACAAGGGTGATTTTTTCAAATTTATTAAGATCAAATTCCCAATCAAAACTCGTATAATCATACATCATTAAAACATTTACATCACTTTTTAAATGCGTAAAATGGCTAAAATGCGAGCAAAATCCTGAAAAAAATAAAATCAACTCAGATGAATTTGCATTTTCATGTAAAAAATGAGTTTTCAAAGTACCTCCAAAACCTTTTCTAAGTCTTTTTTTACTAAACCAGCATGCAAAGAAAAGCGAATTCTAGCTGTATTTTTAGCCACAGTTGGCTCTTTAATAGCAGGTGCAAAAATACCATTTTCTAAAAACTTTTGAGAAATTTCACTAGCTAGTGCATTTTGCCCTAAAATAAAAGATATCACATAAGCCTCGCCTAAAACTGCACCTTTACTTGCTAAAGCATTTTTAAACCAAGTACTTAACTCTAAAAGCTCTTTTCTTTGAGCATTAAATTCATGTAAATGTTTAAAAACATGCAAGGTCCAAGCTACATTAATAGGTGCAATAGCAGTTGAGTATATAAAGGCCCTTGCTTTGTTGATAAAAAAATCTTTTTCATCGCTTATCATACAAGCGCCCATAGAAGCTATAGCCTTACCAAAGGTAAAAACTAAAAAATCCACTTCCTTTTCTAAGCCCAAAAATCTCACATAACCCAAACCATCATCATTAAAACACCCTATGCTATGAGCTTCGTCAATATAAATTTTGATATTTTTAAACTCTTTTTTTAAATTTATGAATTCTTTTATAGGTGCAAAATCTCCATCCATACTAAATAGTGCTTCACTTATGATGATAATATTTTCAAATTCTTTATAATGCTTTTGCACTAAGCTTTGCAAATGCTTTATATCATTGTGCTTAAATCTTATAAATTTAGCCCCGCCAAGCCTTAAACCATCGATGATACTTGCATGCACTTGCTTATCTGCTAAAAACAAAGTATTTTTAATGCTTGCTAAAGCTTGCAAACAGCTAACATTTAAGGCATAGCCATTGTTAAAATGCAAGATTTTTCTGCCTAACTTAGCTTCTAAAAAGCTTTCAAATTCATCAAAAATCGCATAATTTCCACTCAAGCTTCTTGAACTTGAACTAGAAAATTCAAATTCTTTTAAATGTGTTAAAAAATCTTGCTTTAATGCTTTTTCATTGCTTAAATTTAAATAATCATTGCTCGCTAAATTTAGTAATTTTTGCTCATTATAAATAACATATTTTCCCTCATGCCCTAATGAGCGTAGACTTCTAAAATTATCTTGTTGTTTTAATGCATCTAAAATTTGTGCAATTTGCATTATTGTTTAAGCCTTGCGTAGTTTTGACACCCCTCATCGCTTTTTAAATCACAAGCCTTGCCAAAATATTCTAAAGCTTTAGAGATATCTTTTCTAACGCCTTTGCCATTTTCATACATAAAACCAAGACTATTACATCCTTCTTCATAGTTCATATCACAAGCTTTTCTATAAAGCTCTACGGCTTTAAAATTATTTTTACTGACAATTTGTCCTTTCTCATATAAAACTCCAAGGTGAGCACAAGCATAAAAATTATCCAAAGAACAAGCTTTGCTATAAAATTTTTCAGCCATTAAACCACTCATTTTAACACCTTCTCCAGTTTCATATAAAATTGCAAGCCCAAAACAACCATTATCGTCATTTAACTCGCAAGATCTTTTATAAAATTCCGCTGCTTTAGGGTAATTTTCATACATTTTATATCGAAAACCAAGTCTAAAACAACTTTTTCCTTTTTTATTTTCTATACAATCTTTTTCGAGTATATCCTCTTGTGAATATGCAAAATTTAAAAATAAAATCGCTAAGATAATCAATACTTTTTTCATACTTTACCTTTAAATTTAAGATAAAAAGCTAATTATATAAATATTTTCTAAATAATCCTTTTTCATTTTAAAGCATAAATTTGAGTAAAAATTGTAGTATCATTAGTAATAAAAATCAAAGAAGTAAAAATGAATTTAAAAGAACTAGACTTAAAATACATTTGGCACCCTTGCACACAAATGAGCGATCATGAGTTTTTACCTTTAATACCTATAAAAAAGGCCAAGGGAGTGTATTTGTATGATTTTGATGAAAAATCCTACATAGACTGCATTAGCTCTTGGTGGGTAAATATCTTTGGCCATTGTAATGAATATATCAATGAAAAAATCAAAGATCAACTTCAAAGTTTAGAGCATGTCTTACTTGCTGGTTTTTCACATGAGCCTATCATAAAGCTTTCGCAAAGACTTTGTGAGCTTTTGCCTTTTGATAAATGCTTTTTTGCAGACAATGGTAGTTCAGCCATAGAAGTGGCTTTAAAAATGAGTTTTCAATACCACTTAAACAATGGCTCTAAAAAGGATAAATTCTTATCTCTTAGCAATTCTTACCATGGAGAAACCTTAGGTGCATTAAGCGTTGGCGATGTAGCACTTTATAAAAAAACCTATGAGCCTTTACTTTTAAAAAGTATCACAACACCTGTGCCAACAAACAAAGACTATACAAAAGAACTTGAAATTTTAGAAAGCATTTTAAAAAATCATCATCATGAAATTTGTGCTTTTATACTTGAGCCTTTACTTCAATGTGCGGGCAATATGCATATGTATGAGCTTGGGTATTTAGATGAGGCGGTTAAACTTGCTAAAAGTTATGGTGTGCAAGTGATATTTGATGAGATAGCCACAGGTTTTGGACGCACAGGGGAAATGTTTGCGCTTGATTATTGCTCACAAAGTATTGATTATATATGTCTTTCTAAAGCTATCACGGGTGGGTATTTACCACTTTCAGTGGTGCTTACTAAAGATGAAATTTATGAGAAATTTTATGATAGCTATGAGAGCCAAAAGGCCTTTTTACACTCTCACTCTTACACGGGTAATGCCCTAGCTTGTGCAGCGGCTAATGCGACTTTGGATATTTTTGAAAAAGAAAATATCATCGCAAAAAATAAAATCAAAAGTGCTTTTATAAAAACTCAATGGGAGAGTTTAAAAGAATTTGACTTTTTAGGAAATTTTAGAAATTTAGGTATGGTAAGTGCATTTGATATACAAAAAAGCAAATATAAAAGAGCAGGACTTGAAGTCTTTCAAAGAGCCTTAGAAAAAGGCTTGCTTTTAAGACCACTTGGAAATACAATTTATTTCATGCCACCATATGTTATAAATGAAGATGAGATTGCTTATGTAGTGCAGTCTTTAAGAGAAATTTTCAAGGATTTTTGAAAGTTTTTCACACACTTTATCATCAAATTCTATGATAGGAATTTTAGCGTAATTACTTATAAAATCCTTGCCAAAATTATCTTGGGTTTTTAAGATTAAAGCAAGGATTTTAATATCTCTTTGTTTTAGTGCTTCTATACTTAAAAGCGTGTGATTGATACTTCCTAGATAGTATTTTGCCACTAAAATCGTAGGGTACTTAAACTCGCTCATATAATCAATCATTGTTTTTTCATCATCAAGGGGCGAAAAAAGCCCACCAGCTAGCTCGATGATGAGTTTATCACTTTGTGGAATTTGTATATCAAAGGCTTTATAGCTTAAATTTTCTAAAATCCTACCTTTGTGCGGGGAAGCAGGGGTTTGTAAAAACACACCTTCTTTAAAAATCTTAGTTTTTGGACTAAACTCAGCTACTACCTCGCTATCTTTTGGCGTGCCTGCTTGGATAAGCTTAAAATAATCAAAATCCAATTCCTTACAAAGTCTAGCACTTAGATAAGTTTTACCAACATCTGTGTCTATACCACTAATGTATATTTTCATTTTAAGCCTATGAAAGTATTTTTAAACCCACAGTACAAGCAATGATAAGAGCAATTAAAAAAAGCTTTAAAAAGCTTTTACTTTCTTTATAAAAAAGCACTCCGATGATAACCCCACCTGCGGTTCCAGCTCCTGTCCATATAGAATAAGCCACACTCATAGCAATGCTTTGCATACTAAGGCTTAAAAACCCAAACGAAAAACCAAAACACACTATCAAAGCTAAAAGATAAAGCTTATTTTTAGTGCTTACAAGTTGCTTCATGATAATTACACCAAAAATTTCAAAAGCAGTCGCTAAAAATAAAAAAAACCATTCCATTATTTAGCTTCCTTGCTAATGATTTTAAGGCCTATAATACTTAAAAGTAAAATAGCTATTAAAGCAAGCTTAGTAATGGAAGTTGGCTCATTGAAAATAAACATCTCATTAAGCACCACTCCAACCGTGCCAATACCTACAAAAACACTATAAGCAATACTTACTTCAAGTCTTTCGCAAGCTTTTAAAAAACATGTAAAAGATATACTTACGCCAATAGCTGTTAAAGCATAATGCCAAATTTCAGTAGAGTATTTTAAACCACTCACCCAAAAACACTCAACCAAACCACCTAAAATAACCATAAACCAACCAAAATTAGAGCTTATTTTTGTTCTTTCTATCATAATCTACCTTTTTTTCAAAAGCGCAAATTATAACTAAATTTACAAAATAAAAATTTAAGCAAAAAATAATTTTAATAAAAAAGCTATTGTATTTTATAAATATTTTTAAATATTTCTCTAATATTAATTTATATTTAATTTTTATTATTATAAAATTTTCAGCTTACAAAAAAGGAGAATATATGAAATTTTTAGCAGGTAGTAAAAAGGCTTTATTAGTATTAGCTAGTTTAGCATTTTTAACAAGCAATAATGCTTTTGCAAAAGATTTTGAGCCAATTATCGTTATACACGGTGGCACAAGTGGCTTAGGGCTTACTAAGGACGAATTTGCTAAAAGAGAAAAAGTAATGAAAGAATCCTTAAAAGCAGGTCAAAGCATACTTGAAAAAGGTGGAAGCTCGGTTGATGCGGTTATAGCTGCCATTAAAGTAATGGAAGATAGTCCTGAATTTAATGCTGGAAAAGGCGCTGTTTTTACTTCTGATGGATTTAACGAACTTGATGCATCATTAATGGATGGAAAAAATTTAAAAGCAGGTGCAGTTGCTATGGCTAGGACGATTAAAAATCCTATAGAAGCAGCAAGACTTGTTATGGAAAAAACACCCCACACTTTAATAGCGGGCGAGGGTGCAGATAAATTAGCCAAAAAACATGGTTTAGAAATAGTAGGCCAAAAATATTTTTTTACAGAACACAGATATAAACAACTTCAAGAAGCTAAAAAAAGCAAAGAAGTATTGCTAGATAGTGATAAAGCAAAAGCTCATCTTGGTGTAAGTACTGAGCCATATTTAGGCACAGTAGGTGCAATAGCTTTAGATAAAAATGGCAATCTTGCAGCAGGTACAAGCACAGGTGGCACTACAAATAAAATGACAGGACGCATCGGGGATTCTCCTATCATAGGAGCAGGAAATTACGCAAATAATGACTCAGTAGCGATTTCTTGTACAGGAACAGGCGATATTTACATAAGAGTAGCTGCAGCTCATGAAGTTGCGTCTTTATACAAATATAAAAAACTTTCAGTACAAAAAGCAGCTGAAAAAACTATCAAACAAGTAGCTAAACTTGGTGGCACAGGTGGAATCATCTCAATAGATAAAAACGGAAAAGTTGGCTATGCTTGGACTAAAGATAAACTTGGAATGTATCATGGACAAGCAAAAATCGGCGAAGAACCAAAAGTATTTTGGCCACTTGAGAAATAATTAGCGTAACTTAACTTTTTTAACGCCTCGAAGTTTAAAGATCTTTGAGGCTCCACTTTCAAAAAACTTTTCATCTACTATTTTATCTGCATTTTGCATAGCCCAATTTAGATCAAATTTTTTTCCATGAAGATTTGCAGAAGTAGAATAAAGCCAATCAAACTCTTTTAAAAAATTCTCATGAGCACAATCTTTCACAACGCGTATTGCTTTAGAATTAGGATATAAAAAAGTAGTTTTTTTGGATTTTCTAATAGTATTTTTAAAATGACATGGTATTCTTGTAAGTTTTTTAAGCTCGCTAAATTTAGCTGTGGTAATCAAACAATCTTGGCTTAAAGGCCTTTTTTTTAAAGTATTAAGGGCTTTTAAGTCCTTGCTTAAAAACCCTGCTGTTGTATCAGTTTGAGCAAGATAAATCATGCTTTTAAGTATTCTTGTAAGCTCTTTACTTCAAGACATGATTTATTTTGTATAGCTTTAATCGCTTTGGCACCTGCATACGCTGCTCTTAGGTTGGTAAAATATGGGGTTTTAAAGCGTAAAATATTTGCTCTAATTTTTTTAGTATCACCTTTAAAACTATGCTCATCGCTTGTATTAATAGCAAGTTGAATTTGAGAATTTTTTAACTTATCCTCTACATTTGGGCGCCCTTCAGAAATTTTATGCACAAACTCACACTCCAAACCTGCTTCTTGTAAAATTTTATAAGTACCACTTGTGGCAATGATTTTAAATCCTAGCTTAATGTATTCATTAGCTAAATCTACTGCATATTTTTTATCTTGTTCTCTTAATGATAAAAATACATTGCCACTTTCTGGTAAGAAATTTGAAGAAGCAAGTTGGCTTTTTGCGTAAGAGTTTTCAAAGTCTTTACTTACTCCCATAACCTCACCGGTTGAGCGCATTTCAGGCCCAAGCTCAAGGTCACTTCCACTAAGTTTAGCAAAAGGAAATACCACTGATTTTACACTAATATGTTTTGGTTTTTTAGCTCTTAAAATTCCATTTTTTTCCTCTACCACTTTAAAGGTATCATAAAATTTCAAGCTTTCTCTTAAATTTCCTTGCCACATCACGCGCGTTGCAACCTTAGCTAAAGGAATTCCTGTAGCCTTACTTACAAAAGGCACAGTTCTACTAGCTCTTGGATTTACTTCTATCATATAAAGTTTATTATCATGGATAGCAAATTGTATATTTAAAAGCCCTACTACACCTAAATTTAAAGCAATATCTTTTGTTTTTTGCTCAATCATTTCAAGCATAGCTTCATCAATATTTACAGCAGGTAAAGAGCAAGCACTATCGCCTGAGTGAATTCCTGCTTCTTCAATATGCTCCATAATACCTGCTACATAAACTTCTTTTCCATCACTTATTGCATCTACATCAAGTTCGGTTGCATTGTCTAAGAATTGATCGATTAATACCGGAGATTTATCACTCACATCTACTGCTTCTTGCATATAAAGTCTAAGCTCACTCTCATCATGCACCACACGCATTGCACGACCACCCAAAACATAGCTTGGTCTAACAAGCACAGGATAACCTATCTCATTTGCTTTTATAATCGCTTCTTCAACGCTTATAGCTGTGCCATTTTTAGGTTGATTTATGCCTAAATCTTCGATAAATTTAGCAAATTTCTTTCTATCTTCAGCTAAATCTATCACCCTTGCACTTGTTCCTATGATCTTTGCTCCAAAAGCACTAAGACGTTTTGCAAATTTAAGCGGAGTTTGCCCACCAAAATGCACTATCACTCCATCTGGTCTTTCTCTATCAATAACCGCTCTTAAATGCTCAAAATCAATCGGCTCAAAGTATAAAATATCACTTGTATCATAATCTGTTGAAACCGTTTCTGGATTACAATTATACATTATAGTTTTTACGCCCATATCTTTTAGAGCAAAAGAAGCATGCACACAAGCATAATCAAACTCAATGCCTTGTCCTATGCGGTTTGGCCCACCACCTATAATCATCACTTTTTTATCTTTTTTATCTTTACTTTCTTTTACTTGTGTAGCTTCATTTGCATTAATACTTGAGTATAAATACGGAGTTAATGCTTCAAATTCGCCTGCGCAAGTATCTACTTCGCTATATTGAGCGATGATTTTATGTTTAATTCTTGCATAATAAATATCATTTTGGCTTAGCTCAAGATTATCTTTTTGATTAATCAAGCTAGCGATTTTTTTATCTGAAAAACCTAAGGTTTTAGCTTTTCTTAATAGTTGTTTATTGCTTAAAATATCCATATCTATTTGGTTTTCAAATTCCACTATTTCTTTGATTTGATTTAAAAACCAAGGATCTATTTTGCAAAGCTCAAAAAGCTCTTGTGTGCTAAAACCTTCTCTAAAAGCTTGTGCTATATAAAGCAAGCGTTTTTCATTAGCTTGGCGAATTTTTGCCAAAAGCTCATTTTTATCACATTCTATAGTATCAAACCCGCTTAAATTTCTCTCAAGTGAGCAAAGTGCTTTTTGAATGCTTTCTTTAAAAGTTCTCCCTATAGCCATAACCTCACCCACGCTTTTCATAGCAGTACCTAGCTCTGTGCTTGCATTTGGAAATTTTTCAAAAGTAAAACGAGGAATTTTAGTTACGATATAATCAATTACCGGCTCAAATGAAGCAGGGGTTCCTGTGATATCGTTTTTAATCTCATCTAAACTAAATCCAACTGCTAAAAGCGTAGCTACCTTAGCTATAGGATAACCCGTTGCTTTACTAGCTAAGGCTGAAGATCTTGAAACCCTAGGATTCATTTCAATAACTATCATTCTACCATTAGTTGGATTGATAGCAAATTGCACATTTGATCCGCCTGTATCTACTCCGATTTCTCTTAAAATAGCAAAAGAGGCATTACGCATTGCTTGATATTCTTTATCAGTCAAAGTTAAAGCAGGAGCTATAGTGATAGAATCGCCCGTATGAACCCCCATAGGATCCACATTTTCAATAGAGCAAACGATAATACAATTATCATTTTTATCTCTAATGACTTCCATTTCGTATTCTTTCCAACCAAGTAAACTTTCTTCGATTAAAATTTCATGGATAGGACTTAGTGCTAAAGCAGTATTTGCAAGTTCTGCAAACTCATCCATATTATATACCACGCCACTTCCTGCACCACCTAAGGTAAAAGAAGCTCTAATCATCAAAGGAAAACCAATCTCATCAACAGCTTTTAAAGCTTCTTCATAATTATACGCATACATAGATTTTGGTAAATCCATGCCAATTTTTTTCATACATTCTTTAAAAACTTGCCTATCTTCACCTTTTTTTATCGCCTCAGGATTTGCACCTAAAAATTTTACATCTGCAAGCTCGCCACTTTCATAAACTTCCATAGCAACATTTAAAGCAACTTGGCCACCCATAGTAGGTAAAATCGCATCGATTTTTTCTTTTTTGATAATACTTAGAATACTTTCTTTGGTAATTGGTTCTATATAAGTTGCATCAGCAAATTCAGGATCTGTCATAATCGTAGCTGGATTAGAATTGATCAAAACTACCCTATAACCTAACTCTTTTAAGGTTTTTGCTGCTTGAGTTCCTGAGTAATCAAACTCACAAGCTTGACCTATAACGATAGGCCCACTGCCTATTAATAATATATTTTTTATATCTGTTCTTTTTGGCATGTATTTTCCTAAGCTGAATTTTTAGCCAAATTATAACAAATATAAGTTTTTTAGAAGTTGAAATTAATAAAGAATTTAGCTCTTAAAGAGCTAAATTTTATTGACGCTTACCAAAAGTTATAGCATAAGCTTCATTTCTTACATCAAATAAAGGATCTTGTGGTGAATTAACCCCTTGAGGTACATCTGAAGGAAAATACACATCAAAATTACAATCTTCCTTGCTCAAAGCATTAACTTTAAAAGTCCCAACTAAACTTTCTTTGTGTTTACCACTCCACAAAGCCGTTGTATCATTGGTAATATCATTTTTATTTGCATATACTAAATACATTTTATACTCAACTGGCTTATTAGCCTTTACACGATTTTGAAAATCTTCTTTTAAAAAATCACTACTTGCACTTTTCATTTGTGCCTCATTTAAATACGCCACACCTTCACTTGGAACTAATTTCCATCTTGCTGGTAAATAGTTTTCTCCGTTTGCTTGTTTAAAATAAAAAGTATGAATACTAAAAAATGGAGTATTTGCTACGCTTTTACTGATACCAATTTTATCCGTATATGCAGCAAAATTTCTATAAGAATCAACCTCTTTCATCATCTTGCTTATTTTTTCTTGATCGACTTTACCATTTACAGGAAGTCTCATTTCAAAAAACTGACCAAACTCTTTAGGATTTTTTGCAAAATTTATTTCTGTATTTAGCATAACCATAGTCCAAGAGGCAGAATCTTTAGGATCAGTAATTCTAATAGCCATACCCCTTGTTTTGCTTTTATCATCTTTAAAAGCACCACCCAAAGAATATCTTACTTGGATTGGTAAGCTTTTTTGTGTTAACAAAGGCACATCAACTTCTTTATTGATAGACAAAGCTGGCTCAAAAGTTCCCATAGCACAAAAACCCTTTGCATGATTAACTTTTGCTTTTGGATTTTTAGGATCTGCGTTAAGTTGATAAAAAATATCTGCTATTTTTTGTGCATCATATTCTACTTCATTTGCATAAATAGCACTACTTAAACAACAAATAGCCAAACAACTGCTGATATATTTTTTCATTAAAGCTCCTAGTTTTAAACTTAGAAGCTATTGTAATATTTAATTCTAAATAATAATTTATATTAGTTAAAATAAATAATTTTTTACTATAAATTTTCTACCATATAAAAATAGCTTGGTACTTTCATCTTAGCATAAGGTTTAACATAAGCATTTTGATAAGCACCCTCTTCTTCTATTTTAAAAATTTCTCCCACTGGAATTCCCGAAAAGAAAATCTCATCTAAGCCACTTGTATAAACCTTATCACCCATTTTAAGCTCAAGCCATTTAGGGATATATTTAACTAAAACATAATCATTTCTTCCATGAGCTATGCCTGGCGCTTGTTCTTTACCTATATAAACAGAAAAAATACATTCTTCATCACCTTGCAAAAGCCCCAAAGCTCTACCATTTTTTTCTATGACTATGCCTGCTGTATAGCCATTATAAATCAAACCTTTGATTTTTCCTTTATAATCAACATCAAGCCAAACCTTATGATAATCACTAATTTGCGCATAAGAAGTTGCTTTAACCAAACTCACATTAGGATAATAAAAACTTGAGTTTTTATCGCTTAAAATATTATTTAGCTCATTAGCAAAGTTTTTCATGTAGATATTGTTTTTCTCAAGCTCGGCATTTCTTTCTCTTAAAATTCTAATTTCTTCAGCTTGGTTAAAATGTTCGTTGAATTTATTTTTTAAAAGATCAATACTTTGAGAAAATTGATTAACAATAGCAATATTTAAATCTAAAACATTTCGTTTTATTACATCTCCATAATAAAACGAAATAAATACTAAAAAAGATAATATTAAAACGCTAAGAATTTTACTCTTCATTCGTTAGCTGGTGTAATAATGAAATTTCTTCTAAAGCTTTACCTGTACCTTTTGCAACTGCTAAAAGCGGCTCATCAGCTACATATACCGGAAGTTTTACAATTTCAGATAAATATTTATCAAGCCCGCGTATTAAAGCTCCGCCTCCTGTTAAAACAACACCATTTTCAACAATATCAGCTGCAAGATCAGGTGGCATCATTTCAAGAACGATTTTTAAAGCATCAGCGATTTCTTTTAAATGTTCGCGCATAGCTTCTCTTACATCTTCACTTGTTAGTTCGATTCTATTTAACAAGCCTGTTACTTGATCACGCCCTTTAACTACCATAGAAAGTTCTTTTGGAAGCTGAACTGCTGAACCAATAGCGATTTTAATTTCCTCGCCAGTTCTTTCACCTATGACAAGATTATATTTTTCTTTTACATAATTTACTATACTAGTATCAAGTTTATCGCCGGCTGTGCGAATTGATTTGGATATCACAAGCCCACCCAAAGAAGTAACGCCAATCTCAGTTGTACCACCACCAATATCTACCACCAAGCTCCCTTGAGGCTCTCTAATAGGTAAATTTGCACCAATAGCTGCTGCCATAGGTTCTTCTATCAAAAATACCTCTCTAGCACCTGCACTTAAAGCACTTTCTCTAACTGCTTTTCTTTCAACTTGAGTTAAACCATAAGGTACTGAAATGATAATTCTAGGTCTTAAAAAAGATTTTCTTCTATGAGTTTTTTCTATAAAATAACGGATCATTTTTTCAGTCATATCAAAATCAGCAATCACACCATCTTTCATAGGACGAATTGCTTCGATATTACCTGGGGTTTTTCCTACCATTTCCTTGGCTTCTTTTCCAACAGCTAAAATTTTAACCCTACCATATCTTTCACGCTCTACTGCAACAACCGAAGGTTCATCAATCACTATACCTTTATCTTTTACCAAAACTAAAGTATTTGCAGTACCTAAGTCAATCCCCATATCACTTGAAAAAAATCCAATTATTTGATCTAAAATCATTCTCAGCCTTTAACTTTTTTATTTTTTATAAATAAAGGTTTTGCACCTTCTTTGATCACTTCTTTAGTAATTACTATGCTATATCCATTATACTCTGGCAAATCAAACATCAAATCTACCATCATCTCTTCAATAATACTTCTTAAACCCCTAGCACCTGTTTTACGCTCTAATGAAAGCTTAGCAATCTCTCTTAGTGCTTCATCTTCAAATTTTAATTCCACATTATCAATAGCAAAAAGTTTTTGATATTGTTTAATAATGGCATTTTTTGGCTCAGTTAAAATACGCACCATGCTTTCTTCATCAAGCTCTTCTAAAGAAGCAAGCACATGCAATCTTCCTATAAGTTCAGGGATAAGCCCAAAATGCACCAAATCATCAGGCTCTAATCTTTGAAGCAAGGCTTCTTTTTCATCTTTTTTATCATCAGTAAAAAAGCCCATGACATTATCGCCTAGTTTTCTTTTAATGATATCACTAATACCATCAAAAGCCCCACCACACACAAATAAAATATTAGTCGTATCTATTTGTATAAAATCTTGATTTGGGTGTTTTCTACCACCTTTTGGCGGAATATTTACTAAAGATCCTTCAATGATTTTAAGTAAAGCTTGTTGCACACCCTCACCACTCACATCTCTTGTAATAGAACGATTTTCACCCATTCTTGCGATTTTGTCTATCTCATCAATAAATATAATCCCTTTTTGAGCTCTTTGCACATCTCCATCAGCAGCTTGCAAAAGACGAGTAAGAATATTTTCAACATCTTCTCCCACATAACCTGCTTCAGTTAAAGAAGTTGCATCACAAATTGCAATAGGCACATCTAAAAATCTAGCTAAAGTCTGTGCTAACAAAGTTTTTCCACTTCCTGTTGGACCTACTAATAAAATATTTGATTTTGCTAATTCTGTATCATCATCTTCTAAGTCAGATCTAAAAAGTCTTTTGTAGTGATTATACACACCTACGCTAAAGATTTTTTTAGCTCTATCTTGTCCGATGACATATTTATCTAAATATGCTTTTAATTCTTTAGGGGTTATGTCTTTAAAATTTTCTTTATCAACTTCTTTATTTTTTAGCTCTTTTTCCTCTCCAAAGAAAATATTGCAAGCACTTTCAGCACAATACTCACATATAAAGGCATTATTATAATCATTTACTAAAATTCTTCTTTCGCTTGTTTCTATTTCGTTACAAAAACTACATCTTTTAACCATGGTTTTTTTCCTTATATATAGGAATTCCTCTTTTTGTTTCTAAGATAAAATTACACATTTTTTTAACATTTTCACTAGAAGTACTTTCTAATAAATTCAAAGCATTATCTTTTAAATTTCCTTGTCTGAATAAAAATTTAAAAGCTTTGCTTAAAACATCCACTTCTTCTTTATCAAAACGCCTTCTAATGCCTACTAAATTCAAACTTCTAATGCTTGCGCGATTTCCTTCAGCCAAGCAAAATGGCACCACATCTTGAGAAAGCGCGCTAGCGCCTGCTATCATACACCCTTCTCCTACTTTTACAAATTGATGTATTGGAGTAAGCCCACCTACTACGGTATAATCTCCAAGTTCTACATGGCCTGCTAAAGTAGCATTATTTGCTAAGATGATGTGATCTCCTAAAGTACAATCATGCGCAATATGAGAATAAGCCATGATAAAAGCATTATCGCCTATCCTTGTAAAGCCATCGCCTTTGGCTGTACCTGAATTAATAGTAACAAATTCTCTAATAACCGCATTCTTTCCTATAATAACACCTGAATTTATCTCATCTTTATAAGATATATCTTGCGGGATATCTCCAACTATGGCATAAGAAAACACTTTCGAATTCTCACCTATAGTTACATTAGGTAAAATTCTTGCACCTTGTTTAATGATGGTATTTGCGCCTATGTTAGCATTTTTACCAACATAAGCATAAGCTTCTACTACAACATCATCTGCTATGATAGCTCCATCTTCTATAACTGCACTTGGATGAATTTTACTCATCATTTATCTACTATCATAGCTTTAAGTTCAGCTTCTGCAACTAATTGTCCATCTACAAAAGCTTTTCCTTGAAAAATCCACATATTTCCACGATTTTTCACTACACTCATTTCATAATCAAGTCTATCACCAGGACGCACTGGATTTCTAAATTTTGCATTATCAATACCCGTAAAATATACTACCTTGGTGCTTGGATCTACTTTATCATCCATACTTTCAAATGCTAAAACCCCTCCAGTTTGTGCCATACCTTCTAAAATTAACACACCCGGGTAAATTGGATGATCTGGAAAATGTCCCATAAAAACATGATCGCTTATACTAATATTTTTATAACCTCTAACAACTTCTTTGTTTTTTAATTCTACGATTTTATCTACAAGTAAAAACGGATACCTATGTGGTAAAATTTTTTGAATTTGCATTACATCTATCATAAATTTAGCCTTAAAATATATTCAAAATTCAGATTTTACAAAAAAAATATTAATAAATTAATTAAGTTTTATAACTTCACAATCTTTTCTTTACTATCAAAATAAATTTCACTTTTTGCCATAAATTCATAAGCACCTTTAATAATATTTTCAACAATAATTACCGGTGAAAGATCATAAGCACCAAAATGTTTTTGCCTTATTTTAACTTCTTGCTCTATTTTTAAAGGATTTTGTAAAAAATCTTCGTAATTTTTAAATCGCATTTTACATAAGCTATTAAAATAATCAAAACTCCATAAATTAATCTCATCCTTTGCACTTTTATAATGCTTTAAACCCTCATCTAAAATACTAAATTTAGTGTAAGAATTTTTAAAATGTGAGTAAAATAAAACATGAGTTTTTATAGCTTGTTTATTTTGTTTTATCAAAGCTCTTAACAAGCGGTAATTTAAAAATTTCTCTCTTTGAATTTCAAATTTAACGCCCTTTTTTTCTAAATTTTTTACTTGATTATAAAAATTTATTTTTTCTTCTATACTTGAAGGCAATATTTGTTTATTAATAGGACTCATAAGCTCATCTATAAAAGCTTTTTGGCCTTTTTGTTTAGAAAGTGCATAAATACATCCGCAATAATTTTGATGATAAAGCATATCTTGCTTTGCTAGGGCAAATTGTCTTTGCGTGCCTCCATTTTTTCTAAAATCAGGTGCTAAAAACTCTATGCCAAATTTATCACATTCTTTTTGTAATGCTAATTTTAGTTGCTCTAAATCTTTTTTAGGAGATGTTAAAAGAGTTGTTGTGAGTTTTTTTTCTCCTATTTTTTGGGCAAATTCAACACTTTTATGCATTCTAAAATCAAAACAAATTTGGCATCTTGCACCTTTTTCAGGCTCATCTTCATAGCCCTTTACACTCTCAAGCCATTTTTCATACTCATATTCACCTTTATAAAGTTTAATACCTAGTTTATCACAACTGCGTTCAACATCTAAAAATCTAAGTTCATGCTCACTATATGGATGAATGTTTGGATCATAAAAATACCCGATGATTTTCTCATCAGGATAGGTTTTGCTTAATTCTTGTATAAAATAATGACTATCCACGCTACAACAAATATGAACTAACATAATTCTTTTAACACCTTAAAAGCATGATCTTTTGCTTTTACATTTTTATAAATTTTTACAATATTTCCTTCCTCATTAATTACAAAAGTAGATCTTATAAGCCCTTCATACTCTTTTCCATAATTTTTCTTTAAACCCCAAGCGCCATAAAGTTTGCAAATTTCTTTTTCACTATCACTTAATAAAGTGTGCTTTAAATCATATTTTTTTATGAAATTTTCATGTGATTTCACACTATCTGGACTAATACCTATAATCACAGCATTTTTTCCTAAAAAATCATCATAACTTTGACTAAATTCACAAGCTTGTGTAGTACAACCTGGGGTATTATCTTTTGGATAAAAATACAAAATAATTTTTTTACCCAAAAAATCACTTAGAGAAATTTTAACTTCATCTTGATTTAAAAGTTCAAAAACCGGGGCTTTATCACCAATTTGTAATTCTTTCATTTTTTACCTTTCAATCTTAATTTTTCTACACTTTCACCACCAAAAGCAATATTATATGGCTCAATATCTTCTAGCATTATGACTATATTTTGCTTTGGTTTATTATATTTTGTATGTAAAAGTTCTGTAATATCTGCTATTAACTCTTCTTTTTGTGCTTTGCTAAATTCTGGTTTAGCAAGTTTGATATTAATAATAGGCATTGTTTTTCCTTGCTTCAAATAAAGAATTTTACTATATTCTAGCAATTATTAGTATATTTTTGATAAAATTAGTTTTATTTTCAATAAAGGCTTACTCATGATTAGGGCAAAAAAAATTTGGATGGATGGAAAAATCATTGATTTTGATGATGCAAAAATTCATGTTTTAACACATTCATTACATTATGCAAATGCAGTTTTTGAAGGAACAAGAGCTTATAAAACACAAAATGGTTTAGCAATTTTTAGATTAAAAGAACATACCAAAAGACTTTTAGAGTCTGCAAAAATCACTTTAATCAACTCACCTTTTTCTCAAGAAGAACTTGAAAATGCGCAAGTTGAACTTTTAAGAGTAAATGATTTTCAAAATAACACTTATTTGCGCCCATTGATCTTTTTAGGTGATGGAACTATGGGAGTTTATCATGCTAAAGCTCCTGTTAGAGTAGCTATTGCTGCTTGGGAATGGGGTGCTTATTTGGGCGAAGAAGGCTTAGAAAAAGGTATTAAGGTTAAAATTTCTTCTTTTGCTAGAAATAGCGTAAAATCTAGCCTAGGTAAAGCCAAAGCAAGTGCAAATTATTTAAATTCTCAAATGGCTAAATATGAAGCTATAGAAGCAGGATATGAAGAAGCTTTAATGCTTGATGAAGAAGGTTTTGTAGCAGAAGGAACAGGTGAGTGCTTTTTTATGGTTAAAGACGGGAAATTAATCACCCCTCCAAATGATTTTTCATTAAAAAGTATCACTCAAGATACTGTTTTAAAAATTGCACATGATTTGGGTATAAGCGTAGTGCGCCAAAGAATTTCAAGAGATGAAGTTTATGTGGCTGATGAAGCATTTTTCACAGGAACTGCAGCAGAAATAACTCCGATAAATAATATTGACGCAAGAATTATAGGAAATGGAAAAAGAGGTGAGCTAACAACAAAGCTCCAAAATGCGTATTTTGATATAGTTTATGGACGCAATGAAAAATACGCTTCTATGCTAACTTATATTTAACAAAGGAACTAAATGCCAGCTGATTTGAATGATTATTTTAACAAAAAAAACAATCAAAACAACAATAAGCAAAATTTAAATTTCAAAGCTCCTGAATTTAACTTCAAAGGTTTTGGAAAATTTTCTCCATTAATTTATAGTGCGATTGCAATTATTTTAGTTTTTGCGCTTTTTAAGCCTTTTGCAATAGTTAATTCAGGGGAAATGGGGATCAAGTCTACCACAGGTAAATACAGCCCTACTCCGCTTGAACCAGGACTTCATTTTTTTATGCCAGTATTACAAAAAATCACTATAGTAGATACTAGAGTAAGACAAATTAATTATGCTTCTATTGAAGGTGTAAATGAAAATTTACAAATAGGCTCAGGAGTTGTAAATAAAAATAGTATCTCTGTGCTTGATTCAAGAGGTTTGCCTGTGTCTATTGATGTAACCGTTCAATATAGATTAAATCCTTTACAAGTTCCTCAAACTATAGCAACATGGGGACTTAATTGGGAAAATAAAATTATTGATCCGGTTGTAAGAGATGTAGTAAGAAATGTGGTAGGTCAATATACTGCAGAAGAGCTTCCAACCAATCGTAACACCATAGCAGTGCAAATTGATCAAGGCATTAGAAAAACTATAGAAAGCCAACCAAATGAGCCTGCTGAGCTTCAAGCAGTTCAACTTAGAGAGATTATCTTGCCTATAAAAGTAAAAGAGCAAATTGAAAGAGTACAAATTGCTAAACAAGAAGCTGAAAGAACTAAATATGAAGTAGAAAGAGCTAACCAAGAAGCACTTAAAAAAGCAGCTTTAGCTGAAGGGGAAGCAAATGCAACCATCATTAGCGCTAAAGGTAGAGCAAGTGCAGTTAAAATAGAAGCTGATGCGCAAGCATATTCAAATAGAGAAATAGCAAAAAGTTTAAATAATCCTTTGCTTGATTTAAAACAAATTGAAACTCAAAAACAGTTTAACGAAGCACTTAAGGTTAACAAAGATGCCAAAATTTTCTTAACACCTGGTGGAGCTGTGCCAAATATTTGGGTTGATAGTAAAGATAGCAAAAGAACAAGCTCGGTAGCAAACTAAAATTAAAGAGTGATAATGAACGCCCAGCACATTCGAGAGCAAATGATTTTTTATACTACTCATTTGCACTTGATTGATTTTTTACTAATGGCTTTGGTTATATTTTTTTTCATTATCACTTTATTTATTGCTTTAATTATTAGAAATAAACCTGCTTTTGCTTTTACAGTTATTTTTTTAGGAATTTTATGTTCAGCTAGTATTGCGTATTTGGGATATTTTTTAATTGACACTAAAGTTAGATCAAGAATAGCTAGTTTAGATAATGCTCAATTTTTTGTATATGACAGCTCACTCAGCGTTGATTATAGCTTAACAAACACTTCTAAAAAAAGTTTTAAATATTGTAAATTAAAAGTAGAAGTCTTTAAGAAAAGTGATGATAATAGCACTTTTAAAAATTTATTACACACTATAAAACCTCTAAGAAGCAAATCTACCATTATAGAAAAAACAATAAATCCACAACAAACTATTAATTTAAAAACCAAATTTTCCGATTTTAAAGAAGGTCAAAAATTTGACATCGAAATTCATTCAAAGTGTTTTTAAATGGGATATTTTACTTTTTTTCATATTCTAATCATTTTCATTATGCTAGCTTCTACGGGTTTAACTTGGGTTTTACTTTACTTAAAAGTTCAAAATAAAAAATATATGATTATTTTTTGTATAGTAAGTTTTATACTTGCCTTGATTTTAACCATATCATTACTATTAACTATAGATCAATACACCAAAAAAGCAAGTTTGAGTAATTTTTCAACCTATAGACGTTTGGCAACAGAAAGCATTATTATAAAAGGCAGAATTACCAACGATACTAATTTTAAACTTTCAGAATGCTTTTTAGAGCTTAGAATAATTGATGATAATAAAAAACATGAAGTTAGTGGTGAAATTTTTAATCAACAAAATTTTGATAGTATCAAAAGAGCAAGCCAACAACAAAGAGATGCATCATATAATATAAATATCGCAAAAAACCTGCCAGGGCATACTTATAAAGATTTTTCATTTGAAGTGGGATTGCCACCTCATTTTCAAAGCTATAAAATATTTAAACAATTAAAATGCAAATAGGGATTATTTAATAAAATAATCCCCATCAAAACTAATCAAAGAATATTTTCTTTCATCGCCTATACTTGAAACTAATTCATTAATATCCAAAAAAGTCAAGCTATCTGCACCTGTATATTCTCTAACCTCT
Organism: Campylobacter sp. IFREMER_LSEM_CL2101; assembly: GCF_025771825.1. Lineage (NCBI taxonomy): Bacteria > Pseudomonadati > Campylobacterota > Epsilonproteobacteria > Campylobacterales > Campylobacteraceae > Campylobacter > Campylobacter sp. IFREMER_LSEM_CL2101. The sequence continues at coordinate 70,038 of NZ_JAKMQZ010000006.1, forward strand.
TCAATACTTTTATTAGCTGAGATTAGCTCTTCAAAAGTAGGCGTATCTATACCATAAATGTCAGGGAATTTAATTTCTGGGCATGCTATAGCCAAATGGATTTTTCTTGCACCTGCTTGTTTTAAAAGCGCGATGATTTTTTTAGAAGTTGTTCCTCTTACCACACTATCATCAATCACCACTATATCTTTGCCTTCTAAAACTTTTTTCATAGGATTGAGTTTTAATTTTACTTTTAAATTTCTCATTTCTTGAGTTGGTTCTATAAAAGTTCTTCCAACATAATGATTTCTCACTATTGCCATTTCAAGTGGAATTTTTAAATACTGTGCAAAACCTATAGCAGCACTCACACCACTATCTGGAACTGGCACTACAAAATCTACTTTTTCTTTAAATTTTTTAGCCAAGGCTTCGCCCATTTTTTTACGCACTTCATATACACTTTTACCTTCTATAATACTATCAGGTCTAGCAAAATAAATATATTCAAATGCACAAATTCTTGGATCTATCTTATCAAAAACTTGAATACTTTCAAACTCATCACTACCTTGAGTAAAAACTAGCATTTCACCGGGTTTTACATCGCGGATAAATTCAGCCTCTATCAAATCAAAAGCACAAGTTTCACTTGCTACAATATATCCACCATCTTTTAATCTACCCAAAGATAAAGGTCTAACCCCATAAGGATCTCTTACTACAAAAAGTTGATTTTTGCTAGCAAGCATAAAACAATACGCTCCCTTGCTTTGAGTTAAACTTTCTATAAATCTATCTTTTAAAGTTTCTTTTTTACTTTTTGCTATTAAATGTACCACATTTTCTGTATCCATATTTGAGTGAAAAATAGCACCATTATCAATTAGCTCTTTTCTAACTTCTTCTTTATTAATCAAATTTCCATTATGCACCAAAGAAATATCTCCCAAAGAACAAGTAGCTGCAACAGGTTGGGCATCATGCAAAGAAGAATTTCCTGCAGTAGAATAACGATTATGTCCTATAGCTATCTCGCCTTTTAATCCTGCTAGAATTTGTGTATTAAAAATTTGTCCTACTTCGCCTTTAGCTTTATGAGTTTTTATATTTAAACCATCGCTTACGCTAATCCCACTTGCTTCTTGTCCACGGTGCTGCATTGCAAACAAAGCATAATAAGCCACCGTACTTGCATTTTTTGAATTAATTACTCCAACTACTGCACACATTTAAATTCCTAAACAATCATCTATATCGTATAAGCCATTTTCTTGAGAAACTAGCCATTTTGCACATTTTATCGCACCTTTTGCAAAAGTAGCTCTTGAAGTAGCCGTATGATTTAATTCTATAAATTCACCTTCATTGTAAAAACCAACTCTATGTGAACCCACTATATCACCACCTCTTAAACTCATCACTGCGATTTCATCTTTGCTTCTTTGCCCAATAATCCCATCTCTACCGCTTACTCTGACCTTTTCTAAGTCTAAATTTCTAGCCTTAGCAACATTTTGTGCTAAAGTCATCGCAGTACCACTTGGGGCATCTTTTTTCTTATTATGGTGCATTTCAAGTATTTCTATATCAAAATCTCTCAAAGCCTCACTAGCTAAATAAGAAAGTTTTTTTAAAATCGCCACACCCAAAGACATATTAGTTGCATAAAGAATAGGCATAGTAATACTTGCACTTTGCATTAATTCATCTTGCTTAGCATCTAAACCTGTAGTACCTATCACCAAAGGCTTGGGATTACTTCTTGCGTATAAAAGCAAATCCTCACAACCCTTTGGAGTAGAAAAATCAATAATCACATCACATTTATTAAAAAAATCTTCATAATTTGATCCTTGATCAAAAAACGTACTAGCCTTTGCCTGCTCATCATCTTCTAGGCAAAGTCTTATTTGAGTACCCATACGCCCATTACTTCCATGAATTCCAATATTAATCATTTTAAAATCTGCCTTTTTAGAATTTGGAAAATTGTAGCGTTTATTTATTTAAAAGCAAATAACGCTTTTAATTAATCATCCCATTTTTGCCCTAAAAAATTTCCATTTCTATCAAAAAACATTTCCATATTATTACTTAGTTTAATTTCATATCCAAATTCTTCCCAGTCTACATCCACAATAAAAGCTCCAGGAAAAGAACTTTGAATTTTATCCATAATAGGTTTAGAAAGTCCGTAATAATTTTGAGTATAAGGATTATGCTGAGGCATATGAGGCATATTTTGTTGATATGAATTAGTATTTTGCTGTGTAATATTTGCACTAGCCATTAGTACCAAAGTTGTGCTTAGAATTAGTATTTTTTTCATTTTAGATTCTCCTTAATTTTTACAGGAGAATCTTAATTAGTTTTTGTGAAATTTATGTGAAGATTAATGCAAACTTTCAATATAAGCTAAAGCACTAAGTGCTGCAACCGCTCCATCACCTGCTGCACATATTACTTGTTTTGGTGCATCTTTTCTTAAATCACCTGCTGCAAACAACCCTGCTATATTAGTTTGCATTTTAAGATCCACACTAACTTGACCACCTTCTTCCATAGCACATAAAAACTCACCATTATCTTGTTTTAAGATTTCATTTCTTACATTTAATCCAACAAAGGTAAATATTCCAGGTACATCAAGCTCTCTTTTCGAACCGTCATTAAATGCTATTTTAATTTTATTAACACCCATATTATCGCCACAAACCTCATCAACCACTGCATTTGTGATTAATTCTATTTTTTCATTATTTTTTACTTTTTCTACTGTTGAAGGCGCTGCTCTAAACTCATCTCTTCTGTGGATTAAATATACTTTTGAGCAAATATTAGCTAGATACAATGCCTCTTCTAAAGCAGTATCTCCCCCACCTAAAACAGCTACTTCTTTATTTTTATAAAAAAATCCATCACAAGTTGCACAAGTACTTACGCCTTTACCAAAAAACTCATCTTCACCTTTAAAACCAGCACGACGCGGTGTAGAGCCTGTGCATACAATTACAGCTTTTGCTTGCTCGTTTTTACCACCTTCTAATTTTATATTAAAACTTCCATCAGCATTTTTGCTAATTTGCTCAACACCTACCATTTCATGTTTTAAACCAAAACGCATACATTGTTCATTCCAAGGAGCCATAAAAGAAATTCCATCTAAAACTTGAGCAACACCAGGGTAATTTTCAATTTCTGAACTTGAAGTAATCTGCCCACCAGGCATACCTTTTTCAAACATTACAACGTTTTTTAATCCACCTCTTGTAGCATATAAGCCAGCGCTTAAACCTGCGGGTCCACCACCTATAATAGCTAAATCTAACATAATATTTTCCTTGTAGTTTTATTTATAGGTATTATACAAATTTTTCTTTAATTATAAATAATAAAAATTATTAAATAGTAAAAAATATGAAGAAAAGCCACAAAAAGTGGCTTAAGATTATAAAAGTGAGTTTAGTTTGTCTGCTAAAGCTTGTTTTGATTGAGCACCAACTAGTTGATCTACCACTTCACCATCTTTAAAGAAAATGATAGTTGGAATAGATCTTACACCAAATTGTGCAGCTAAATCGCCTTGCTCATCTGTATTTACTTTACAAATTTTAGCCTTACCATCAAAATCATTTGCAAGCTCATCAATAACTGGAGCTAACATTCTACAAGGTCCACACCATGGAGCCCAAAAATCTACTAAAGCTACACCTTCTTTTGCTTGTGCAAAATTTTCTGTAGTTAAATCAATATATTTTCCCATTTTTTCTCCTTTATTTTTTCAAATTCTATTAAAATAGAATAAACATTCTCTTAATAACCAATGTTCTCTAAAAGTTTTATATCATCTTTATATACACAAAGTAAATCTATTTGGTAATTCTCATCACTTTTGTGTTTCATAAAGTAATACTCTATAGCTTTGATGATTTTATTGTATTTTTTATTATCTAATCTATATGCTACTTCATAATCACCTTGCGTACTTTTAACCTCAACAAAATGTAAAATTTTATCTTTTTTAGCAATGATATCAATTTCTCCAAATTTAGAATGAAAATTCCTTTTTAAAATTTCAAAACCTTGAGTTTTTAAATACTCGCATGCTAAATCCTCTCCTTTTTTACCAAAAAGATACTGCGATAAAGCCATTAATCTTCTATTCTCATCATAAAAACATCATCTTTTACAAATTCTTGTTCTCTAAGTTTTTGAATTAAAATTTGTATATTTTTTTCATAAGTTTGATGAGTGATAAAAAATAAAGTACTATAATCTTGCTTTTCTTTTTTTGGCTTTTGCAAGAAAGTATCGATTGAAATTTGATGTTCGCTCATTAATTGTGTGATTTTTGATAATACCCCTATTTTATCTAATACTTTTAATCTTAAATAATATCTTGTATAAATTTCATCTTTATTTAAAAGCTTATAAGAAGTATCATTTAAATACCCAAAAATAGCACTATTTTTTTCTTTTCTTGCTATATCGATTAAATCAGCTATAACAGCACTTGCAGTTGCCTTGCCACCTGCTCCTGGGCCATAATATAAACTTTCACCCAAAATATCTCCATCAACACTAATAGCATTCATCACTCCATCAACCTTTGCTAGTATTTTATCTTTACTAAGCATAGCAGGATGAACCCTTAGTTCTATTTTTTCATCTTTTATTTTAGCAATACCCAAATGCTTTATGGTGTATTCAAATTCCTTTGCAAAATAAATATCTTCATCGCTTACCTTACTAACACCCTCAATCAAGATATCTTCAGGTTTTACTCTTAATCCATAGGCAATATTTGCTAAAATTAAAAGCTTATGTGCAGCATCAAATCCTTCTATATCAAAAGTAGGATCAGCTTCGGCATATCCTAAATCTTGAGCTTTTTTTAATACTTCTTGAAATTTAGCATTATCTTCAGTCATTTTACTTAAAATATAATTGCTTGTGCCATTTAAAATGCCTTTAATAGAAACAATATTATTAGCACTCAAGCCCTCTTTTAAAATTTTAATAATAGGAATTCCACCTGCCACACTTGCTTCATAACCAAAAGCCGTATCTTGTGCTAATTTTTCAAGCTCATAACGATGATAAGCAAGCAAAGCTTTATTAGCAGTTACTACTGATTTTTTTCTTTTTAAAATCTTTGAAATTATCTCAAAAGGCAAATCAATACCACCCATTAACTCCACAAATACATCAATATCTTCACGCTCTAAAACTTCATCAATATCATTAACCACAGGAATTAATGCATTTGGTTTTGGATTTCTTGCTAAAGCAACCACTGGAATAATTTCTTCATCACATCTTGCTTTGATTAAATCTTGATTTTTTAACAAAGTTTCTACAACGGCACTTCCTACCGTGCCATAGCCTAAAATTGCTATTTTCATTTTATTCTCTTAAATATTTTTTTATATTTCTTGCTGCTTGACGAATACGGTTTTCATTTTCTATTAAAGCTATTCTAACATACTCATTGCCCGCTTCACCAAAGCCAACTCCAGGGCTTACTGCTACATTTGCTTTTTGCAAAAGCTGTTTAGAAAATTCCATACTACCAAGATGAGCCTTACTTTGAGGGAGTTTAGCCCAAACAAACATACTTGCATTAGGTTTTTTTAGCTCCCATCCTGCTTGAAAAAACGAATCAAGCAAGACTTCTAATCTTCTTGCGTAAGTTGCTTTAATCTCTTCAACACAAGTTTGATCTCCATCTAAAGCTATAGTAGCAGCAACTTGTATAGGAGTATACATACCATAATCAAACCAAGATTTTATCTTTTTCAAAGCAGCAATTAAGCGTTTATTGCCCACCACAAAACCCACACGCCAACCTGCCATGTTGTAAGACTTTGAAAGTGTATAAGTTTCCACTGCTACATCTTTAGCACCTTCAACTTCAAAAATAGAAGGAGTTTTATAAGAACCGAAAGTTAAGTCCGCATAGGCAATATCAGAAATAATATAAAATCTTTCTTTTTTTGCCATAGCAACTAATCTCTCATAAAAACTTTTTTCCACTGTAACTGTTGTAGGATTATGTGGAAAATTTACTACTACATATTTTGGACGCGGAATACTTTCATGTAATGTTTTTTGTAAATTTTCAAAAAAAGTATTTTCGTTTAATTCATAATTTTCATTAAAATCAAAATTCATAGTTGCTACATTACCACCTGCTATGATAAAAGCTTGAGTATGTATAGGATAAGCAGGTGTAGGTACAATAGCTACATCTCCTGGGTTAATAACAGCTCTTGCTAAATTTACAAAGCCTTCTTTAGAGCCCATCGTTGCAACTACTTCACTTTCAGGATCTAAATCAACATCGTATTTTCTTTTATACCAATTACAAATTGCAAGTCTTAGTTTATAAATTCCACTAGAAGCAGAATAACCAGAAGTTTTGTCTTTATTTGCACTTTCACAAAGCTTGTCTATGATATGTTGAGGAGTTTTGCCATCAGGATTTCCCATAGAAAAATCTATTATATCCTCCCCTGCTCTTCTTGCTGCCATTTTAATCGCATTAACTTCAGCAAAAACATAATTTGGAAGTCTTTCTATGGTATTAAAATGAATTTCTTCAAACATTGTCCATCCTTTTAGCGTCTTAAGTAAATTTTTAAACCCCTTTTTATATTATCAAGGCTAAACATATCCCCTATAATAGCATATTTTGCACCCAATGGTATATTTACATTTACTTCATTTTGCTTGTGTGTATTTTCTACACCTTGAATAAAATTTAAATTTTTATCTAAAAACTGAATTTTACAAAACCAAGAATCAAGATTGTGTGCACTAAGCTCCATACTTTTTGCACCTTGCAAGTCAATAATATATTCTCTTAAAGGTTTATTTAATTGAGTAATAGTATTTAGCGGAATTTGAGTATTAACTTTAGGTTTTGCTTTTGAAAAATCTAGCTCATATTCATAATTTAGCTCTGAAATTTTAGAAATATCTTTAATAAAAACAGAACTACCTAATAAAGCCTTATAAAAAACTCCCGGATCAAGCATGTATTGAGAATCTACAGCTAATTTATAAGTAATATAATTTTCTCTTAAAATTAACTCAGTTGGTATAAAATACACATAGCCTAGCTCGTTTAAAGTATCATTAATCGTTTTAAAAAATAAAACAGAATCAGCTTGGGCTTTAAAACTAAAAGTTAAAGTTTTTGGCTCATTTAATATAAAATTTGCCAAAGAATTTGTTTTTAAAATTTGAGAAATAGTGTAAATATCTACATTTCCACGCTCATCTTTATAATCATTTCTTGCAAATAAAAGCTCTAATTTTGCATCTTTAGAATTATCATTAACAATATGCTTAGCAACTTCTAAAGCACTTAGTGCAAAAGCATTAAGAGTAAAAAAAATGGAAAATATTAAAATTCTTACCATAATTTTCCTCTATTTTCTTTTATAAACTCAGCTTTTGTAATTTGTTTAATTTTACCATCTTTAATCATTAAAAACTTAGACACACCATTTTTAAACTCTAAAGTATTGTTATTTTCATCATTCAAACTAAAAGCAGCATGACCTGTGGTAATAAGCATATCTTTATCTAAAGATAAAACATAATCGTTTTTAATAGTTAAAGAACTTTTTCTAAAAGTTTTTAAATCCACCATACCAAGCCAAAGCTCTGCACTTGGTTTTATAATACTTTCTTTAAGCAAAACCATATTTTCTTCAGGCATATTTAAACTAGCATTATCCTCTAATGTTTCTTCTATAGTATTATTACTCTCATCTATTGGCTCTAAAATAGTTGTATTTGTTTCATTATTTTCTATAACATCATCAGCAAAAAAATTAACAACCGGAGTTTCGTTTTCATCAACTTTTTCTTCTAAAACAACCTGCTCTTGATTTAATACGTTAGTAGTATTCTCATCTAGTGTAGAACTTTGGAAAAATCTTGAAACACCCCAAGCTAAAGCCACTATCAAAAGCACTACTACTATAATCACAATATACCATACACTCGAACTTTCTTTGGTATATGAGTTCATTCTAGGTGAAATATGCACATGATTTTTTTTCTCAATACCATTTTCCTCTAAATAAGCATGATATTCTTCTAAAAAATTAGAAAAATCAAGCTCATACTCTCTTTGTAAAATTTTAATAAAACCATTTACATTAAAGCGAGATAAAGACTTAAAATCTTTTTTAATGATATATTCAAGACAAGCTATTTCTATTTGTGTTCTTTTTTGAACTTCTAATAAATTTAAATCTTCTAATTTTTTCCAACTATCCATTTTTCATCCTATCGCAAAGTATTGCAAATGCTGCACTTACATTTAAACTATCAAAATCATTATGCATTTTTATACCTACGCACTCATCGCATTTTTTAAGCACCTTTGGCGCTATGCCAAAACCTTCACTTCCCATAATCAAAACTTTTTTATCTTTGGCCTTGATAGCATGTATATCACTACCTCCGCTTGCACTAGCATAGATATAAAAACCTTTTTGTTTTAATTCATTTATCATGCTTAAAATATCATCATTTAAAACTATTTTCATATCTAAAGCCGCCCCACTACTTGCACGGATTACTCCATCCATAGCTACACTTTTAGCTACCAAAATAACCCCATCAGCACCCAAAGCATAAGCACTACGCACGATAGCTCCGATATTTCCAACATCGCTAATATTATATAAAATAACTATAAAATCTTTTTCTTTTAAACTTTCAAAAGAGCTAAATTCAAACTCATCGATTTCCATTAAAAAACCTTGATGATTTCCACCTCTTGCTAAGCTTTGTGCGGTTTTAAAATCAAGCTTTTTAATTTTTTTTGAAGCTTTTGCTATTTTTGAAAAATCAGCTTTTTCACATTCTTTTGCTAAATAAATTTCTTTAATTTTTTCTTTGTGCTTTTCTAAGATATAAAAAAACACTTGCTTACCATAAACTATCATTTTTAAATAATAACCAAATTCAACTTAAAAGCAGTTTTTGATAATTTTCTTTTGGAGATTTTGCATTGATTTTTGAAAGAAGTTTTGCCTTTGTTTTTAAAGGCAAATCAAGTTCATAAATATCTTGCTCACACAAGGTATTTTGATGAAATTGCTTTTCTTTAGCACTTACGACTACACACCATTCACCGCGCAAATCCATTGTTTTTAATTTTTCTAAAACCTCTAAGGCTCCTACTCTAAATTTAGTTTCAAATTTCTTTGTTGCTTCTTTTATGATAAAAATTTCTCTTAAAGGATCAATTTTACTAATTTCTTCTACTAAATTAAGTATTCTAGTGGGTGCTTCATAAACTATACTAGGATAAGGATTAAGCATTAAATTTTCAATATCTTTTTGTCTTTGAGGATTTTTATTAGCCAAAAAACCCATAAAAATAAATTCTTTTTTACAAAATGCGCTTGAAACTAATGCAAGCAAAGCAGCATTTGACCCTGCTAAGACTTCATAATCAATATTATTTTTAATGGCATATTCAATTAAAAATTGCCCCGGATCGCTAATACCTGGCATACCCGCATCACTTAAATATACAATATCTTGTTCAAAAAAATCACTATCTATTTTTGCTAAAAAATCTTTTTCATTATGAGTATGCAAGGCTAGATATTTATCAGGTTTTATTTCTAAATTAAATTTTTCATTAAGAAGATGGACTAAAGATTTGCAAACTCTCGTATCTTCACATAAAAAGAGTTTGCATTTTTGTAAAATTTCTAAAGAATGAAAAGAAATATCGTTTAAATTTCCTATGGGTGTAGGAATAAAATATAACATTATTGCATTGCGTATTTTTTCTTAAATTTCTCTACACGACCCGCAGCATCTACGATTTTTTCACTACCTGTAAAAAACGGATGACAACTTGAGCAAATATCAACTTTAATTTCTGGTTTATTTGACTTAGTAGTAAAAGAATTTCCACAAGCACAACTAACTTTGCATTCTACATATTCTGGGTGAATTTCTTTTTTCATTGTTTATCCTTTTTCAAAACATTAAGGCGTAATTATATAGATTTTTATATAAAAAATAGCTAAATTTAAGCATGTTTTTAAATTATGAATTTTGAAGCAACCCCTACTAAAGCTGTTTGCGCTTTGAGTATGAAATTAGCTTGTAATTTTGCTTTTTTTACATTCTCTTCTCTTTCTTTTTGCGAAAATCCACCTTCGGCGCCTATTAAAAACACATGCTTACTAGGTTCAAAACTCATCAAATCTTCACCTTCAAAGTCTATTAAAACAATATTTTCATAAACTTGCTGAAATTTTTTAAAATCATCAAAGCTTTCAAGCTCCATTAAAGAAGCGCGACCGCATTGTTGGGATGACTCTATAAGAATTTTTTCCATTCTTTTAAAATCTAACTTAAAATTTTTTTGTGAATAATCCATATACACAAAAGAAAGCTTTGCCACTCCAAGCTCGTTTAAAAAAGGCAAGGTTTTTTCTATAATCTTTGGATCAATCACCGCTAAAGCTAAATGCAAATGCGTTTTTAGTTCTTGTTTTTCTTCTTTTTTATCAAGTAAATTTAATACGCAAGAGCGTCTAGAAAGCTCTATGCATTCATAAGTATAAGCAAAAAAATCTTTTAAATTTTTTAATATGATTTTATCACCTACTTTAATTCTTCTAGCTTTTAAGTGCAAAAAAGCTTCATTTTCTAGCTCTAAATTTAAAACACCACTTTGTGGGTGATATAAAAATCGCATTAAAAATAAAACCTTTGAAGCAAATAAGGCACAAAAAGTAAAAATATTCCCAAACACAAAATAAAAAAGCTTAAAAATCTAAATTTAGCATAACGTTTAAACAATCTTGCTTTTTTAAATAAAACAAATTGATAAATAGCCAAAGCAAAAATCAAAATCCAACAAAACCACATAGAAAGTATGTATAAATTTAGCTCAAAATGCTTTAAAGCCCAAAGCAAGCTTCCTGTAAAAAGTGTAATTGCTAAAAATAAATAATAAATTGGCAAAAATAGGCGAATTCTTTTTATAAAAATAAACTCTTGCGAAAAACTACTTTGAGTTAGATATAAATAAAACAACATTAAAAAGCCATTTGCATATAGACTATACACATGCAATGCTAAAAAAAACTCGTAACTTTGATCCATCACTGTCCTTGTGTGCTATTTTCATCTTTGATATCATCATCTACGGGTATAGGCAGTGTTTCATCATCTATAATAACATTAGAATCACTTTGCTCAATTTGAACTTGCTCAGTTTGTACTTCTTTTTTTGTGGTTGTATTTTCTTGGCTTGAACAAGCTATAAAAAGCAATAATGGCACAATCAATAAAACCTTTTTCATCATACCTCCTTTTGATTGACAAAAACAAAATTTGAATCTTGAAGTTTTTTAAAAAAATCTTTATCTTTCCATTCGTCACTTATAGCTTGTGAAAATTCAATATCTGCTAGATTAATCTTTGGTAAAAACTCACTATAAGCATCTTCTCTAAAACCTTGTGCATAGCCTGTTCTTGTTTCATGCACAATAATACTTTTTAAACTAACGCCTTGCTCACCATTGACCATCTTAGTCTTTAAAAGTAAGGTATCAATCAGCACAAAAAATATGCGTACAAAATTTTCCGCACTTACATTCACAGGCAAACTTACCCATCTTTGCGAGTGCTTTTTCATATCTTCTAAATAAACTTTATCATCATCTTTAAAAAGCGTAATAGCATGATCAAAACTATCAATAATTTGTTTTATCTCATCTTTTAACAAGCCAAAATCATACACCATTCCAGCATTGTCAAGGTATTTACTCTCAAGTAAAATTTCTACCTTATAAGAATGGCCATGTATGCTTGTTTTACATCGCTTGGAGCTACAAAATCTAACAATATGAGCATTTTCAAATTCAAACATTTTTCTAATAATCATACGCCTTCTTTATCTCCCCAAATTCTAATATGCAATCTATCAGAGTAATTATATCCATTTTTTATACAAAATTCAGCAACACTTAAGGCATTTTTAGAAATTTCTTCTTCATTTGACCCCATAGGCATACAAAACACCTCATTTTCACAAACTTGTAAAATTTCATTGATTTCGCCTAAGGCTTTATTTTCTTGTAAAAAATCCTTATCTAAAACAAATTTATAAAAGCTATCCTTAGCATAGCATTTAAAAGCTTTCAAAGCTTTTTCATTAATCCTTTTTTCTTTTTTAACCCCACTATTACTAAGCTTCACCCCTAAAGCAAAATAGCATTTTTTATACAAAGGGTATTTTTCAAAGTCAATTTCAATACTTGCATTTGTTTCAAAATGCACCTTAAAACCATTTTCTAAAAGTAAATTAACAAAACACAAAAAATCTTTATTTTGATAATTTAATAAAGGCTCACCGCCGGTAATGACAACTATAGCTTTATGTGAATTTGCTAGTTTTAAAACCTCATCAAAAAGCTTTGTTGAAGTATATGTTTTATAACAAGTTTTAAATTCTTTGGTAAAAACAGCTCTTATAGTATCACAGCCCAAAAGTATTTTAGAATCTTTTTCTTTTTTTACCCCAAAGCCTACGCAGTTAAAATTACACCCAGCAAACCTTACAAATATAGCTAAATTTCCACTATATTTTCCCTCACCTTGCAAGCTTAAAAAAGTTTCAACAACTTCCATTATCCACCTGTTTGATAAAAGGCTCTTGTAGAACTTTGATTGGCTTCATTTTCTGCCCATCTATTTTTTTCTGATTTGTTTTTTATCACGGTTTTTAAAACCTCACAAGCACCTACTATGTCTTTATTACGTATAGCCTTTTTAATGCTTAAAGCCTCATCATAATACAAACAAGGTATTAAAAGCCCTTCGGCTGAAAGCCTTATACGGTTACAAGTATCGCAAAAATCATGGCTATGTGGATCAATAATGCCAAACTCATATCCATCTTCAAGTTCATAAATAGTCGCAGGCGCATTTGGACTTTTTTGTCCTTGTTTAAAAGAATATTTTTGAGCAATAATATTTAAAATTTCTGCTGATTTTAAGCCTTTTAAATCTCCGTAAGCATGGTAATTTTCCATAAATTCTATAAAACGAATTTGACTTTTACGTGCTTTGGCAAATTCCAAAAGATCAATAAATTCACTATCATTAATCCCTTTAAGAGCTACGGTGTTAAATTTAATATTAAAGCCTAATTCTAAAGCCTCATTAATACCATTTAACACATCTTTAAGTATATTTTTTTGGGCTAATTTAAAAGCTACTTCTTCTTTTAAGGTATCTAAAGAGATATTAATTCTTTTTAAGCCTGCTTGTTTTAAGTCTTTTGCTTGTTGTTTTAATAAAGAAGCATTAGTAGTAAGCGCTAAGTCTATATCTTGCTTATACTCACTAATCATAGCAATAAATTTATGCAAATCTTTTCTTACTAAAGGCTCACCACCTGTAATACGAATTTTTTTAACTCCTTCATCAATACAAACCTTAACAAACATAAAAAGTTCTTCAAATGACAAAAGATTTTCCTTAGCACTCCATTCAAATGGAGTTTTTGGCATGCAATAAAGGCAACGAAAATTACATCTTTGTGTTACTGAAATTCTTAAATAATCAATCACTCTTCCATAACTATCTACCAACATCAAAGGCCTTTATAATAATTTATTAAATTTTAAAATAAGCTCAACTCTGCCCATACCTATACGCAAATCTTTGGCAATTTGCTCAATGGATTTTTTTTGATTAAAAAGCTCTATTACCTTTTGCTCTTCATTATCATAACTTGGGCTTAATTTTGTAATACTTTGGGTTTTTTGTTCTAAATTTAATAAACGATTTTTTTGCTCACTTTGAAATTCTTCAATCACCTCTTCTACTTCTTTTAAGGCGCTTAAAATAGGAATGATATTTTGATTGATTTTTTGTTCTAATACTTGTAAAAGCTCTTCTTTTAACTCTTCTTTAATAACTTCAGTGTCTATTTCTTCTTTTTCTTGTTCTTGTTCCTCTAAACTTTCTTTTTTTAAATAATGATATTGCTTGTTTAAATCTTCTATCATTTTACCAAGCTCATTAATTTTAGCAATACTTTCTTTTTCTTTTATCATCATATAAGCAAACATAGCAAAAATTAATAAAGCTACCACAAGCCACAATAATAAATCACTACCCATTTTCTCGCTCCTTTAAAATCTTAATCATCGCTCTTTGCATATTTGCCACAAAATTATCATACACAAGCTCATCTTCTGCTTTTATTTGTGTGATTTTTGCCTCATTTTCATTTAAGGCTTTAAAAAAAATACTAATTTTTTGATCATTTAACTCAAATCTTGCATAATATTCCTCATCTTGAGCCAAGCACTTATCTTTAAACTGAATGTGTGCAAAATTTACACCCACCACAAAGGCTTTATATTTTAAATCTGTAAATAATTTTGTTTTATTGATATCATTTTTTATCAAATACAATTCTTGTTTTATATCCATAAGCAAATCAAAAATAATTTGCTCACCTTCGCTAAATTCCACTCTTGAAGCAAGCTTTTTCCATTTGCTTAAATTGACATAATTATTACTTGAAAGATATTCTTGCAAAAACTCTTCATATCTTTCTTTGCTCTCTTCAAACTCAAGCTCTAACGAGCTTTTAAAAAATTTTATCTCCATAAAAGATCAACCCAAATAAATATAAAAAACACTATACTTAAATACCCATTTAAAGTAAAAAATGCTTTATCAATTTTTGCAAAATTCTTTCTAACAATGCGGTGCTCAAAAAATAAAATAATCGCACTAATTATCACACCTAAAAAGGCAATATTTCCCGTTGGAGCCACCCAAACAAATAAAAGCCAAAAAAGCACTGCTAAAACATGACAAAATGCTGAGATAAATAAGGTTGCCTCAAGTCCAAATTTAGCAGGTATAGAGTGTAAGCCTGTTTTTTTATCATACTCCATATCTTGCAAAGCATAAAGCAAATCAAATCCAGCTGTCCAAAAAGTAACACCCAAACACAAAATCACACTATAAATTTCAATACTTCCCAAAACTACAATGCTACCTGCAATAGGAGCAAGCCCTAAGCAAAATCCTAATACTAAATGCGCTAAGGATGAAAATCTTTTAAAAGCTGAATAAATAGCTAAAATAAACAATACCGGCAAAGAAAGAGCAAAGGCTAACTTATTAATAAAATAGCTTGCCAAAACAAAAATAATAGCATTTAAAATAATAAAAAGTAAAATACTAGTTTTACCTATACGCCCATCGATATTAGGTCTATTTGCACATCTTGGGTTATTTTTGTCAATATCCTCATCCATCAAACGATTAATCGCCATTGCAAAATTTCTTGCACTTACTGCACAAATAATACCCAAAAATAAAGCCTTAAAGCCAAACCAAGTGCTATCATTTAAAATAACAGAAGCTACAATCATTGAAGTAAATAAAAAAGGTAGGGCAAAAATAGAATGCTTAAAAACAATCAAATCTAAAATATCTTTTAATTTTTCTTTTAATATAGGCATTTTTTCTCTTTATAATATATTTTTGTTATGATTTTACTAAAATAATTTTAAATTTAGGATATTTTTACGATGTTTTTTGAATTTGCACTCATTGGAACTACCGCAAGTGGCAAAACAGAACTTGCTAATAAACTAGCTTATGAATTTAACGCAAGTATTTTAAGCCTTGATAGTCTTTGCGTGTATAAACAAATCAACATCGCTTCAGCCAAAACAGAGCAAAAAACCTTAGACGAGCTTGATTATTTTGGCATAAATTTATTAAATGTCAATGAGCATTTTAACATCGCTTTGTTTTTTGAAGAATACAAAAAAGCAAAAGCTTTTGCCCAAAAAAATAATCAAATGCTTATTATCACAGGTGGAACTAGCTTTTATTTAAAAGCTTTAATGGATGGCTTGAGTGAAAATTTTAAAGAAAGTCAAAGCGCACTAAGTAATGATGAAATTTATCATTTAATGATAAAAATTGATTCACAAGCAAAAATAGAAAAAAACGATACTTATCGTTTGAAAAAATGGCTTGGAATTTATGAGCAAACTAATAAAATTCCAAGTGAAGTTTTAAAAGAAACCAAACAAGAAGCTTTGATTAAAAAACTTGATATTTTTGAAATTTCTTGGCAAAAAGATCTTTTAGAAAAACGCATTATTAAGCGCACTAAAAATATGCTAAATGAGGGTTTAGTAGATGAAGCTAAAATGTTATTTGATAATTATGATCATAATTTAAAAGCACTAAATTCCATAGGTTTAAAAGAATGCAAAGAGTTTTTAGATAAAAAAATAAATTTAAATGAGCTTGAAGAGTTCATCATCATTCACACAAGACAACTTGCTAAAAGACAAAGAACTTTTAATAAAAAATTCAATAAAGAAATTTTAGATTTTCAAAATGCTTATGAGAATTTAAAAGCTTATATTTTAAAAAAATATCAAGGCTGAGTGTTTAAGACATTTAATTTATCTTTACATAAATTTTGCCAATTGCTCGTTGCATTGATATCTATACAATTTTGCAAACTTTGCTTTTGATTTTGCACATCTTTTAAATCTTCATAAATATTACTTTGCATATAAAAAGCTCTTGCGCGCTCATCATCTTTTAAGGGATTAGCAAGTAAATCTTTAAATAAAGTTAAAGCTTGTTGGGCTTGATTGTTTTGTTTTAAAGCTTTAATATAGATAAATTCTAAATCAGGACTAAAAAGATTCACCCCTTTTAAATTTTGATAATCAATAGCCTTTGGAGCATAAGTTAAAATGCTGGTTAGAAAATTATTTTTTTCACAATAACGCAAAAACTCATAATATAGCTCTACCATACGATAATTCATAGGAAATTGCTCTAATTTTTGTAAAGTTCTTATCATAGCATTATAATCTTGTAATCTAAGCTCAGCAAAAAATTTAATATAATTTGCTTCAAATTTTTCATTATCACTAATAATCGTTCTTGTGTTTAAAATATCGTTAATTGTTTTTATAACAAAGCTATAACGCTTATCTTTAAGAGCTAAATCAGCACTTTGAAGCTTATAAAAGATAATATCATCGTTTTCATTATCCACTATGTATTTTTTAGCTTCTTCAATGCGCGTTGTGCGTTTAAAACACTCAAGCATTTGTTTTTTGTTTTGTATTTTACCCCCTACATTGTAAGCTTTAAAATCATCATATATTTTCACAGCAGCTAAACATTCATCATTTTTTAATTTTTGTTCTAAAACTAAAACAGCAGCTTGCTCTAAAAGATTTTTAACTTCTTTATTGGAATATTTTTCAATATCTTTTTGATAACTTACAACTTTTTCATAATTTTTTTCTTGAAAATACAATTTTACATTATCAAACAACGCCTTACTAGAAATTTCTCCAGCGTATTTTTTCATAATTTCTTCATATCTTTGATGTAAAAAACTTGCATTAGCATCTTTTAAATATAAAAAGTTTTTATCTTGCGCTTCTTTAATTAAACTTACATATTCACCCAAAGGAAAATCTTCTGCATAAAGATCTAAATATTTTTGAGCCTTGGTATGCTCATTTGCATTTAATAAAGCCAAAGCAAGATCTTTTAGCACTTTTTCATATTCTTTATCTACCTTAGTTAAATGCGTAAAGATATACTCATAAATTTTAGAACTTAAATCATAAACCCTATTATTAGCAAAAGCTTTAGCTAATAATAAAGAATTTTCCAAATCACTCATGAAAAATTCAGGGTTTGATTCCAAAATTTTATTTGCTAACTCTTTGGCTTCTTTTGCATTTTGAGTTTCTAAATAATTTTTTGATAAAAATAAAGCAGCCCTACTGGCTAAATCTGCATTTGGAGTAGAATAATACACATCTTGATAAATATTATTTGCGGTATTTTTTTTACCCAAATGATATAAATAATCTGCATAATCAAGCAAAGCCATTATAGTGTATTTATCGCCTTTATGCTCAGTATTTAAAGTATCTATAATATATTCAACATTTGATCTTTGTGATAAACCCATATAAACTCTCATCATAATATACATCACTTCTGTATAATCTTTATCGTTAATATAAGTTCTCACCCATCTTTTAGCATCATCTAACATTTGCTCTAAAATTACTTGGTCTTTATCAAGTTCATAAGTATAAAGTTTATTTTGCGCTCTTAATTTATAAAGCTCAAATTCATTCATAAATACACTACCTTGATAACGCTTAATAGCATTAACAGTATCCCTTAATACTTGATCATATTTTTTTGCTTCATATTCTTGTTTTATACTAAAATAAGCGTTAAAATCTGCGCTTTTAGAAGTTTCCATAGGGTTAGAATTTAAATCTAAAGCTCCAATAAAGGGCATTAATCCATCATCAAAATAAATATCAAAATCGAGCCCATCGCTAGGTTTGTAATATCTTAAATCTTTAGTAAAAATAAATACAAAATGCTTAGAAGTATCTCCACTTTGACTTTGAATTTCTTTTGCATTAAAAATATCTTGGGAATAATTAAACATCTTAGCTAAAATTTTAGGATAGATTTTGATTGTCAAAAAGGTTTGGTGCTTTTCAAAATAAATTGTAAAATCATCAAACTCTTTATTTTGAAATTGCATATTACTAACACCCAAAACATTACATTCAAAATGGGTCTTTTCAAATTCAAAAACATTTTTACAGGTAAAATCTTTATTATCTTTTAAATGCAAAAGTGTAAAGGGGCGCTTGTGTTCTTCCCCTTTATTAACAATAATTTCAAAAGAAAATGTATAAGTTATACTTAATAAAAATAAAAATAAAACCCTTATCATAAGCGTGATTATAGCAATATTATTTTACAAAAGCAAAAACACGCAAGAAACACTTCCAATCAAACACAAGCATAAAATAATCTTTTGTTTTACATCTAAGTTTGCACTTTCTATGATTTGAGCTTTTTTGAAAAAAACATAAATTAAAATTTTCAAATAAGCATAAAGCATAATCATAGAACTTAAAGCTATAGCAAATACAAGCACATAATAGCCTGAATTTAAAATAGAAGCCAAAATTAAAATTTTACCCCAAAAAATCCCAAAAGGTGGAATACCTGCTATACATAAAATAAATATAGCTAACATTATAGACAATACCGGTCTTTGATCAAACAAGCCCGAAAAACTCTCAAATGAACTTTTTTGAAATAAACTCAATATCAAAAAAATTCCATAATTTGCAAAAGCAAAAGAAATCCAATACACAAACAAAGCAAAAATTGAAAGCAAATAAGAAGTCCCATCTCCTTGAGAACTTACACTCATACTAGAAACAATAACTGCCAATATAAAAGAAGAATGAGTAATAGAACTATATGCAAGCATTTTTTTTACATCTTTTTGGATTAAAGCTACTATACTTACAGCGAGCATAGAAAAAATCGCTAGCAATGCTACTATATATTCAAATTTTACCCCACCACCCAAAGCAGAAAAAATTCTTAAAACTACTATTATCATAGCTATTTTTGGTACTATAGATATAAATGCTATAAAATTTGTATGCACCCCATAATACACATCTTTTAACCAAAAATGAAAAGGTGCGATAGAAAGCTTTACCCCAACAATAACTAAAAACATTACTCCAGCACAAAGCAAGATAGGATCTGAAATGTATTCAGAATGCAATAAATTATCTAAATCCAAAGACTTAGTTTTTAAATACACAAAAGCACAAGCAAAGACAAAAAACCCAGCCCCCACTGCAGCTAGAGTAAAATACTTTATACTAGAGCTAATAGCATTATGAGTTCCTCTTAAAGCAATAAGAGTATAAAGAGCTAAAGAAGAACCTTCTAATGCTAGGAAAATTACGATTAAATTAGTGCTTGATATCATTAATATTAAAGACGCAACCATAAATAAAAATAAAGAAAAAAACTCTGGCTTTTGCTCATCTTTGTCCATCAATAAATAAAGCATAGAAAAAACCAAAATAACTAATTGAGCAAAAATTGCATAATTATCGCTTACAAATAAACCAAAAAAAGCATGAGAATTATCTAAAACAAAGCCATTATAAAGCAATAAAAAACATAAGGTGCTAAGCAAAGCTATAACACTTGCTCCTATATAAAAATTTCTAGAAAGTTTTTTAAATGCACCTAATAAAAGTAAAGCAATAGCCCAAAAAAGCAATGACAACACAGGAAATAATAATACAAAATTCAATTTTTCTAAACTAAAGCCACTCATTAAAAACCTCTTATATCATCTATGATTTTTTGATTTTCTATTGCAATATTTCTTGTTTGCATAACCTCAAGAATGCTATTTACATTCAAAGCAATTTGATCAAGCATAGCACTTGGAGCTATCCCTAAATAAATTACCAAAGCACTTAAAATACTCAACACAAAAATTTCGCCTTTTTTTAATACTAATTTCTCCATTTTTTCTACATTAGTGGCAAAAAACATATTTCTATAAATATTTAACATATAAATAGCCCCTAAAATAATCACACCACCTGCAAATAATGCATACCACAAATTCACACTTGCTATGCCTTGTAAAATTAAAAACTCACCTACAAAAGAAATAGTCAAAGGTAGCGAAATAGATGAAAATAATAACACTGCAAAGAAAAAGCTAAACACTGGAGCTGTTTTAGCTAAATTTTTATAAAAGTCTAAATCAAAAGTATGATATCTTTTATAAAGCATATAAGCAGCCAAAAACAAACCACCTGTTACTATACCATGTGCAAACATGTAAAATACAGAACCACTTAGCCCATTATAAGTAAAAGTCACAATACCCAAAATCACCACACCTAAATGCGAAATTGAGCTATAAGCGATTAATTCTTTTAAATCCTTGGTTTTAAAGGCAATTAAAGCTGCATATAAAATTCCAACTATACATAAAATAGCAAGCAAAGAATAATAATGATTTAAAGTATCAGGTGTTAAAGGCAAGATAAATCTTAAAAATCCAAAAGGAGCCATTTTAAAACTAACAAGCATTACAGATACTAAAGTCGGACTTTTTGCATAAACTTTTGGCGCCCAAGTGTGAAAAGGAAACAAAGGGCTTTTAATCGCAAAAGCGATAAAAAATCCTATAAAGATTAAATTTTGCACACTTTCAGGTATGAAAAATTCACTCTGATACCAAGCAAGCAAATCAAAACTCCAATACCCAAAACTTTGATAATACAAAAACCCTACATAAATAATCGCTAAAAGCATGAGCATAGAACCGCAAAATGCATAAATGAAAAATTTAATCCCTGCTTTATAATTATCTGAATATCTGCCTATTAAATAAATAAGCGGTATAAGAGAAAACTCCCAAAATACATAAAATAATAAAGCATCTAATGAAGCAAAAAGCCCTATAATACAAAATTGCAATAAAAATATACTTACCACAACACTTTTATCTTGAATATCTAAACATATAAAAGATAAAAAAATCATAATAGAACAAAGCAACATCAAATAAAGCGCTATAGCATCTACACCGATATGAAAATTAACTATTAAAGAATTTAAACTAAACTCATAAGCTATGCCACCATGATAATTAAACAACAAAAAAACATTAAAAATTAAAATCAAAAAACTAACTAAAACAGCAAAAGACTTGCTATCTTCTTTTTGCAAAAACAAAGCTATAAAAGCTGCAAAAAATGGAAATAACATTAATAAACTAAGCATTTTACACCGCCAACGCTAAACAAAATAAACATACAAAAGCCAACACTGTAATTCTTAAAACCAAAGAATAATCCTTACCTATGCTAAGAGTTCTAGCAAAAGTTTTAAGGAAAAATGCAACACTATCTACCAAAGTATCTAAAATTTCTTTATCGCTTTTTCTTAAAAATTCACAAAATAAAGCATATTTGCTAACAATAAATTGATGATAAAACCTTGGTATATAGTATTCATTAAACAAAAGCTTATAAATGCTTGTTTTAGAAAGTGATGGTTTAAACCAATTTTTCCAATAAGCTATGATAGCTAAAAGCACTCCAAGTACCGCAGCAGCACTTGCAAGCACCATAACTAAAGAATTTTGTCCATCAATAAAAGCTAAGTTTTGACTTACAAACTCCATAAAACTATGCTCAAAAAATCCTGCAATAATAGCAAGTAAAGCCAAAGGACTCATCGCAAGCAAGGCTATTTTACTAGCTTCATGAGGATGTTCTTCATGTCTTTTTGGAGTAAAAAATACAAGCATTAAAAGTCTAAAACTATAAAAAGCTGTCATAAAAGCTGCTATTAAAAGCACTAAGAAAATTCCATGATGATGACTTATAAAAGAAAATCCTAAAATTAAATCTTTAGAAAAAAATCCTGCAAAAGGATAAATTCCTGCCAAAGCCAAAGAGCCTATAAGCATTAAAATAGCACTAAAACGCATACTTTTATAAAGCCCACCCATCTTACTAATATCAAGCTTATCATTCATCGCATGCATAACATTACCCGCGCCTAAGAATAATAAAGATTTAAAAAATGCATGGGTTGCTAGATGAAATAAAGCTATAGCATAAGCTCCAAGACCTGCTGCTACAAACATATACCCAAGTTGAGAAAGTGTTGAATAAGCAATAATTCTTTTTAAGTCTTTAGCTACCATAGCCATAGAAGCAGCAAAAAGCGCTACAAAAGCTCCAAGTATAGCGATAAAATATCCTACTTCAGGAACTTGCAAATAAAGCTCTCCTGCGCGAATTACTAAATAAACTCCCGCAGTAACCATAGTCGCAGCATGGATTAGCGCTGAAACTGGTGTAGGTCCTGCCATAGCATCAGCAAGCCAAGTATGGAAAGGAAATTGCGCTGATTTACCCATAGCACCCACAAAAAGTAAAAGTGCTATCAAAATCAAAATCATATCATTTTCATGCCCTAAAGATAAAAGGGTAAAAAACTCATCGTATTTTAAAGAATTGAACTCTATATAAATTAAGAAAATTCCTAAAAGCAAAGCCAAATCTGCAATTCTATTCATGATAAATGCTTCATTAGCAGCAAAGGTGTATTTTTCATTATGATACCAAAAACCTATCAAAAGCCATGAGCAAAGTCCAACACCTTCCCAACCTATGAAAAGTCCTAAGAAATTATCACTCATAATCAAAAACATCATAGAAAAAACAAAAAGTCCTAAATAACTAAAATAGCGATTAAACCCTTCATCATGCTCCATATAAAATATACTATATAAATGCACAAAAGTAGCAACTATACTTACTACATTCATCATAATTAAAGTAATAGAATCTATTTTGAAACCAAAACTAACATCTACTAAAGATATCCAAGTGCCAAGTTCAAAGTTAAAATGCACCCCATTACTTAATAAAATAATTGAAGCAAATGCTGAAAAAGCTATAAATAAAGAAGCTAAATAACCTAAAATAATTTTCTTAGCACTAAAAGCAAAAATACCTAAAACAATAGCTGAAACTAAAGGAGAAAAAAGTGCAATTAAGGCTAAATTTTGCATTTTAACTCTCCTTTTTCAGCTAAAGAGCCAAGCTCTAATGTTCCTGTTTTTCTATACCATAAAACACAAAGTGCTATCCCAACAGCTACTTCACAAGCTGCAACCCCCATTACAAATAAAGCAAAAATTTGTCCTTCTATATCTTTATGGGAAGCCCCTGCTGTAACTAAGGCCAAATTAGCAGCATTTAATAAAATTTCACTTGAAATAAAAAGCATAATTAAATTTTGGCGTTTTATAATACCTATTAGACCAATGATAAACATCAAAATAGCCACAATGTAGTATTTTTCTAACATCATTGCTCATCCTTTTTTATATTTTTTTGAGTAAGTGCTATTGCACAAATTAAAGCTATTAAGAGCAAAATTGCCATAAATTCAAAAGCAAGCATGTATTTTGTAAATAGGGCAAAACCTATTTGCTGAGTTGAATCAAGATCATAAACCTCATTAGCTTCATTTAAGCCAAAGTTATAACCCATAATAATACTAATTAACAAAATGGCACTAAAAACCACAGCAAAAATAAATACTCTTTTACCTTTTAGACTTTCCTTTACTTTTATCGAAGCATCAAAAAACATCATAGCAAAACTATAAAGACCTAAAATAGCCCCACTATAAACGATAATTTGAATCGCTCCAATAAATTCAGCATTCAGTAAAAAATAAAATCCGCTTAAAAAAACCATAGCCGCAGCCAAAGAACTAATAGCATAAAGCACACTAGTACTTAAAACACTAATTAGAAAAAATCCCAATACCAAAACACTTAACAGACAAAAAGCTATCGTTTCAAACATTTTCTTCCTTTGGGGTATCTTGCTGTCTTTGCAAATCTATCTCATAATAATTTGGAGTTTTCTTTACTAAATCATCAGCATCTTTTCTTAAACTACCACTTCCTTCAAATACCACTTGATTTTTAAGCTCATCAATAGGAGTTAAAAAATCTTGCTTTTGACCAAAATAAGATCTTTGTTCTGCTGCATTTTCATACTCTTTACCATGTACAATGGCAAGTTCAGGACAAACATCAGCACAAAAGCCACAATAAATACAACGCCCTAAATTGATACTATAATTTTCAACCTTTTTACGACCATCTTCGCTTAAACTTGTTTCCATTCTTATGCAATTACTAATACAAATTTTTTCGCACAAGCCACAACCAATACAACATTCACTTTCACTTTCAATAAAACGCATTAAGCGATGAACTGCACGGTAGCGATTATCTAAAGCAACTTTTTCCATAGGATATTTAATCGTTGCGCTATTGTTCTTTTTAAACATTTCTCTTAATACAACAAATAAACCTACAAAAAGTTCTGTATTTAAAGAACGCTTGATTACTTGTATGAATTTTTCATAAGCATTTTGAGGATTTTTACGCTCAAAATCTACTTTAAAATAACCTTTTTTCATTGTTTTTCCTATATCACAAGTACTAAAGCACTAATTAATAAATTTAAAACCGCTAAAGGAATTAAAATCAAATAACACATTCTCATTACTTGATCAGGACGCAGTTGCGGAAAAGCCCCTCTAGCCCAAAAATACCAAAAGAACACAAAAGACACTTTCAAAAGCATCATAATAGCCCCTGGTATAATCCAAAAATCATTAAATCCACCCAAAAATAAAAGCGATATCATAATCGCTCCGGTAATCATGGCTGTATATTCACCAATAAAAAACATACCCCATCTAAGCCCACTATATTCAGTGCCATAACCTGAAACAAGTTCAGTTTCGTTTTCGCTTAAACAAAGTGGAGTTCTATTAGTTTCTATAAAAATGGCTATTACAAATAAAATAAAAGCTAAAGGCTGTTTAAAAATAAGCCAAGAAAGTATGCCTTCGCTTTGATAGTTATTAATATCTACTAAAGATAAAGAGCCAACAAGCATTACAACACACACCAAAGAAAGTCCTGCAACACTCTCATAAGAGATAATAGAAACAAGCCCTCTTGCCCCACCTAGTAATGACCATTTATTATTACTAGCCAAGCCTCCTAAAAAAATCGCATAAAAACTAACCCCACCCATACCTATAACAAATAACAAGGCCACATTAATATCAGCGATAATAGGACGAATCACTCTACCAAATAAAGTAAATTCAGGAAAAATAGGAATAGCTGCAATTGCTACAAAAGCACAAATTGCTGCAATCAATGGAGCGATTAAAAACACCACTTTTTGAGCATAAGTTGGCACTATATCTTCTTTAGTAAAAAGCTTAATCATATCAGCAACTACTTGAAGCAATCCAAAAGGACCTACCATATCAGGCCCTAAACGACGATGAAATAAAGCCAAAGCCTTTCTTTCAAGATAAGTTGCCAAGCCTGCTAAAGTAGCAAAAATAGCTATAACAAGCACGCATTTGATAATTGTTTCTATAATAAAAAAAGTAATATCACTCATATTTTAGCTCCTGCTTTTTCAAGCCAAACTTTTGCATATCGAGTATTATCAAATAAAGATTTATAATCAATCTTACTATCATAATCCCCCAAATACGCGCCATTTTCTAAAGATTCATCGCATTTTACACTTATAGCAATTTGAGTTTTTTCATTTTTTAAAATAACACTATCATCTTGGTTTAAATCAAATTTTTGCATTAAATCAGACGATAAAAATAAAGCTCCAACCTCATTAAAAGCTCTATTACTAAGCTTTGAAAACTGATGAATGCTATTTGCATGATATAAAGTCAAATTTCCTTCATTTTGTTCTTTAACTTCTTGAACGCTTAATGTTTTTTCAAACTCAAAATGGGAAAAATCAAGCTCATAACCTCTATGATTTACCCCACCATTATCATAATGATTTTCTAACTCATCAAAATCAATTGCCTTAAAGCCTTTATTTTGTGGTAAAAATTTAGTATAGTTGATCGTAAATTCCTCATCAAAATCTAAAGCATTTGCTAAATCATTTAAAAAATAACCTTTAAATTCTAAAGCTGCATTTGTAGGAACTAATCTTTTGTCATAATTGACAAAGCTACCTTCTTGTTGATTTAAACTAGAACTTGCAAGATCAAAATGCCCATCATAAGAAAAAGTAAAATCACCTTTTTCGTTATAACCTAGTGTTTTTCCCGCTTGAAAATCTTGACTTAAATCACAAATTAAACTCACGCCTAAAGTATTGGTGCAAGTTGGATTTAAAAAGACTTTAAAATCAGTATATTTTTGCACCAAAGCACAAAGCTTTGCTAGCTTTACACTTTGCTCATCATAGTAAAAATCACTTCCTATAATAAGTGTAAATTTTTGCTTTTTAGCTAATAAAGTTTCTAAAATATCCTCATCTATGCCAAGATTTTTCGCATAATTTGATCTTTGCACTTCTATGCTTTTTTTAATTTTTTTAGGCACAAGTTTTTTAACTTCTTCTATAATAGTTGCACCATTTTCATTTTGCTTTTCTATCTTTTCAATAACTTCTTCATTAATAGTTTCTTCTATTTCTTTAGTGCCTTGATAATACGCATTTTCTAATGTATTTTTAAAATCTTGTGGAAGCTCTTTAACAAATTTTTGCAAGATAAATAATAAAATATTTTCATTATCTTTAATATCATGATTAATCTGCAATAAATTTTTAGAATATTTATCCACACCTTTATCTTTTATAGGGTGAAAATATAGCCCTGCACCTTTATTCATTACTAAAGCGTTATTAACTTTATATCCTAACGTTGGCACATCATAGCGTAAAAATGAACCTACGATGATTAAAAAATCACTTTGAGTAATATCGTCTGTATTTGCATTATACATTGCATTTGCATTTTGATAAAAACAAGCTAGGAAATCTTGGAATTTTTTAGCTTCATGATTTATAAGATTAAGATTAAATTTTTTACTTAAATTTTGCAAGATTAAGGCTTCTTCGTTAGTAATAAAACTATTAAATAAAATATTTTTTATTTCATCATTTTTTATCATATTTACTAATTTTTCAAAAGCTTTTTCATCTTTACCTTGAACTTCATTTTGGGTATTAAAACCATATCTTGCAGCTTTATTTAGCGTAGCAAAAGCAAAGTCATTGCTCACTCTATAAATTTTTTCTTTTTGATTATTAATACTAGTTTGTTTAATATCATAATACATCAACTCACAATCACTAGAATGGGGATTACTAGCTGGAATTTTCTTTAATTCCCAAGCATTAGATGTATATTGAAAAGCCGAACCCACCAAGGCTCCTGTTGGGCATACACTTGTACATTCTCCACAAAAAGAACAATCAAGCATATTACCGCTACTTGGCGCAATTAAACTCTTTTGAAATTTAGTCCAAATCGCTAGCGCATCTTTACTCATACTTTCTTTAAAACTTGCATCAGGTGCATTTGCTCCTCTTGGAGTAGTTTTTAAAGCACTTTCACCTATCTTATCTTTACAAACTGTGATACATCTTTCGCACACTATACATAAAGCTGGATCATAATTAATCTCGCCCCATTTTTTATGCTCTTTATGGGTATCTTTAATCCAATAATTTTGCACATTTACTCTTGCCTTGTGTGTAAAGTTTTGAAGCTCACATTCGCCAGATTTATCACATACCCCACATTGTAAAGGGTGGTTGATACAATATGCTTGCATGATAGCATTGCGCTCATCCCATAAATTTGGCAAATCACTCTCTACTACCATACCTTCTTTAACTTTAGTATTGCAAGAATAAACCTTTTTACCATCAGCTTCTACCATACACATACGACATGCAAGTGTTGGAGAACAACCATTTAAATAACAAATTGCAGGAATGAAAATATCATTTTTTCTTGCGACATTTAAGATATACTCACCCTCATTTGCCTCACATTCTATACCATTAATGATAACTTTCATTTTATAACCTTAACTTGAGCTTTTGAAAAAGCAAAATCAGCGCTTTCATAATCAAACAAAGCCACCGTGCCTTTTAAATCATGATTGATTTTTACTATAGTTGTAAATTCTTGAGTGTTTATTTTTAAATTAATTTTATCCTCATCTTTAACCTTAGCAATCAAAGCAAAAGATGAAGAACAATGCAAATTTTTATCCCTTAAAGGTGCTTGCATGATGATAGTTCCATCAAAATTATCAAGTTCTAAAAGTTCACTAAAAGAATTTTGTATTGATAAATTTTCTTCATTTTCATTAGAGCAAATTAGCAAAAGATTAAATTTATGACAAAGTTTTTCTAAAAAATACTTAATATTTTCAAAGTCTTTATGTTGGCATAAATTTTCATCAAAAATAATACATTTTGCTTCTTTTAAAAACTCTAAAATCTCTAAAGCCTCTTCTTCTCCAAAGCAAGATTCAGCACTTAAATAACCCTCATCAAGCTCGTTAAATTCAGTATCCAAACTCATCTTACAAAGTAATGCAAGCACGAAAGGTACACTTGCAATCTCACATTTATAAAAACTTGCTTTTAAATTTTTATCTTCTAAACAGGAAATATTGTAATTTTTACTTTTGTTAAGCTTAGCACAAAGCGAAGGATTTTTTAAAGAAAGCAAATCCACAAAACACAAAGCATTTAAGCCTTCTTGATATCTTGCTAATTTCATTGTCCTACCTTTTTAAAAACTATAGTCCAATCTACTTGATTAAATTTTAAAGAATTTAAAAGTTCACAATTTTGCTCTTTTATGAAAGCAAAACTTTTTTCTACATTAGAAAAATCTCCTATTTCAAACAAAACCACTAAAACTTCACCCATATAGGCATTTTGAATGATTTGTTCTAAATCCTTAAATAAATCTTGACTTTTTCTTAAATCCACGCGTCTCATCGGTCTATCTCACCTAAAACTATATTAATACTTCCTAAAATTGCCACCGCATCAGCCAAATATGATCCAACAAGCATTTCTTCTAAAAACGCACAATGAAAAAAGCTTGGGGTTCTAGCTCTTAATCTATATGGCCTACCACTACCATCTGAGTGGATAAAAAATCCAAGTTCGCCTTTTGGACTTTCAGTTGGCACATACACCTCTCCTTTTGGTGGTTTTAAGCCTTGGGTTACTAGGACAAAATGTTGCATAAGTGAATAATTTTGTGTCATGATTTGCTCTTTTGAAGCGCTTACATACTCAGGATGATTGCATAAAATTTCAGGCGGAGTGTCTTGATAAAGCTTAGCACATTGAACTAAAATTTTTAAACTTTCTCTAAATTCTTGCATATAAACCTTATATCTTGCATAAGAATCACCCATTTTAGCCACAGGCACGCCAAAATCTACCTCATCATAAAGCAAATAAGGCTCTTCTTTTCTAACATCATAAGCAATCCCGCTTCCTCTTAACATAACCCCACTACAACCCCAACTTAGCGCTTGTTCTTTGCTTACAACTCCTACATTTTCAGTTCTTGCACGCCAAATTCTATTATCATCAAGCAAGGCTTCATAATCTTTTATATCATTTGGAAATTTATTGCAAAATGCTAAAAGTTCTTCTAAAAAACCTTCAGGTAAATCAAGCATTACCCCGCCTATTCTCATAGATGAATGTGTAAGTCTTGCCCCACAATATTTTTCTATTAGATCAAGCACATATTCACGCTCTCTAAAGCAGTATAAAAATACTGTCATTGCACCAATATCAAGAGCATGTGTAGCAAGCCATAATAAATGCGAAGCAATGCGGTTTAACTCAAGCAAAATCATCCTTATCACACTTGCTCTGCGTGGAATTTCCAAACCACAAAGTTTTTCCACAGCAGCTACATAGGCATAATTATTTGCACTAGCTGCGATATAGTCCATTCTATCAGTAGTTGGGATAAACTCTTGATAGATCATATTTTCAGCCATTTTTTCCATACCACGATGCATATAGCCTATACAAGGAGCAGCCTTGGTGATTTCTTCTCCATCAAGTTCTAAAATAAGGCGTAAATTTCCATGAGCACTTGGATGTTGGGGACCAAGATTTACTATCATAGTACCATCTTCACGCTCAAAGCTTATATTTTCATAATAAGGTTTTAATTTAGTAGAAATTTGCATTTTATCTTCTCTTATCTAAAATTTTTACTTGCGTTCTTTTGGCTTTTTTCACAAAAGGCACACCACCTTCTTCTTGATATTCTTGTAGGTATTTATCTTCTCTTGGGGCTTCGCCTTTACCAACCTCATGATAAATTCTGCTAAAGTTTAGCGTGTCTTTTTCATCTACAAAACCTGGATCTCTATTTTCCTCTCCTACAACCTCGCGGTATTCTTTTCCAAAAATTTTATCTATCTCATACCATTTAGCAAATTCATCACCATGCAAAGGATAGCTTTTTAAAAAAGGATGTCCATACCAATCATCAGGCATTAAAAGTCTTTTTAAATTCGGATGATTGATGATGAAAATCCCAAACATATCATATATTTCTCTCTCACACCAGTTAGCACCCTTAAAAACACTCATAACACTTTGAAGTTTTTCTTTTAAACCAACGAAAGTCTTTACTCTCACTCTTAAATTTTTCTCCATATTTAAAAGCTGATAATACACCTCAAAACCTTGTTTTTGAGCAACAAAATCAATCGCACTTGCGTCAGTAAAACAACTATAACCTAAATTTTTAAGCTTGCTAAGAATAGCAACATTATCATCTTTATTTATTTCAATTACCCAAAAATCAAGCTCTATAAAAGAATTTTTTAACTCAAATTCTTGGCTTAAAATTTGATGATCACTCTCAAAAGCACTACTCTCTGTGCTTAGTTTTTTAGTTGCAGGTGCATGGTAAAATCTATCTTCATAATAATTTTTTAGCTGAGCATTTTTCTTATCGCTATATTTTCTCATCATATAAGCCTTTTTGGAGCTATTTTTCTGCTTGCTTTTTCTTTACGAATTCTTTTTTGTAAAATCATCAAAGCAAATTGAAAAGTTTCAGGGCGCGGGGCACAACCTGGCACATAAATATCAACAGGAATGATTCTATCTACCCCTTGGACGGTAGAATAGGTATTAAACATACCACCGGTATTTGCACAAGAACCCATAGAAATAACCCATTTAGGATCAGGCATTTGATCATAAAGTCTTCTTGTAAATTCAGCATGTTTTTTGCTTAAAGTACCCGCTATAATCATTACTTCAGATTGTCTTGGACTTGCTCTAAAAATCGTTCCAAATCTATCAAAATCATATCTTGCACCACCTGCTGCCATCATTTCAATAGCACAACAGGCAAGCCCATAAGATAGCGCCCATAAAGAATTACTCCTACCCCATTGCACTAACTTATCAACCGTAGTTAAAACAACCGGTGCATTGCTCATTTTTTGATACTCTGCCATGCGAATGCTCCTTTTTTATAAGCGTATAAAAAACCTATTGCAAGCAATAAAATAAAAACAAACACTTCCACTAAGGCAAACAAAGATAAGCCGTATTTTGAAAGCTCTGCGGTTAAATCTTTAAAAATCACCGCCCAAGGAAATAAAAACACCACTTCAATATCAAGCAAAATAAAAATCAAAGCAAAAACAAAAAATTGAGAATTGATTTTATTCGCTTGCTTAGAAGCCATAGGCCCACATTCATAAATTCCAAGTCCTAGTTTTTTTCTATTATGAGAGGCGAGTTTGGATCCTATTTTAGAAGAAATATACACCAAAGTAAAAAATATAACACTTGCAATAACAAGCATTGCAAAGATGCCAAAGTATTGATGCTCTATAGTTGCGTGCGTCATAATAAACCTTTTATTCAAGCATAATTAAAATTTATTTTACTTTAACTTAGCTATATAAAAACTTATTATCAAAAAAATAAATTTTATGATATTTCAAAATGAAACAATTTTTATCTTTATTATAAAAACACTTTTTTATGGCATATATCTTGCAATATTTTTTCTTGATGAGAAATAAATATATAAGTAATATCGTGTGTTTTTTGAAAAGCATGCAAGTAGTTTAAAATTTTATAAGCGGTTACCACATCAAGCGCTGCTGTGATTTCATCTAAAATAAGCAATTTTGGCCTTAAAAGCAAAGCTCTAATCAAACCTAATCTTTGACTTTGACCACCACTTAGCTTAGAGGGTTTTAAATTTAAAATATCTTTTTCAAGTTCAAAAACATCAAAAAGTTTAAAAAGCTCTTCAAAATCAGGCTTAAGTTTAAAATTTTCATATACATCAAGCAAAAGTCTTTTAGTGCTTTTATAAGGATTTAAAGCTAGCTTTTGATCTTGGAAAACATATTGAATTTTTTGGCGTAATTTTCTTTGAGTATTAAAATCTAAATTTAATATATTTTCATTTTCAAACAAAACTTCTCCAGTATTTGCGCGTTCAAGCATACAAAGAATTTTAGCCAAAGTGCTTTTACCACTACCACTTTCCCCGCAAAGCAATAAATTCTCATTTTGATTTAAAGCAAAACTCACATCTTTAAAAACAAAAATTTCTTCTTCTTTTAAATACCAGTGTTTTTTAATTTTATAAGATTTACTTAAATTTTTAACTTCTAAAAACATTTTCATTCTCAAAATAATTTAACAATTCTTTGGCAAAAATACCTTTTGGATTGTTTAAAAACTCTTTCATAGGCATTTGATAAAGCAAAGTTTTATCTTCTATGATAGCTACCTCATCGCAAAGCTCTTTAGCTAAATTTATATCATGCGTGATGAAAATGAGATTTTTAAATTGCGCTTTTAACTCTTTTAAAATAGCGATAATTTTTTCTTCATTAGCCCTATCAAGTGAACTTGTAATCTCATCACACAATAAATACTTAGCCTCGCTTAATAAAGCTAGAGCTATTTGAACGCGTCTTGCCATACCACCACTTAGCTGATATATAAAAGAATGCCACAAAAGGTCATGATTTTTAAGCCCTAAACACTCAAAATAATAAAATGCCCTTTCTTTAATCTCTTTTGTGCTTAAATTAGTATGAGTTTTTAAAACTATATTAAAATAACTCCCTATATCAACAAGAGGATAAAAACTCCCATAAACATCTTGAAAAAGTAAATTTACCTTAGCTCTTAAGGCATTTAGCTCATTTGATTTTAAATTTAAAATATCTTTTTTATCTATCTGAAATTTTTGTGCATTAAGCTTGTAGTGTTTATCAAAAAGCTTAATCATACTTTTTAAAAGCAAGCTTTTTCCCGCTCCACTTTTACCCATGATAGCCAAAGCTTTACCATCTTCTAAATTAAGATTTACATCCTTTAGCAAGATTTTATCTTTAAAGTTAAGGTTAAGATTTGCAATTTCTATCATGTTTTAATCTCTTCTTGCAAATCATTACCCAAAGCAAGCAAAGGCAAAATAAGCATAAGTATAAAAGCTACTGGAAAAACTATCATCCACCAAAATCCTAAAAACACAGCCTTACTTGCTTCATTTAGCATATTTCCTAAACTTGGAGTCCAAAGCTCTACACCCAAACCAAAAAAACTCAAAGTAGCTTCACTTGTAATAGCATGAGCAATATTTAAAACAAAAAGCACAAAAAGCAAATTCCAACAAGCAGGTAAAAGCTCGCTAAATAAAGCTTTCATCTTACTAGAGCCTAGAATGATAGCATTTTGATAAAACTCAAGTTTTTGAAATTTATTAAGCTGAGTATCAAGCACCTTTGCTACAAAAGCAAAATGCCCCAAAGCGATGATAAAAATCATACTCCACAAAGATCCCGCCAAAAAACTTTGAAAAAACATAATCACAAGTAAAGAAGGTAAAGCCAAAAGCATATCAAGCACTCTAGCAAAAAAAGCATAAGCAAAAAATCTTGTTAAAAACACATAAACACAAGCAAAAAGCACACTAAAAAATGCTGCCATTACCCCTACAAACAAAGAAACACGCAAGGCATATAAAATACGCGTAAAAACATCTCTGCCAAGTAAATCTGTACCAAAAATATGACTTAAATTTGGGGCTATTTTAGCCTTACTTAAATCCACTAAATTAGGATCATAAGAACTTACTAAAGGTGCAAAAAGTGCTAAAACAAAACTTAACAAAATCATCATCACACAAAACTTACGCATTAGCAAACCTTGGATTAATCATCTTGCAAATTATTTCTACGATCAAATTTACAAGCACCACCACTAAAATGCTAAAAATCACCACAGCTAGCACCACAGGATAGTCTTTAAATAATATGCTTTTAATCACCAAATTTCCCACACCCTCATAAGAAAACACACTTTCTACTATATAAGTTCCCATTAAAAAACTCACAAAAGAAGCACCAAAATACGCAAGTATAGAACCAAAAGCATCTTTTAACACAAAGTGCAAATAAATTCTTGTTTTGCTAAGCCCTCTTGCAAAAGCACTTTCTATAAAGCTTTGATTTAAACTATCAATCAAACTTGTCCTTATAAAACGCACAAAAACAGCTAAATGTGAAAGCACTAAAGCACATACTGGCAAAAACAAATGCCACAAACGATTAAACACATCATCTTCAAAGCCAATATCAGCAATAGCCGAACTTGGAAAAAGCTTAAAAAATACAGCAAAAACCAAAATAAGCATTAGTGATAAAGAAAAAGCAGGCAGTGCAAAAAAACTCATCGTTAAAAAAGTGATAAATTTATCCAAAAAACTATCTTTATAAAGAACACAAAAAAGTGCCAAAACCAAAGATAACACAAAAAGTATAAAAAAAGCCAAACTCCCTAGTATGATGGTATAAGGAAGTTTTTCTTTTAAAATTTCACTAACTTTTTCTCCGCTGATTAAAGAGTAGGAAAAGTCGCCTTTTAAGGCATTAAAAAGCCAATTTTCATACTGCTCTAATAAAGGTTTATCTAAATTTAAATTACGTTCGATTTCTTCTTTTATTTTAATACTAGTTCCTTGAGGCACACTAGCAAAGACCACGCTTCCTTTAGCATGATAAATCATCACAAAGCATAAAAAACTCGCAAAAATCATCAAAAAAAACGCCCACAAGAGGCGTTTAAAAATGAGTTTTAGCACTAATTTTTGCTCCACTCATAAGCATTCCAAGTAAAACCTACCCCATGGTGACCTAAAATGTGAGGTTTTATACCTTGGATATTTTTAGCAAAAACTAAAGGATAATCAATATAAGCTATAAATAAAAACGCAGGATCTTTATATAAAGCGTCAATAAATTCTTTATAGTGTTTTTTTCTTTCATTTACATCAAGTGAATTTCTAGCCTTTGTTAAAGCCTCATCAACTTTAGCATTTTGATAATGGCCAAAATTCCATCCACTTGAGTTTAAAGCACTATCTTGAGAACTTGCAAAAACTCTAAAGGTATGAAAATCAGGATCATAAGGACTACCCCAACCTACTAAAAAGCTATCAATTTTCGTATAATCAAAACTTCCACTTGGTTTAGCTACCGCTTTTGCTTTTATGCCAAGCTTTAAAAACTCACTTTGCAAGATATTTACCAAAGCTACTCTTAGTGGATCTTCACTCATAGCATACATTTCAAAGCTAAATTCTTTGCCATTTTTTTCTAAAATGCCATTTTTGTTTTTCACAAAACCTGCTTTTGCTAAAAGCTCATTTGCTTTTTTTACATCATAAGCATAGCTTGCAAATTCTTTAGGATTTGCCCATGATTTTTCTAAAGGATGATTTGCCACCTTTCCAAAAGAATGCAAAAGTGAATTTATAATAGCTTGTTTATCAATAGCATAATTTAGTGCTAAACGCACATTTTGATCTTTTAAAAACTCATGATTAAAATTAAACATCAAAGCACGATAATCAGCCGAAGGTTCTATAAGCATTTTAAAGTTTTTATCATTTGCAAAATTTGAAGCTAGAGCAAAATCAACCAAAGCCACATCAATAGAACCATTTTTAAGCTCAATAGCGCTAATACTTGGATCTTTAATGTGTTTTAGTATGAGTTTTGGTGTTTTTACCTTAGCTAAATGATAATTTTCATTTGCCTCTAAGATCATGTATTGACCTTTTTTCCATTGCTTTAGCTTATATGATCCTGTTCCTATAGGCATTTGATTAAATTTAGTGGTGTTTAAATTTTCTTTTTCAAGTAAATGTTTTGGTAAAATCCCTACACTCAAAGCGTCTAAAAATGCAGGAAAAGGCTTTGAGAGTGTGATGGACAAACGATAATCATCGATGATTTTTACTTCTTTAACTGCGTCAAAATTTACCTTTGAGGGTGAATTTAATTTCTCATCTTTTAAAGCATTTATACTAAATTCCACATCTTTAGCGCTAAATTTAGCCCCATCATGCCACAACACATCATCTCTTAAAGTAAATTCATAAACAAGCCCATCTTTGCTAACTTTCCAAGAACTAGCAAGATCAGGCGCTAAGCTCATATTCTCATCAAAGCGTGTAAGTCCTGAAAACACAAGAGCAATTGCCACATCATGATCTTCACTAAAAAGCGGATTAATACGCTCTGGTTCATTTTCCACTGCTATAACGATCGTATCTTTTGGCGTGGTAGCAAAAAGATTTAAAGCACAAAAAAGCATGATAAAAAATCTCAACATAAAAGGCCTTTCTTATAAAATAAAGTGAAATTATAACGCTTTTTAATCATAAGCTTTGGTAAAAATTTCATTTTTATCATCAAATAAAAGTTGCAAATACCTCTCATACTGCTTTAATATATCTACGATGATTTCTTGCTCGTTTAAATACTCTATATTATAACCATTACGCGAATCAGCAAAGAAAGTTTGTGGCTCAAAAATAAATTCTTTAGAATAAGTTGGCATAAATTTATCATCAATTATGCTTTGGCTTGCTTGTTTTTTTACTACTTGCACTCCATAGATAAAATCTTTTGCAAATTCTTTTTTTATAATCAAACTTATACTTGATTTTTCTTGAACAATTTGTGTTTTTAAGCCGTAATTTTTTAGACTTTGACTGAGTGATTCCATAGCATTTTTGACTTTAGTATTTAAGAAATTTTGTATGTCTTGTTCTTTGCTTTGTTTTAAAATTCTAGCTAGTCTTTCTTGCCAAAATTCCCCTGAAAAATACACACTACTTTGACTAAGCTTAGTTAAAGAGTAATTTACAT
Source organism: Campylobacter sp. IFREMER_LSEM_CL2101 (assembly GCF_025771825.1). Lineage (NCBI taxonomy): Bacteria > Pseudomonadati > Campylobacterota > Epsilonproteobacteria > Campylobacterales > Campylobacteraceae > Campylobacter > Campylobacter sp. IFREMER_LSEM_CL2101. The sequence goes on from NZ_JAKMQZ010000006.1 coordinate 107,635, forward strand.
CTACGATTAAACCTTTAAGCAGTGAAAAACACATCAAACAAAGCAAAAAGGCAAAAGGCAAAGCCACTATCATAGTGATACTTAAAATTGCTCCCAAACCACCTGAATACAACAAAGAAGTAGCTAAAAGCGCAAGTACAAAACCCCAAAGGATATTTTGCCATTTGTATGGCTCATGAGCCCCACCACTACTTAAAGAATTTAACACAAATATCCCACTATCTGCTGAAGTGATAAAAAACAAAGCTAAAACCAAAAGTGCAAGCAAAGAGCTAAAATAAGAAAAAGAAAAATTTTGTAAAAAATAAAAAAGCAAGCTTTCAGGCGCTGAAGTAAAAGGACTTAAGATATCATTAAAATTTAAAGCACTATTACCAAAAATGCTAAACCAAAGTATATTAAAACTAGTAGGCACTACAAGCACACCAAAGATAAATTCTCTTATCGTTCTACCGCGAGAAATCTTAGCGATGAAAAAGCCCACAAAAGGCGCCCAACTAAGCCACCAAGCCCAATAATAAATAGTCCAATTATTAAACCACTCTATATGTTCTTTTTCATAATAATAAGTCTTAAAGCTCAAAGAAATTAAATTTTGCAAATAATTGCCAATATTAGAGCTAAATTGCGAAAGGATTTGAATGGTGTTGGTTGAAAAAAGCACAAAAAGCATTAAACACACTGCAAAAACCAAATTTGCTTCACTTAAAATTTTTAAGCCCTTTGTCAAACCACTAATCGATGAAAGCGTAGCTAAAGAAATGATGATGATTATAATCACGCTTTGTTCTAAAAAGCTTTGTTCGTTTAAAATGCCTAAATTTAAAAAGCCAGCATTAAGCTGAGAAGCACTATAACCAAGTGTGGTACTAATACCAAAAACCGTGACAATTAAAGCTAGCATATCAACTAAATTTCCCCAAAAACCATAAATTTTGTCTTTAAGCAAAGGGTAAAAAGCGCTACGCAAGCTAAGAGGCATTTTATATCTAAAACCAAAATACGCCATAGCCAAAGCACACACCCCATAAATAGCCCATGGGTGAATTCCCCAGTGAAAGATAGTATGTAGCATAGCTTCTTCATCGCTTGTTTGTAAGGCTTTTTTATGTATAAGAGGCTCAGCCACACCAAAATACATAAGCCCCACACCCATACCCGTAGCAAAAAGCATAGCAAGCCATGAAGTGAATTTAAAATGAGGTTTTTCATCATCATCGCCGAGCTTGATATCGCCAAATTTTGAAAGTGCGAGTGCTAGCATAAAACACACAAAAAAACTCACGCTTAGTATATAAAACCATGAAAAATTTGCAAAAATCCCGCTTTTGATATGATTGATAAAATCATTTGTAAGCTTAGGTAAGAAAATACAACTAAGACTTAAGATGATTATAATGCTAATGCTTGGGATAAAAACTGACTTTTTGAAACTTGTCTTTAGCATGGTACTCCTTTTTTGGATAATTTTCATTATACCATAAGCTAAAAATGAGCAAAATTTAAAAACCAAAAAAACAAAAAGGCTTTAATAAGCCTTTTAATTTAACTTGGTACTATAGAGTTTTTACGTGCGGTTTTTTGGAAAGAAAAAAGAATTAAAATCAACAAGATAGTATATGCAAATGTTATATATACAAATATAGGATTTGTAAAATTTTGTTCATCATTAAATATCTTTCCGATAAAAGGATTTAAGATAGATATGCTAATCCCCAATACTATAATCACGATAATGTAGCTAGCGACTACAAACACTAATCTTAGCGCTAATGATTTTAAATACACCAACCATAAATAAAAAATGATAAATACAAAAAATATACCTATATTTGAAAGGACTACAAGACTGTCTTGACTCTTTGGTATATAAATATTTAAATAAATCAAAACAACCAATAAACCTAAAAAATATGCAACTAAATTTAATACACAAAATATTATTTCTTTAATGCAAATTTCATTCTTAATTACCTCATAAATCGTTTTGATATTTTTCAAAATATCCCAGAAAATCATCAAAAATCCAATTGCAATTAATCCATAATAAAATATTAGAATACACGAAGGATATTCTTGAACAAACGATGACTCGATAATGGAATTTTTTATATCTTTGAAAGCATTTGTCAAACTACTATTGTTATCTAATAGATTATCAGAATATTGATATGATTTAAGATTATCTTCATATCCTCCCATAAAAAGAAATACACTATACAAAGCAACTAATAATACAATATTATTAAAAACTTTTAAGAAATCGGTATGATGATCACTTAATTTTCTATAAAAACCCAAAAGCAAAGAATCTATAAAATATTTTAAATGTAATGAACTTTTTCGTGCTGTTGTCTTTGTTTCTCTGTTATTCCAATTTTCTTTCAATTCTATCTCTTTACAATAAAGCTCGTATTTATGAAAATTTGAAGCTTCTAAAAGATTATTATCTTTTATCAATGCATTTTTAAAATTTCTAAAAGAATCTCTAAAATCATTTGCAAATTTATCTAAAGATTTTTTATCTTTTTCATTTTTATCTTTATTAAAATCTTCATATTCTTGTTTAATTCTATCTTGCAAATCATCAAAAGTAAAATTTAAATTTGTATTTACAACATTTAAATTTCCTTTGAAAATTACCTGAGAAAAATTTGGAGTTTTATCAAATCTAGCTCCATAAAAACTAGCTGTCTTTTCAAATTCACACTTATAAAAATCAGCACTATCTTTAAAATAAGAATTAATAAAATACGCATTGTTTTTAAAAAAAATACTAAAAAAATAACATTTATCGTTAAATTTATTTTTATACAAAGATATATTTTCAATAAAACTATCTTTTACATAAAAATATTTTTCAAATGTATTAAAACTTAAATGCAAATTACCTATTTTAGTATTATTTGTAAATTTAACACTTTCTAAAAAATTATTATGACTAAAATGTAAATTTTTAAATTCGCAATTATTAAATTCAATCATTGCTTTATAATCATCTATAGGCTTATAGTTACTTATTGCAAAATCTTCAAAACAAATATTTTTTAAATCTATTTGTTTAAAATAGCAATTGCTAAAATACAAATTTTGTTTAATATGTATTTTTTCTTTGCTTTCGTTTTTAAATTCTATATTAAAACTTTCAAATTTTATTTGAAAATCCATATCAGATAATTTAGACAACATTGTTAAATCTATTGTTAAGTCTAAAATATTTTCTTTATTATTTTTTATGATAAATGAATTTTTATGTTCTTTTATATACTCTTCATCATTAATTTTAAAATCATCTATATCATCTTCATTTATTTCTTTTATATTATATTCACAAGAACATTTTATAACTTTCTTTAATTTTTCTTTGATTTTTTCAACATCATTTTCTGATAAAGTTAAAAATTTAGAATACATTTTTTATCCTTTTAACTCGGCGCTATGGAATTTTTACGTGCGGTTTTTATATAAAAAATTTTTTCATTCTTTCAAACCATTCTTTAATTTCATCAAAATTTTGCATATTATTTTCATTGATTTTGTCCCATATTTCTTTATTAGCAAACATTGATTTAATTTTTGTTGCTCCAATTTTCTTATCTTCCGATTGACAATTAAAAACATATTGAGCTATATCCTCATTATCCCAATTTCTTTTAAAATTATCAGAAAAAATCAAATCCTTACCCAATTTATTTTTAAAATATTCTTCAAGTATATCAATAGGATAATAATTTTCAATTTCTCGCTTTTTTGTTCTTATTAAATTTTGCTCTTCAACATCTCTCCTATCCTCGTCTCTATCTAAGAAATAAAGACATTTAACATTACTTTGTTTTAAATAATCCTCCCTTATCCAGTTTTTAACATTTCCTCCACCATGCAATGGAATCAAAGTTATTGTTTTTAAATCAAATATATTTCTTAAACATTCAAATTTATTATTTAAATTATTTAAAAACTTTACATCTGTTTCTCCTTCTACAAATAAAACTCTTTGATATAATAAATACGGCAAAACACCTAAAGTATCAGCAAGAATCTCTGCATCAATTTCATCTCCATGATAAACTATTCGTCTATCTTCATCATCTTTTTGTATAAAAATAATATTTTCCTTATTAACCATTCTTACAATCTCTGGAGTATGTGTTGTAAGCAAGATTTGACGTCCTTGATTTTGTGCTAATTTCTGCAAAGATTCTATAACTATTCTTTGATAGTTTGGATGTTGTGATGTTTCTGGCTCTTCAATTGCATAAATCATATTAGATTGTTGTTTTCTTTCAGCATCCTCTAAAAAGAAACTTAATAAAAACAACCTTTTAACTCCACTACCTCTTTTATTAAATGATATTCCACTGTCACTTTTAAATTCATAGCTAAATAATGAACTTAATTCTTTTGAAGTAATATCTGGGACTAAATCTTTCACGATATCTTTATCAAAACTTTTTAACCGCTCAAGTGTCGCATTAGCAAAACTCTTAATATTATCTAAAATATTTTCTTTCATATTATTAAATTGTTGCTCAATTTCAGAGATAGCATTTTGTGTAATGGCTTTTGTTATTTGGGTGATTTCACTATCTTTATCTGTATTTGTTCTATCAGCTTTAAATAATAAAAATTTAGGCATTTTTTCCTTTAATTTGTTATATATACTAACAATATCAGTATCTTTTGTGGATATATCTATTTCCTGTTCCATAAAATTTAAATTTTCTTGCGAAAATAAAAAATTCCTTATTTCTTTTTTGATATTTTGATTAACTTCAGACTCTTCGGAGAGTAATTTTCTTAAATCTTGAATCTTTAATGTAATAAGTGGTTTTTCCCAATTGGTTGGATAGTTGCAAACAAGATAAGTTTTGCTTAACTTTCCTTTTTCCCATGTTTTTTTGATTTGCAATAAATTCTCTTGGTTTAACAAATACTCACTCTCTAAAGATGTCTGCGTTCTTTCACTTTCGCTAGCATCAATATTAATCTGCGTCTGCGGTTCAACCTGAAAGAAACAAGTAATACTAAATTTATTCTCATTTGAGTTAATATTGACATCATCTTCTAAAGCCTTATTATTTTCAAAAAATATATCCAATGCATCAAATAATGTCGATTTTCCTACATCATTTTTTCCAATAATTACGCTTAAATCCGAAAAATTAAATTCTGTATTTTCATAGCTTCTAAAATTTTCAATTTTACATTTTACTAATTTCATTTTCACTCCTTATTTTTAATGATTTTTATTTCTTCTTCGTTTAGGTTGTAAAGTTTATAAACGATAGAGTTTATTTTGTCTTCTTGGGTTTTGGTGTTTGCATTTTTGTCTTGTTCTTTTAAATTTAAAATTTCATCGACTAAGCTTATAAGCTCGTTTACTAGTTTTTCATTTTTAGAATTTATTTTTGGTATGCAAAATTTTTCTATATAAGCTGGCTTAATCCTATAAAATCCACCTCTCATCACAACGCTAGTTTTTTGCAAAAACCACCAAGTTAATGATGAATTTAAAATAGCTATTAAATACTTATAATCTAAATTTTTATATTCTTCATTTTTAACATAACCATAAATAGTAGTAGTGAAATAAAATTTTCCAAGATTATCAAAAGCAAAATGAGTATTATTACAAATATCTGGACAAAGTAATTTTTCTATATTCTCTTGATTTATGCCTTGTGTTCTGCCAAATTGATACCATTTTGCATTGTCAAATCTTCCATTTTCTCTTGCTCTTAAAACATTTTCACACTCTTTTAAATAACTCCAAGCTTTTGGAAATTTAGCTTTTAATTCCTTTTCATCATAAAGAGACATTTTTGCTTTAGTATTTACATCATCTTGTTTATAATAAGGAAATAAAACCATTGAATTTGAAACAGGTTTTTCATATCTATGAAAATTATCACCCATTAAAAGTGGTTTTAAAATTTCTTTTTCTATCTCCACTTCCTTATTAAGCTCTTTAGAATATCCTTTAACTAGATTTTTATTTTCTTTGCAATCTTTTAAAAAATAAACACTATCTTTACTTGTAGCTAAACCTTGAAAAATTTTAGAAAAAATATTTTTCACCATTATATGTTGATTAATTTTTGAGAAAATTTCTTGATTTAAATTTTCTTCAAAACTCCAAAATGATGAAGATAGTTTTTTATTGTCTATAATTTTAAAATCTTCTTCTTGTAAATTAAAAATAAAATTTGACATTTCTTCTTTTGAGTTGATATTTTTATCCGTTTGAATAAATTTCAAATGCGAAGAATTATTCTCAAACCATTGCAAAGCCGTATATGTTGAAGCATCAAAAACCTGAAATTCCCCAAAAGATATAATCTTGCTAATCTTATCTTTTGCAAATTCTCTTAAATTTAACCCAAAATCAGCATTAATCCATTTATGAGGCATTATAAAAGCAATTGTTCCTTTATTTTTTATAAGCTTAAAACATTGCTCTACAAACAAAATGTATATATCATAATTTTTACTTGCCACTTTAAAATGTTTTTTATAATACTGCGATAAATTTTTATCTAACCCTTGTATTCTTATATAAGGTGGGTTACCGATGATGAGATCAAACCCTTGAAAGCTCCCGCCCTCATCAAGCACTTCGCTAAATTCAAAACGCCATTCAAAAGGATTTGCACTTTCTAAGTCAAATATACTCTCATAAAGCTTTTTAAGCTTTTTAAATTCTTTCTTAGCAGCACTTTCATCAAAGTCAAATTCAAACATATTTTTAGAGAAAAATGCTCTAAAATTCTCATCTTTTTCATCTTGCGCTAAAAAATCGCCATATTTTTTAGAGTATTCATTAGCGCCGTTGGTAAGTTGCTTGATCTCTTTAGCAAATTTGTCTTTTAAGCAGAAATTTTTAAAAGACTCTTTGAGGTTTTTGATCTCTTTTGCGATGAGAGTTTTGTCGGTGTAAAAGCCTTCTTTGTAGTCTTTGACTATGCGTTTGTATTTATCCATGCGTTCTTTGATGTTGGGGTAGTGAGAAAGGCTTTTGTGAATTTCAAAATAACTTATAAGCGAATTTCCGCATTTTATGTTGATGTCGATGTTTGGTAGGGTTTTAAGATCATGATAGTTTGTATCATCAAAGCTTTCATAAAAGCTGTGTTTTAAAAGCTCTATCCAAAGCCTTAGTTTAGTGATCTCACATGAGTTTGGGTTGATATCTACTCCAAAAAGGTTGTTTTCTATGATGTCTTTTTTACGCTCGAAAAGTTCTTTTTGGCAAAGGTGGGTTTTGTCCTTGTCAAAATCAGGGCGTTTATACTCTAAAAATTGGCCTTTGTGATTTTGCACTAAAATTTCATCATTTTGCACGCTTAGGTAAAAGTCCTCTTCAAACAAACCAAGCTCATAATGCACCATAAGCATGGCATTTAAAGCTGAAACTAAAAAATGCCCACTTCCCACCGCAGGATCGCAAATGCGTATGGAATTTAGCAAGGCTAGTTTTTGCTCTTGAGGGATTTTTTCTTGACGCAACTGGGTTCTTAGCTCGTTTAGCTTGGTGGCATTTAGCTTAAAAGTATGGTTAAACTTATCTAGCACGACTTTTTCTATGCTTGCTTTACACATGTATGAAGTGATAAAGCTTGGGGTGTAAAAACTACCTTCTTTGTAGCCATTTAGTTTTTCAAAGACATTTCCCAAAACGCTTGAGTTGATGAGTTCTTTTTGCTTGATGAGTTCTTCGCTTTGCTCATCTGCTCCAAAATCAAAGCTGTCTAAAAACTCAAACAAATACTCTAGCAAACCTACTTTGCCTTTTTTGCTTTTGCCTTTGTCATCTTTTAACTGCGTGTGTGGGTGGTACTCTAGCAAAGCGTCATTTTCTAAAGTGGCAATTTCTAATGTGGTTTTTTCGATGGCTTGTTTTTCAAAAAGCGATGAATTTAAATAAGGCAAATAGCTAAATTTACTCTGTGTTCTTGTGTGCTTTTCTTTGGCTAAGATATCAAAGAAAAGATGTGAAAGGGTAGTAAAATTTGGAATTTTTTCATAGTTTAAGAATTTTAGGGTTTTATCATCGTTAAATCTAACTAAATTTGACTCAATAAGCTTTAAAAATAAAATACGATTTAACCAAAGTATGATGAATTTTAACACCTCTTCAAAATCATGCTTTGGAAGCTTGCTCGCTATGAGATGATAAAGCGTGCCTTGAGCTTGTTTGCTTTGCTCACTTTGTGTAATGATGAATTTAGAAAGCTGTTTGCTCTCGCTTAAACCTAAGATGTATAAAAGCTCTTTATAGAATGCATTGTTTAGTGAGTTTGCGTCATTTGGGCTAAATTCATTTAGCAAAAAGTCTTTATGGAAGGTTTTAAAAATGCTTGCTAGGTTTTTGAAATTTGACTTTTGCTTGTCTTTTAAAAAAGCTAAATCGATGAAAAAGCCTTTTAAGCTTTCTTTGGAATTTTCTATGAGTTTGCTTGCTTCTTTGTAAAATTCATCAGTGTTGCCTTTAAAAAGTGAATTTGGGCTTTGAAATTCTTCAAAAAGCTTTTTAAAGCTTGTGTTTTTATAAAAAAGCTCTTCAAACTCACTAGCTTTGAAAATGTAAAATTTATAAAAGTCTGTGATGATGATAAATTTCAAGCTAAAGCTATGTTCTCTATTTCTAAAATAATACAAAATAGCTTCATGCAAGGCTTTGGAATTTGGCTTTGTGTGGGTGATGAATTCTTTTGAGTTAGGCTTTTTAGCTTCGATGAGAACTTCTAAGTCTTTGCTAAGCTCATCTTTAGCGATGGCTAAATCAATCTCGCTTTTGCCTTTTTGTTTGGTTTTGATGTGGGTTTTGAAATTTAACATGGTTAAAAATGGACTAAGTGCATTAGCTACAAGATAGTCTTCATTTTCACTTTGTGAGCTTTCAAGTCTTTCTAGATACTGCGTTAAAGCTTTGCTAAAAGTGTCAAATTCATTTTGTGTGATTTGCTTTTTGCGGTAGTAAGGATTGAAAAAATCTTTTTCATTTAGCAAAGTAAAGTGCATTTTTAACCTTTATAAAGAATATTTTGTATTTTACTAAAATTTACTTTAAAGGATTGAAAAGAAGTTAATTTAATCATTGTCATCCATACTATTTTCTCATGTCATTATATACTATATCTAGATATAACAATTAACAAAACTAAAAAATCCACCAACCAAAAACAATTAATCTTTATCAAGCATATTTATTCTAGCCCAACAATAAAATTCACCTTACAATATACAAATAAAACAAGTCTAATTAATTCTATAATTTTATAAAACCACAACACTATTTAATTCAAATACCAATCTTTCCAATCCAAACAAACAACAATCTAAGTAATAACTAACAATAAAATATCACCCAACCCCTACCCATCAAATAAACCATTAAAACAATTCAATAACTAAACAACTAAAAAACTAATTTTTCAGATTAATAAAAAACCAAAAACATAAGCAGTAAAAACTAAAAAACCAAATTTATCAAACTCGCTATAAACATTTTAAACTTAAAACGACTAAATCCCCAAATAATATAAATCTAAAAGCTAAATCACTAAAAACACAAACAACTAAAAACAAAAATAAAAACCATGGTAAAAAATAAAACAATAAAGAATAAAAATAAATTAAAAAATAAAAAGGAATACAATTAAATAAAAACCATAAAAAATAAAATAATAAAAAATAACAATAAACATCCTACCTAATCAACACAAACTAATTAGAAATTTTCACAAGCTAACCAAGCTAATCCACCACAAGCAGTAAAAACTAAACCACTAAATAATTCATGATTGCACCATAAAAGAAATAAAAGAAATAAAAGAAATAAAAGAAATAAAAGAAATAAAAGAAATAAAAGAAATAAAAGAAATAAAAGAAATAAAAGAAATAAAAGAAATAAATTATAAAACAATAAAAACTATTTCTAAAGAAAAACAAATAATAAACTAGTTAAGGATTCAACTAAGTAAT
>NZ_JAKMQZ010000007.1:0-85344 GCF_025771825.1 Campylobacter sp. IFREMER_LSEM_CL2101
GTGATTTAGCTTTTGTTTTTTGGGTGGTTGGATAATTTGACTTGGTTGATTTATGTTTTTATTTCTATATCTTTAGTAATTTAATTGGCTTGACTGTTTTAATTTTTCAATTTTAAATTGCTTATAGTAAATTTGTTTTTTAGGTTTTTAGTGGTTTTTATATTTTTAGTTTGTGATGGATTTTTGGGTGGGGTAGTAGCTGGGCTAGTAGTAATATTTTAATTTGGTGTTTGAATCAATTGTGGATGATATGTTTTAGTTGTTTATATTAGATAAGGTATTAATTGATAAAAAATATGAATTAGTTTGTAAGGGATTTTTATAAGGGTTTTACTAGATTATAATATAATGTTAAGATGATATTGAGTAGATTGGAAAATTTTTTAAGAGATAATAACATATTTTTAAGTGGTGGTGCAGGTGTTGGTAAGTCTTTTTTAACTATGGAACTTATAAAATCTTATAGAGTTCAAGGAAAAATTGTTATTGTATTGGGTTCTACTGCTCTTAGTGCTTTTAATATAGGTGGGGTTACTTTACATAGTTTTTTTGCTTTTAAAAGATGTCAAAATTATGATGAGTTGTATTATGAAGATAGAAAGCAAAAAGATAAACTAGAAAAATTAAAGAGAATTTTAAAACAATGTGATTTGTTGGTTATAGATGAAATTTCTATGGTAAGTGCTTCGTTGATGGAAATGATTTATTATAGATTATCAAGAAGTGGCTTTAATGGTAAAATTTTATTAGTTGGAGATTTTTTTCAACTTCCACCCGTGGTTAAGCATAAAGAAAATCAAATTCAAAGTACTTTATTTCAAAATACTTTATATGCTTTTTCTTCGCAAGCCTGGAATGATCTTAAATTTATTAATCTAAAACTTAGCGTTACAAAAAGAACTTTAGATAAGCAATTTTATGAATATTTGTTTTTTCTTAGAATGGGTGAAGTAAATAAAGAAATGCTAAATTTCTTTAAAAAAATGTTAATTAGTTCAAAAAATTTACTTGAATATATGGATGAATATACTCTATTATGTGCCACAAATAAAAAAACTAATTATATTAATACTGAAAAATTAAATCTTTTACAAGGTAAAGAAAGTATATTTAAAGCAAAAGCTGAAAAACTAGATTGTACCTTAGATGATAAAACCTACGAGCAGTGGATTAACGGACTTAATTCTTTGGGTGAGTTAAAATTAAAAATAGGCGCTAAGATTATTTTTTGTGTGAATAATAAAGAAGAAAATTATTATAATGGGGAGCAAGGTGTTGTTTTAGATTTTATAAAAGATAAAGAGCAAGAATATATTCTGATAGAAAAAAATAATGGTGAAAGATTGAAATTAAAACCATATGAATATACCTTAGAAGAGTATGAGCTAGATAAAGATGAAAAACTAGAAGTTAAGATAAAAGCTAAATTTGTTCAATTTCCTATAAAATTAGCTTATGCTATAACAATCCATAAATCTCAAGGTATGAGTATAGATAAATTAATATGTGATATTGATGGAATTTTTGAAAAAGGACAATTATATGTATGTTTATCAAGAGCCATTAATCCAAGTAATTTAAAAATCGTATATAATTATAAAATGCCTTTTGAGGATTATTTTTTAAAAATTTTAAAATTCGATAAAGAGGTAAAACAATTTTATTTACAAGAAAAGTTTGTAAATTTAGAATAAGATGAGGAATGATTATGAGATGGGCGGTAATTTTATTTTTTTCTTTTTGTAGTATTTATGCTAATTCTTTAAGTATAGAAGATTTTAGAACAGATTTGTATTCAAAGGTTGGAAATAACACTCTAAAAAAGATTGAAATGACTTTGGATTTTGAGGGAGAAAATTTAGATCAAAAAAAAATCATAGATGCTTTAAATACTATTGTATCTAGTTATTTTTATGAAGATTTATTCACAGAAGTGGGTAAAAACAACTTTAAAGAAACTTTGCTTAAATTTAGCAATAAAAAATACAAAACTCAAATAAAAAATATTTATATTCTAAAAATTAATTCAGTGAGTCAATTTGATATAGAAGAGTTGAAGCGTTTTGTAAAAGATTTAGAAAAAAAGGACGAAGATTTAAAAGAAACTGCTAAACAAGAAGAAATTCAAAATATTCTTAAAGTTACTAAAACTTCAGATCAAAATAATACCCAATCAAAAGATATAAATGTTACCCAAACAAGCAGTGTTAAAGATAGTAATATAAGTTTTAATCAAGATGTTAATGCAAGTAAAGAAGCTATGGATATGATTTTAAAAACTATGGAAAATACTCAAATGCAAATGTTAGCACCAAGCAAAGAACAAGATTTGTTTAAAGAGATACCATTTTGATTATTGGATTATATCAAAATGGCTTGGGATTTTTGGTATAAAAATATTTTCGTTAATATTTTGATCAAATTTTTGATTGTGAAAATAAATACTAACTAAATTTCCTAATTCATCTTTATAAGAAATACTACTAAGGCTATCATTTTCTAATTTGATATTATATGTGATATTTTCGTATTTTGCTTCATAATTTTCATGAGATATTAATTTTGCTTTTTTAAAAATTGCTTGAAGATTTGGTAAATTTTGCAATTGAGTATAAATGGCTTGTTCTAATTCAGGTTCTATGATAACAACTTCTTTGTTATTGATATAAATCTGTTTTTTATTTGGTTTAGTGTAATTCCAAAAAGCTTTATTTTGAGTAATGATAAAATTTCCTTTATAATTTAGCGAAGAATTGTTGCTTTGCACTTTTTGCTCAAAATCACTGCTAAAATTTTTAAAATTTATATCAAAAGCAAAAATATTACAAGCAAATATCATTAAAAATATAAAATATTTCATAATTATCCTTTAAAATTTAACAAATTATATAAAATTTATGCAAATAAAACTTTTATATAGTTCTAATTAAAATCAAGGTATAATCTAGCATATATTTTTGTAATTAAAGGTAAAAAAATGTTTTCTAGCGTATTTAAAGCAATATTTGGCACAAAAAACGATCGAGAAGTAAAAAAATATTTAAAGAGAGTTGCACAAATTAATGCTTTAGAGTCAAAATACCAAAATTTAAGCGATGATGAATTAAAACAAAATTTTATAGATTTTAAAACACAAATTCAAAAAGAAGAAAAAACTTTAGATCAAATATTAAATGATGTTTTTGCAATAGTTAGAGAAGTAGGAAAAAGAACGCTTAATATGCGTCATTTTGATGTGCAATTAATCGGTGGTATGGTTTTGCATGAGGGAAAAATCGCTGAAATGAAAACCGGGGAAGGTAAAACTTTGGTTGCAACTTTACCTGTTGTATTAAATGCTATGAGCGGTAAGGGCGTGCATGTGGTTACTGTAAATGATTATTTAGCCAAAAGAGATGCAGGGCAAATGAGTGCCATTTATAATTTTTTAGGTTTTAGTGTGGGGGTGATACTTTCAGAACAAAATAGCGATGAGGCGCATAAAAAAGCTTATGAGTGTGATATAACTTATGGTACAAATAATGAATTTGGCTTTGATTATTTGCGTGATAATATGAAATTTTCAAAACTTGAAAAAGTGCAAAGAGAACATAATTTTGTTATAGTTGATGAAGTAGATAGTATTTTAATAGATGAAGCAAGAACTCCACTTATTATAAGTGGGCCTACAAATAGAACTTTAGATGGTTATATTAAAGCAAATGAAGTAGCAAAACAAATGCAAAAAGGCCAAGCAGCTGCTACTCCTCAAGAATTACCAAGTGGTGATTTTGTTGTCGATGAGAAAAATAGAACTATCATGATTACAGAGGCTGGAATTTCTAAGGCTGAAAAATTATTTGGAGTAGAAAATTTATATAGTTTAGATAATGCAATATTAGCCCATCAACTTGATCAGGCCTTAAAAGCACATAATTTATTTGAAAAAGATGTGCATTATGTATTAAGAGATAAAGAAGTTGTAATTGTTGATGAATTTACAGGAAGGCTAAGTGAAGGAAGACGCTTTAGTGATGGCTTGCACCAAGCATTAGAGGCTAAAGAAGGAGTAAAAATTCAAGAAGAGAGTCAAACTTTAGCAGATATTACTTTCCAAAATTATTTTAGAATGTATAAAAAATTAGCAGGTATGACAGGTACTGCACAAACTGAGGCAACAGAATTTTCTCAAATTTATAATTTAGACGTAGTGTCTATACCTACAAATATACCGGTTGCAAGAATAGATAAAGATGATTTGATTTATAAAACACAAGAAGAAAAATTTAAAGCAGTTATTGAAGAGATAAAAAAAGCAAACGCAAAAGGTCAACCGGTTTTAGTAGGGACTGCAAGTATTGAAAGAAGTGAAGTATTTCATAATATGCTTGTAAAAGAACGCATTCCTCATCATGTGCTTAACGCTAAAAATCACGAGCAAGAAGCTTTGATTATTCAAGATGCGGGTAAAAAAGGTGCAGTAACTATAGCTACTAATATGGCAGGTCGTGGCGTTGATATAAAAATAGATGATGAAATAAGAGCTTTAGGAGGGCTTTATATTATAGGAACTGAACGCCATGAAAGTAGAAGAATAGATAATCAACTTCGTGGTCGTGCAGGGCGTCAAGGTGATCCTGGTGTAAGTAGATTTTATTTAAGTTTAGAGGATAATCTTTTGAGAATTTTTGGCGGCGATCGCATTAAAAATATCATGGAAAGATTAGGTATAGAAGAAGGTGAGCATATAGAAAGTCGCATTGTTACAAGAGCTGTTGAAAATGCACAAAAAAAAGTTGAAAGCTTGCATTTTGAAAGTAGAAAACACTTGCTTGAATATGATGATGTGGCTAATGAACAAAGAAAGACTATTTATAATTATAGAAATGAATTGTTAGATGAAGAATTTGATTTGCAAGATAAAATTTTAAAAAATATTGCTGAATATAGCAATCATTTGGTAAGTCAAATTTATCTAAATGCAGAGCTTGAAGATGATGTTAAACATTTTGAAAGCTTAAAGCAAAAAGTAAGTTATGAGTGTAACCTTGAACTAAACGAAGCTGATTTTAAAGATTTAGGTGTGATTGAAGTAGAAAACAAATTAAGTGAAATTTTAGAAAAAGCTTATAAAGACAAAATGAGTATTATTGAAGATAAGGAAGCTAGAAGAATTGAAAGAATTTTATATCTTCAAATTTTAGATAATCTATGGAGAGAACATTTATACCAAATGGATATTTTAAAAACTGGTATAGGTTTAAGAAGTTATAATCAAAAAGATCCTTTGGTAGAATATAAAAAAGAAAGTTATAATCTTTTCATGGAGCTTGTTGAGCGTGTTAAATTTGATAGTTTGAAATTACTATTTAATGTAGTTTTTACTCAAAAAGAAGCACAAAATTTTGAAGAAAAAAGCCACGAGCAAAACGAGCAGTTTTTAGCTAGTACTACAGAAAGTGGTGTTGATGAAAATGGTGAAGCACAAATTACTAAAGTGCCTAGAAATTCACCTTGTCCTTGTGGTAGTGGTAAAAAATATAAAGAGTGCCATGGTAAAAGTGGTCCTAAAAAAGGTATTTTAGCTTAAGGTATGTAATGAATTTAGTTATAGTTGAAGATGATATAAATATGAGAAAATCACTCGAAATTGCTTTGAGTGAGTATGAAGAATTTACTATAAAATCTTATAAATCAGCAACTGAAGCTTTAAAGAAACTAAATGATGATGTTGATTTGATTATTACAGATATTAATATGCCAGGTATGGATGGTATTGAATTTGTGCAAGCTTGTGAGAATAAATATGATTTTATTATTATTACAGGTAATGCAACACTAAATCGTGCTATAGAGGCAGTAAGGCTTGGAGTAAAAGATTTTCTAGTAAAACCATTTGATATTAATACTTTAGTAACTGCGATAAAACGCGCAAAAATAATTCAAGAAAAGACTTCTAAAAAAACAAATAAAAAGACTGTCAAAAAAGATGAAAATCAAGATTTTTATGGCACTTCTAAGGCTTTGGAAAATTGTTTAAAATTAGCTACAAAAGCTGCTAAAACAGATGCAAGTGTGCTTTTTTTTGGAGAAAGTGGGGTAGGTAAAGAAGTTTTTGCAAATTTTGTGCATAAAAATTCAAAAAGAGCACAAAAGCCTTTTGTAGCAATTAATATGGCGGCAATTCCATCAAATTTGATAGAAAGTGAGCTTTTTGGTTTTGAAAAAGGTGCATTTACTGATGCTAATACTACTAAAATAGGATTATTTGAGCTTGCTAATGAAGGCACTTTATTTTTAGATGAAATAGGTGAAATGCCTTATGAAATTCAAGCAAAATTATTAAGAGCCTTGCAAGAAAAAGAAATTACAAGATTAGGAAGTACTAAAAGTATAAAGATTGATGTAAGAATTATCAGTGCAACTAATGCTCATATAGAAAAAAAGATTGCAGATAATGAGTTTAGACAAGATTTATATTATAGGCTTAATACTATTCCTATTAATATACCACCGCTAAGAGAGCGTCAAGAAGAAATTTTGCAAATTGCACAAAAGGTATTACTTGATACATGTAAAGAATATGATTTTAATGAAAAAACTTTAAGCCAAGAAGCGCAAGATGCTTTGCTAGCTTATGATTTTCCAGGTAATATTAGGGAATTGATTTCTATTATACAAAGAGCTTGTATTTTAAGTGAAAATGATGAGATTAGTGCTCAAGATTTATTCTTAGAAAGTAGAAAAAGTAAAGATATTAAAAATCTTGAAAAAGAATTGATTTTAGAAGCTTTAAAAAATTCACAAGATATTACAGAAGCAGCTAAGCTTATAGGGATGAGTGAGAAAATTTTTAGCGAAAAAATGAAAAAATACAATATTACTTAAAAAGGACGGACAATGAAAAAAATAGCTATTGTAGGTGTAACAGGAGCAGTTGGTGAAGAACTTTTAAATGTCTTAGACGAGCTTGATTTTCCAGTTGAAAGTATTTTACCATTAGCAAGTGCAAAAAGTGCAGGTAGTGAAGTAGAATTTAGAGGTAAAAGTTATAAAGTAAAAGAATTAACTCCAAGTGTTTTTAAAGAAAATCCTGTAGATATTGCTTTTTTTAGCGCTGGAGGAAATATAAGTGCTGAGTATGCAAAATACGCAGTAGAATGTGGTGCTGTAGTGATTGATAATACGAGCCATTTTAGAATGGATGAGAATGTTCCTTTAGTAGTTCCTGAATGTAATAGTGAGGATATTAAAGATTGGGAAAAAACAGGAATTATTGCTAATCCAAATTGTTCTACTATACAAATGGTACATGTTTTAAAACCACTTGATGATGTATTTAATCTAAAAAGAGTAGACGTAAGTACTTATCAAGCAGCAAGTGGTGCAGGTAAAGAAGGTATGGAAGAACTAGTTCAAGGAATGCAAAGTTTTTTTGCTTTTAAATTAGATGAATTTGAAGCAAAAACTTTTCCTTATACCTTAGCTTTAAATTTGATTCCTCAAATTGATGTTTTTAGCGACAATGGCTACACCAAAGAAGAATTAAAAATGGTGAATGAAACGCAAAAAATATTGCATAAAAAACTTGAAATTTCAGCCACTTGCGTAAGAGTCCCTGTGCTTAGAAGTCATAGTGAAGCCATTACTATGCATTTTGAAAAAGATGTTGATATTGCTAAAGTTAGAGAGATACTTTCTAAAGCACCAAGTGTTGTTGTGATTGATGATGTAGAAAATAAAAAATACCCTATGCCACTTTTTACAAGTGATACTAACGAAACTTATGTAGGAAGAATTAGACGTGATATTAATCACAAAAACATTTTGCACTTATGGTGTGTGGCTGATCAAATTCGTGTAGGAGCTGCTACAAATGCAGTGCGTATCGCACAAAAATGGCTAGAATTGGTTTAAAAAGGAGAAAAATGCTAGAAAGATTTTTTGAAAATTTATTAGTTAAGAGTCGTTTGGTTACTATTTTACCTGTAATTTTTGGTTTAATAGGAGCTTTTGTTTTATTTTTTATCGCAAGTTATGATGTGATTAAAGTTTTAAAATATGTATTTGAGTATTTTATGTTGCCAAATTCTACGGTAGATTTGCATGAAGACATTGTTGGTTTGATCATAGGGGCTGTAGATTTATATTTAATGGCTTTGGTTTTATTTATTTTTTCCTTTGGAATTTATGAGCTTTTTATTAGCGAAATAGAAGATTTTAAACAAACAAAGCAATCAAAAGTTTTAGAAGTGCATAGTTTGGATCAGCTAAAAGATAAACTTGCAAAAGTAATCATCATGGTTTTAGTTGTAAATTTTTTCCAAAGAATTTTACAAATGCAACTTAATACAGTTTTGGATATGACTTATTTGGCAGGTTCTATTTTGGCTCTTTGTGTGGGGCTTTATTTCTTGCATAAAAGTGATCATTAATAAGGAATAAAAATGATTTTTATTGATGCGTGTTTTAAAAAATCAACCCCTTATACTCCAGTTTGGATGATGCGTCAAGCAGGAAGGTATTTACCTGAATACATGGAAGTTAGAGCAAGCGCTGGGGACTTTTTATCACTTTGTAAGGACTATAAAAAAGCAAGTGAAGTTACTTTGCAACCTGTGGATATTTTGGGTGTTGATGCAGCTATTATTTTTTCAGATATTTTGGTGGTGCCTTTAGAAATGGGTATGGACTTAAAATTTGAAAAAGGCGAAGGGCCGGTATTTTCAAATCCCATTAAAACCAAGGAAGATTTGGAAAGATTAGATGTTGAAAAAAGTGTTAAAAATCTTTCTTATGTTTATGATGCACTAGCGCTTACTAGAGAAAAACTTGTGCATGATAAAGCTTTGATTGGTTTTTGTGGAAGTCCTTGGACTATTGCTACTTATATGATAGAGGGTGGTGGTAGTAAAAATTATGCAAAATGTAAAAAATTAGTTTACCAAAATCCTGAATTTTTACATCAAATTTTATCTAAACTTACTTTGGCTTTAAAGTATTATATCCAAGAGCAAATTAAAGCAGGTGCTAATGCTATACAGATATTTGATAGTTGGGCAAGTGCTTTAGAAAAAGAAATGTTTTTTGAGTTTTCTTTTAAATATATGCTTGAAATTGCTGATTTTATTAAAGAAAAATATCCACATATTCCTGTGATTTTATTTCCTAAAGGTGTTAGTGGATTTTTAGATGATATAAGTGGAAATTTTGATGTTTTTGGTGTAGATTGGAGTACGCCTTTAGAATTAGCAAAAGAAAAACTAAGCGCTAAATATACTTTACAGGGTAATATGGAGCCTTGTAGATTGTATGATAAAAAAGCTATTGAACAAGGTGTGGATAAAATTTTAAATATCATGCAAGATAGTGCACATATTTTTAACCTAGGACATGGTATTTTGCCTGACATTCCTGTTGAAAATGCTAAATATTTTATCAAGCTAGTTCAAGAGAAATCTAAAAAGTGAATAAAATTACCTTTGGCCCCATAAGCTCAAGAAGATTTGGGCTTTCTTTAGGGGTTGATTTAAGTCCAAATCAAAAGCAATGTAATTTTGATTGTGTGTATTGTGAGTTGCAAGCTGCAAAACCCGTGGAAAAATCTTTAGTATATCCAAAAATTCAAGATATCTTAGAACAGGTAAAACAAGCTTTATCTAGTAATGTGAAATTTGAATTTCTGACATTAACTGCAAATGGTGAACCTAGTTTATATCCCCATTTAAAAGAATTAGTTTGTGAGTTAAATAAAATAAAACAAGATAAAAAACTCTTGATCCTAAGCAATGGGAGTGGAGTTTTAAATTCGGATATTTTTGATGCTTTAATGGATATTGATGTGGTTAAATTTAGTCTTGATAGTGCTAAAGAAAAAACATTTTATAGGATAGATAGGGCTTTAAAACAAATTAAGCTTGAAATAATGATTGAAAAAATGATAATTTTTAGGAAAAAATTTCTAGGTGAGCTTATCATGGAAGTATTGATTGTACAAGGCTTAAATGATAGTAAAGAAGAAATGTTAGCTTTAAATGAAGTATTTGATAAAATAAAGCCATCAAGAGTAGATTTTAGCACCATTGATAGACCTCCAGCTTATCCTGTTAAAGGTATATCTTTGGAAAAATTAGAAGAATTAAGTATGTATATTACTAGTGTGCCTGTTGTGCTTGCTAAGCATTATTATAAAGGCGAAAAGATTGATTTTAATACTCAAGAGCTTTTGAAGATGTTACAGCTTAGAGCGCAAAGTGAATTTGATATAGAAAATAAATTTAGTCAATATAGCAAAGAGGTATTGGAAAAATTAATTAAAGAGCAAAAAGTCGTTGTAAAAAATTTAGCAGGAGTAAATTTTTATAAAAAAATATAATTTTTTGCAAAAAACTCTTGACAAAAGTTGTTTTTTCTTATATAATACCATTTCTTATTTATTGATGTTCCGGATTAGCTCAGCGGTAGAGTAGTCGGCTGTTAACCGATTGGTCGTAGGTTCGAATCCTACATCCGGAGCCACTTCATAAAATTATTCCCATATATTATAGTGTATTAACAAGTTAATTTATAATTTATTTTTGTATATATTTTTTAAGAATTAATTAGTATTTTCTTGTTTTATGAAAATACTAATTTTTAATATCAAAAGTAAAGAATTTGCTTTCAAAATTATTACCTACTTTTTCATATTGAAACATAGCAGGTTCTAGGTTTTGCACTTCATGGTATAAAAGTCCCAAAGCAAGCCTTGCTTCTAAGGTTTCTTCGTTTTCCAATCTTGCTAGTTCAAGTAAGGCTATAGCTGAATTTGGATTGTTTGAGCCTATTGCTGCAACTGCAGCTAAAAATAAAGTTTGCGCATCTTTGATTTTATAATCATCTATTAAAATATTGTAAAGCGTGTATGCTTCTTGGTATTCTTTTGCAAAAATATCAACATAAGCTAGAGCAAAAATCAGCCCGATGGAGTTTTTATTGCTCATGGCAAGTCTTTTCTTAATATCGTTTCTAACATGATTAAGCAAGCCTGTTATTTGCATAAGTGTTACATAACTATCTTTAACTATTCCAGCTCCACCAAATAAAGAATTATAATCAAGTTTGGTAGTTAAAAAATACATTTGTGCTTGTTTGGCATACTCTTTAATATCAAGATTTGTATTTTTAGAATTAAAATATAAAATATTGCTAATAATATCTTCATTTAATAGATCTTTTAATTCCTTAATTTTTTGATTTCTTAAAGTTTCAAGATTATTGCCATTAGCGGCTATAATAGCAAACATTAGCTCTAAAGGTGTATTGTTTGTGTTTGAAAGATTATCTAAATAAGGGATCATGGCGGTAAAATCATTTTTGGCTAAATGCAATAGGTATTTAAATATATTATGATTTTGATCTATAGTGTTGTCTGCTTGGAGATTTTCTAAAAGCTCATTAGCTAGTTTAGTATAATCTTTTTTTACTAAATCCATACAATATATAGCAAAAATCCCTGCGATATAATTTTTGGGATTTAAATGATATGCGGTTGAAAAATGCTTATAGGCATTGTTATAATCTTGTAATTGTGCATAAGTTAGCGCAAGATTATAATGAATTACATCATGAGCATGATAAATTTCACTTAAATTTTTAAATTCTTGATTTGCTTCTCTTAAATGAAAATTAAAAGCTAAATCAATAGCATGAGATAATTCTATATTAACCCCTGATAAAGCCTTACTTTTAACAAGAAGTTCATTTTCGTATTCATAACCTTGTATAAAATTACCCAAATCAGCCTTTGTGATAAGCTCCATACTTTGCTTAACATCAAAAACACGATAAGGCGAGAAGTAAAACAGCAAATCATAAATTTGTTGTTTTCCGGTAATCAATCTTTTGGCAAAATGCTGTTGGGCTATGTCGATATTTGAAAAATTTCTTTTTAATCTAGTTTTTATATTATAATATTTTGAACCTATATTTCTATCTTTTATATATAAAGCTTTTAAAATTTGAGCTCCGCTTTCAAATTGCCCTGTTTTTAATTCTACTAAAGCTAGAGCAACTTTACTTCTTGCTTCATGATTTTCTATTTTTGAAGCTTTTTCAAGATATTCTTTAGCTTTTTGATATTCACCTGATTTTGCATATAATAAGCCCAAGGGCAAACTTGCTTCATAATCTTCTTGTTTTTGTAAAAATTCAATAGCATTTTTTTCTGATTTTAATAATGCATAAATTTTTGCTCCAAGGTAGTAAGATTCACTTTGGTATCCATTAATATTATTTGAACGCATAAACATCTGTAAAGCTTCAGGATAAAATCCTTGATAATAATTAATTAAGCCTAGGTAATAATCATACAAAGATGATTTAGAATCTTGTGGTAAATGTACTTTTGCTAAGTCAAGATAATAATTAAATTTTTCTTTATTACCAAGATTAAAATAGCATACAGCTATATTGATGGCCGCAGCTACTTTATGTTCTTCTAATTCTAGCGATTGTTTAAAATTTTCAATGGCACTAGCATAGTCTTTTTGTTTCATTTGAGCTACGCCAAGATTATAGCTAGATAAGGATTGATTGAAAATATTAATATTATTATAAAGTTCCAAAGCGCTTTCTACATCACCTTTTTCGTATAATAAATTTGCTTTTTGCACTACAAGATCTAATGCTGATTGTTTTACTTTAGTGATGCTTGTGCTAGTATTATCATCTAAGATTTGAGTATTTAAAGCGGATTTTTTATCTTCTTTGAAGACTATGAGTAAAATTAAAACTATAAGCAGTATTAGAGCAAGACCTCCAAGCGCAGAAATTAAAATAATAAATTTTTTATCAAAAAGCTTTTTTTTCTCTTCAGGTTGTGGTATTTGAGGTTCTTCTTCTACTCTTTGAAAGGTGCTTTCTTCCTCCTCTAATTCAGGAGGTATCATACCAGGAGGGATAGCTTGTTCTTCTACTCCTGGATTTTCATCTATCTCTGAAAAAGCTTTTTCTTGATTATCTTGTTCTTTAAGTGTTACTTCTTCGGCCATGTTTTCTCTTAAAAGTATTTTCTTAATACATCAGGAATTCTTATATTTCCATCTTTTTCTTGATAATTTTCCATAATAGCTACTAAGGTTCTACCAACAGCTAATGAAGAGCCATTAAGTGTATGTACTAATTCGTTTTTGCCTTTATCATTTTTAAAGCGAATTTTTGCACGTCTTGCTTGAAAATCTTTACAATTAGATACAGAGCTAATTTCACGGTATTTATTTTGCGATGGAAGCCAAACTTCTAAATCCACTGTTTTTGCAGCTGAAAAACCTAAATCCCCAGTACAAAGCATCAAATGTCTATGTGCTAGACCTAAAGAACTTAGTAAGTCACTAGCACAATTTAGCATTTCTTCAAACATTAGCTCGCTTTGATCAGGCTTGCATATGCTAACAAGCTCTACTTTTTCAAATTGATGTTGTCTTATAATACCTCTTGTGTCTCTACCTGCACTTCCTGCTTCTTGTCTAAAACAAGCACTATAGCAAGTCATTTTTAAAGGTAATTCTTCTTGAGTTAAAATTTCATTAGAATAAAGATTAGTTACAGGAATTTCAGAAGTTGAGATGAGGTATAAGTCATCATTTTCTACCTTATACATATCATCTTTAAATTTAGGAAGTTGTCCGGTGCCATACATGGTCGCACTATTTACTAAAAATGGCACATTAACTAACTCAAAACCTCTGCTTCTATTAAAATCTATCATATAATTTACCAAAGCTCTACTTAGTAAAGCCCCTTCGTTTTTAAGCACACAAAAGCGACTTTGTGAGATTTTAACTCCTCTTGTAAAATCAAGCCAATTTAATTTTTCTCCTAAATCATGATGTTCTTTGATTTCAAAATCAAAACTAGGTGGAGTTAAAACTTTTTTTAATTCCACATTTTCATCCTCATCTTCTCCAAAAGGCACGCATTCATCAGGGGTGTTTGGTATTGCTAGAGCAATTTGTTCTAGTTTTTCTTCTAATTCATTAACGATTTTTGATTGAGTATTAATTTTTTCTTTATTTTGACTTAGTTGTGCTTTTAAACTTTCTTTATCTTGCGCTGTTGCAAGTTCTTTGCTAAATTTGTTTTGAAAAGCTTGAAATTCTTCTAAAAGTGCTTTTTCTTTTTTTAAATTTATAAATAAATCACTCAGTTCTTTAAGTAAATTTTCATCCACTTTTTTAGCTTTTAGTTTTTGTGCAATTTTATCAAAATTATTTTGCAAAAGTTTTAAATCTAACATTCTAACTCCTTTTATAGTCCTATTTTAGCATAAATTTTTTCCATTGTTTCTTGGGCTTGTTTTTTTGCTTTGTTTGCTCCAAATTCTAAAATCTCTTCGATTTTAGAAGGATTAGCTAATAATTTTTCATATTCTTCCTTAGCCAAGGCAAAATACTCACTAACGATTTCATTTAAATACATTTTAAAATGCCCATAGCCTTCGCCACCTTTTTCATAACGGCTTTTTAAAGCTTCTTGTTCTGTTTTGTTTAAAAACAATTTTGCGATTTTAAATATATTGCAATTTTGCCAATCTTTTGGATCTTCTAAAGCTGTACTATCTGTGACAATGGAAGAAATTTGTTTTTTAATAGCTTTTGGTGTATTGAAAATATCAATTGTATTTTGATAGGACTTACTCATTTTAGCTCCATCAGTACCAGGTACTACAGCAACTTCATCATTAACTTTAGCTTGAGGTAGAGTAAAAATTTCGCCCCATTCATTATTTACTTTTAAGGCTATATCTCTTGCTATTTCAACGTGTTGAATTTGATCTTTACCCACAGGAACTACTTGAGCATTAAAAAGTAAAATATCTGCAGCCATTAAAACAGGGTAAGAAAAAAGTCCATGGTTGGCATTTAAACCTTTGGCAATTTTATCTTTATAGCTATGCGCTCTTTCTAAAAGCCCCATTGGGGTAAATTGAGAAAGAATCCAATAAAGCTCCATTACTTCTTTTACATCACTTTGTAGCCAAAATACGCTTTTTTGTGGATCGATCCCTAAACTCAAAAAAGCTGCTGCAGCTTTGAGTGAATTTTGTCTGAGTTTTTCTCCATCAAAACTTGAAGTCATAGCATGATAATTTGCTATAAACATATACATTTGATTTTCTTCTTGCATATTTAGCATTTGCCTTATAGAGCCAAAATAATTTCCTATATGTAAATCCCCACTTGGCTGTAATCCCGTAATAACTCTCATTTTACCTCTTTTTTAATTTCTTTAATAATCTCATTAACGTTTTTATTTTCAATATCTATAATAATATTTGCCTTTTTTTCGTATTTTTTTGCTCTTTGATCAAAAAGAATTTTGGCATTATTTGTATTTGCAAATAAAGGTCTAGTGGTTAATTCTTCTTTGCTTAGTCTTTGTAAAAGATAATCAAAACTTGCTTTTAAATAAACAATAATACCAATATTTTTTAATTTTTTTTGCTCTATAAAACCACCGCCACTTGCAATGGAGCAATTTTGCAAACAATGTAAAAATAAAGCTATTTTTTGCTCTTCTTTACGAAATTTTTTCTCTCCATATGTTTTAAAAATTTCACTAATTTCAAGATTATATTTTTCTTTGATCAAACTATCTGTATCTAAAAAGATTTTATCATATTTTTTAGCATAAGCTCTTGCTATGGTTGTTTTACCACAGCCCATAAAACCCACAAAAAGGAGATTATCCTTCTTGTTCATCTTTGCTACCTTTTTTTCTTGAAGCTAAAATCAAAGGAACACCTTCAAAATTAAATTGTTTTCTAATTTGATTTTGCAAATAGCGCTTATAGCTAAAATGTAAAGCTTTTGGTCTATTCATAATTAGAGCTATTTTTGGAGGTGCTAAGTCATATTGAACTGCATAATAAATTTTTACTAATTTACCATAATCATGTGGTAGTGGATGAGCTCTTGTGGCTTCTTCCACTAAAGCATTTAATTTTGCAGTTGGAATTTTTTGCGTGAAATTGGCAAAAACTTCTAAGATTTTATCTAAAAGCACATGTACTCTTTTTCCGCTTAAAGCTGATACACTTACAACGGGTGCATAAGCTAGAAATTTAAAACGATCTAGTTTTAATTCTTTTAAAGTTTTATCAAAATCAAGTTCGCTTTTATCCCATTTATTAAGCACGATAATCACACCTAAACAATGTTTAGCAGCAAGTCCTGCAATACGCTCATCAAGTTCATTAAAACCCTCAGCTGCATCAAGTACTAAAAGTGCAATTTGAGCATTAGCTAGGGCATATTCAGTTCTATTTAGCGCATAACGTTCCAAGCCTTGTATTTTCCCGCGTTTTCTAATCCCTGCAGTATCTACAAACTCAATGATTTTATCTTTATGCATAATGCTTTCATTAACAGGATCAATCGTAGTACCTGCTATATCGCTTACCACGCTACGTTCTTCTTTTACTAAAGCATTTAAAAGACTTGATTTTCCCACATTTACCCTGCCGATAATTCCTACTTTAATATGGTTTTCATTGATGGTTTTTAGTTTAAAATCTCCGCTATTTTCATCAAAATTTTCTAAATAACTTTCAAAGTCTTCTTCTTCATCTGCATTTAAATAACTTTCATTTAAAAACTTACCAGCCCACATGCAAAGCTCATCAATGCCTATATTATGTGTAACCGAGATGTTAAAAACTTCTTTTACTCCAAAATTAGAAAATTCCCAAGATCTTTCCTCATCTTTTTTGTTATCGACTTTATTGATTACTAAAGCTATGGGTTTGTTGAGTTTTTTCATTTCGTAAAAAAATGCTTTATCTTCATCATCAGGTAAAAATTTTCCATCCACCATATAAAAGATAATATCACTACTTTTAGCAGCTTTTAATGAATTTGCCTTGACATTTTTAAAAAGCTCATTGCTCTCATCAAGTCCGCCACTATCTATTAATAGGGCTTTTTTGCCATCAATTTCTACCTCTATTTTGTTAGTATCTCTTGTAGTTCCGCTTATGTCGCTAGTTATGGCAATGCGTTTTCTTGCAAGTCTATTAAAAAGACTTGATTTGCCAACATTTGGTTTTCCTATTAAAATAATACTTTGCATTAATACTCATTTTTTAAATTTTTATTTGTGATTATATAAAAATTGCCTTAAAATTAAGCAAAAAAGACTAAAATAACGGGAATTTTTATATGGAATTTATATGTTAAGAATAGTTAAAAAGAATTTAGGTATATATTTTATGATTATTGCTTCTATAGAATTTGCACTTGTAGGTGCTTGTGCAAAAATTCTTAGTGAAGAATTATCATCGATCGAAATTATGTTTTTTAGAAATATCATAGGCACAGCTTTTATGCTTTATGCGCTTTCAAAATTAAATTTTCATAAAAGTGGTGGGCATTTAGGTTTGCTGATTTTTAGAGGTGTTATAGGGACAATCGCTTTATATCTTTTCTTTTATAATGTTTCTAATATTTCATTAGGTGGTGCTTTTGCTTTTCAAAAAACAGCACCTATTTTTATAGCTTTGATCGCTTTTTTGTTTTTTAAAGAAAGTTTAGGATTAAAAGCTTGTTTTGGGATTTTGATTGCTTTTATAGGAGTGTTATTAATTTGTCAGCCTTTTGCAGATAGCACTACGCATTCAGGTTTTGATTTAAAAAATAGTATTTTGGGAATTTTAAGTGGTTTTTGTGCAGCTTTAGCGCTAACTAGTGTAAGAGAACTTAGAAAATCATACCCAGCGCCTTTTATAGCTTTATCTTTTGTTTTAATCGGCACTTTGATGCCTTTAATGTCTATGATTATAGGTTCTTTTTATGAAATAAAAGAGCTTGATTTTTTAATTGCTCCTTTTGTTATGCCTAGTCTTAAAGCTTGGATTTTTATTGTTTTGATGGGAATTTTTGGAGCAATGTATCAAATTCATGTTACTAAAGCTTATGGAGTAGCAAAAAAGGCAGGGGTTGTTGCAGGAGTTAGTTATATAGATGTAGTTTTTACTTTGTTTTTAGGTATATTATTAGGAGATGAATTTCCTAGTTTTATGGTTTTTATAGGAATTTTTAGCATTATTTTAGGAGGAATTATTTTGGTTAGTAAGCAAACAAAAGGAAAGAAAAATGGAAAATAAAACAGATTTAATTTATGGTTTAGAAGATAAACCACCTTTTGCTAAAGCATTTTTTGCTGCATTAGTGCATTTGATGGCTATGTTTGTGGCTGTGATTACACCTGCTTTATTAATTTGCAAAGGTCTTGGAATAGATGATACTAATACAGCAAGAATTATTTGTATGTCGCTTTTTGCTTCAGGTGTTGCTTCGCTTTTGCAGATTAAAACTTGGGGTCCTATAGGGAGTGGGCTTTTATCTATTCAAGGGACCAGTTTTAACTTTGTTGCGCCTATTATACTAGGTGGGCTTGTGTTAAAAAATAATGGTTTATCGCAAGAAGCAATGCTTGGAGCTATTTTTGGTACTTTAATGCTTTGTTCTACTACCGAAATGATTATTTCTCAAATTTTACCTTTTGTAAGAAGAGTGATTTCGCCTTTGGTTTCTGGTATAGTAGTGATGATTATAGGTCTTAGTTTGATTAATGTTGGCCTTGTGAGTGCAGGAGGTGGATTTGCGGCTAAAGCAAGTGGTGAATTTGGTTCTTTGCAAAATTTATTATTAGCCGGAGTTGTAATTTTAAGTATTATTATTTTAAATCGTTTTAATAATGCCTATATAAGAATTTCTTCTTTATTTATAGCTATGATAATAGGGCTTTTGGTAGCTATGACTTTTGAAAATTTTAGCTTTAATTTTAATGAAAATTTGCCTTTAGTGTTTTTACCTGATCCTTTACATTATGGTTTGAGTATTGATTATAATCTCATTTTACCTTTGATTTTGGTTTTTATGGTAACTTCTTTAGAAACAATTGGTGATATTAGTGCTACTAGTGAAGTTTCAAATCAGCCAGTTAAAGGCGAACTTTATGCAAAAAGATTAAAAGGTGGAGTTTTGGCAAATGGTTTTAATTCTTTTGTTTCGGCCTTTTTTAATACTTTTCCAAACTCATGTTTTGGGCAAAACAATGGTGTCATAGCCCTAACAGGTGTTGCAAGTCGCTATGTTGGATTTATTGTAGCTTTTATGTTGATGATTTTAGGTTTATTTCCTATTGTGGCTGATATTACTTTGCAAATTCCAGAGCCTATTTTAGGTGGAGCAACTTTAGTAATGTTTGGCACTATAGCTGCAACAGGAGTTAGGATTATTTCTAAAGAAAATTTAAACCGTCGTTCTATTATCATTATAGCTATGAGTTTGGGTATAGGGCTTGGAGTTTCTAATAATCCTGATATTTTAGAATTTATGC
Source organism: Campylobacter sp. IFREMER_LSEM_CL2101 (assembly GCF_025771825.1). Taxonomy (NCBI): domain Bacteria; kingdom Pseudomonadati; phylum Campylobacterota; class Epsilonproteobacteria; order Campylobacterales; family Campylobacteraceae; genus Campylobacter; species Campylobacter sp. IFREMER_LSEM_CL2101. Next base: position 19,360 of record NZ_JAKMQZ010000007.1, read on the forward strand.
CAATGTGGTTTAAAACTTTATTTTCTTCAGGGATTGCAGCAGGTGGGATTACAGCTATTATTTTAAATTTTGTTTTCCCTCTTGAAGAAAATAATAAAAATAAAGTAAAATAATAAAAAACAAGGAAAAATGATGAAAAAAATGATACTAATAGCAGGGCCTTGTGTGATAGAAAATGAAGAACTTGTTTTTAAAGTTGCACAAGAGCTTGAATGCTTTTTAAAAGATGATAGAATTGATTTTTATTTTAAATCAAGCTTTGATAAAGCAAATAGAACTAGTATTAATAGTTTTAGAGGGCCAGGCATTGAAAAAGGCTTGGAAATTTTGCAAAAAGTTAAAGATAAATTTGGTATGCAAATTCTTACTGATATTCATGAGAGTTCTCAAGCAAGTATTGCGGCTGAAGTTGTAGATGTTTTACAAATTCCTGCCTTTTTATGCAGGCAAACTGATTTATTAGTAGCTGCTGCTAAAACAAAGGCTAAGGTAAATGTAAAAAAAGGGCAATTTTTAAATCCCGAAGATATTAAATACAGCGTAGCTAAAATTTTACAAACTAGAGGCATTAACGAAGAAGGTTTTGAAATAGCCAAAGAAAATGGTGTTTTTGTAGCTGAGAGAGGTTCGAGTTTTGGCTATGGAAATTTGGTTGTAGATATGAGAAGTTTGGTTATCATGAGAAAATATGCTCCGGTTGTTTTTGATGCTACTCATAGTGTGCAAATGCCAGGAGCAAATGGTGGAAGTAGTGGAGGCAAAAGTGAATTTGTAGAACCTTTAGCAAGAGCTGCTGCTAGTGTGGGTGTGGATGGATTTTTCTTTGAAACGCACATTGATCCTTGTAAGGCTTTATGCGATGGACCAAATATGCTTGATCTTTCAAGACTTAAAAACTGCGTAAATACGCTTTTAAAAATTCAAGAAATCATTTAAAAAGGAAAAATATGAATATAATAGAAGGAAATTTAAGTTTAAAAGGTGATGAGAAAATTGCAATTATCAATGCAAGATTTAATCACATTATCACAGATCGTTTAGTTGAAGGTGCTAAAGATGCTTTTTTAAGACATGGGGGCAAGGAAGAAAACTTAAGTCTTATTTTAGTTCCAGGTGCTTTTGAAATTCCTTTTGCATTAAAACAAGCTTGTGAGAGTAAAAAATTTGATGGAATTTGTTGTGTTGGAGCAGTAATTCGTGGAAGTACGCCACATTTTGATTATGTGGCAGCTGAAACTACTAAAGGTATAGCAAGTGTAGGGCTTGGAGCTAATATGCCTGTAAGCTTTGGAGTTTTAACAACTGATACTTTAGAACAAGCTATAGAAAGAGCAGGTAGCAAAGCAGGTAATAAAGGTTTTGAAGCTATGCTTACTGTAGTTGAAATGCTTAATTTAATCCAAAAAATTAAGGCTTAAAATGGCTACTAGACACCAAGTAAGACAAAGTATAGTTTCTTTGCTTTATGCAGCACAGTTAAATCAAGAAAATAAAGATTTTATTAATGAGTTTTTAGATGAGAAAAAAATTCGCAATGATCAAAGAAAATTCACTCTAGATTTATATAATGGCATTAATGAGCAACTTACTTTGCTTGATGAGAAAATTAATGAGTGTTTGAAAGAGCATAAGTTAGATGGAGTGGCTAGTATAGAAAAGGCCATTTTGCGTTTGGGTGCTTATGAGATTTTATTTACTTCTACGCAAAAAGCGATTATCATCAATGAGGCTATAGAGCTTGCTAAAGAAATGGCAGGGGATAATGCTCCTAAATTTATCAATGGAGTACTAGATAAAATCAACAAGGAAGCGCAATGAAACTTTGTGTGGCTTTTGATGTGGCAAGCTATGATGAATGTATAAATTTAGCCAAAGAATTAAAAGGCTTAGACCTTTGGGTTAAAATAGGGCTTAGATCGTATTTAAGAGATGGGGTAAAGCTTTTAGAGGCGATTAAAAAGGTAGATGATTTTAAAATCTTTTTAGATTTAAAACTTTATGATATACCAAATACTATGGCAGATGCTTGTGAAGAGCTTGCTAAGCTTGATGTGGATATGTTTAATATCCATGCAAGTGCAGGTAAAAGTGCTATGTGTATGATTATGGAGCGTTTAAATGCTTTAAGTAAAAGACCTTTGGTGCTTGCTGTATCTGCTTTAACTAGTTTTGACGAGCAAGAATTTTTTAGTATATATAAACAAGATATTAAACAAGCTGTTAAAGATTTTTCTAAAATTAGCTATGAAAGTGGTCTTGATGGTATGGTTTGCTCGGTATATGAAAGTTTGTTGATAAAAGAAAACACTAATTCAAATTTTATCACATTAACCCCTGGAATTCGTCCATTTAAAGAAAATTCAGACGATCAAAAAAGAGTAGCTGATATACAGTGTGCTAAGGATAATTTGTCAGATTTTATTGTGGTTGGAAGACCTATTTATAAAGCAAAAGAACCTAGAAAGGTTTGCGAGGATATATTAGAGCATTTAAAATAAGCCTTAAGGCTTATTTTAAATATACTTTCATTTTTTTATTTTCCAAAATAATTCCATCATCGTCGCTAATAATTTGAAAATCTCCGTTGAAATTTCTTAAGAAATTATCTTCAAATTTCATAGATTCTTGATCGCAAAGCATTTTTGTTGAAGCAAGATTATCTTCTATTTTAATGCTATTCCCTTGATCTTTATAGTTTCCAAAAAATCTATTGCAACCTGAAACACCAAAAACTCTTTTATCTTTATTATCAAAACTAATACTTGCTTTAGAATTTTGAGGAAGTTCATAACTTTTTCCATTAGCTTCATAAGAACTTATGCTAAATTCTTTATTTTGTAAATCATCAACACTTAAATTTGCCACAGAACACCCACTAAAAATAGCTAAGCTTGCTATACTTAATGTAATTATTTTTTTCATTTTGATTCTCCTTATACATGAAAATGTTTTAATTCATCTTCTAAATTTTGACAAACTACATTTAACTCATGAGCAACATCAAGTAAAATTTTTGAAATTTCTTCGTTTTTATCACTTAATTTTACTGTTTCTTGCATTTTATCAAGCAAAGATTGTAAAGTTTCTTGTGTGCTTGAGATTTTTTGCATACAAGCATTTGCTAAATCTCTTGCATTTTCATTGCAAACTTTTACTTCATTAGTTCCTTCTACAAGATCTTTTGCATCTTGATTTAAAGAATTAATTTCTTTAGCATTGTGTTTTAACTCTTTGGAAACTTCATTAATACTATCTACTAATTGCTTGGTGACAATAGCAATATTTTTTAAAAATTCCTCTGAGTTTTGAGCAAGATTTCTTACATCTTCAGCAATAACTGAAAAGCCACGACCAAATTCTCCAGCACGTGCTGCTTCAATACCTGCATTTAATGATAAAAGATTAGTTTTATCGGCAATTTCTCCCATCATATCAGAAGCTTTTTTAATCTCTTCTGCTTGTTTTTCCATAACTTCAACTTTTTGAGATAACACATCTTCATTGTCTGCAACAACTCTTACTTTATCTGCTACCTGATTTAGTGAATCAAGCATAGTATTTAAAACTTCAAAAGATTTTGTATTTGCCTTGTTTGCATTATTTGAAAGTTCAGCAAGATCTTGTAACTCTGTATGAATTTGCTCACTTAAACGATAAGATTCATCAGTTTTTGTATGACCTTCTTTAGTCCTATTTGCTAGATCAAGTGCATTAGCATTTAAAAGTTTAGATTGTTTATCTACCATTTGAGAATTTTCATTAGTAGAAATTACTGCATTTTGAATTTTTTCAATAAATTGATTAATATAAGTACAAGCTTTGCCTATCTCATCAGTGCTTTTTATGTTAATTCTTGCGCGTAAATCTCCATCGCCACTAGCTAGCTCTTTGGCATGTTTTAAAAGATCTAAAACAGGATTACCTACAACTATTTTTAAAATATAAAGCACAGCAAAAACAGTAAAAAGTAAAGCTATGCTAAAAATAACAATATAAGTTCTAGCTGAGCTTGCTAAATCATCATCTACATGTTTTAAGTCATTATACATATCCATAACCCCTAAAACATCACCTTCTTTAGCATTTGCATGGCAAGCAAGACAACCCTCGTTAGCAATTAATGGACGTATAAGCCTTAGATAATGTCCTTGATCATTGTTAATCTCAACTGCTTTAATTTCTGGCTTGTTAAATTGCTCATTGATAATACTTTCGTTACTTTTTGTGTATTTTTGCATTTCAAAAAGCTCAACGGTGCTTTTGGAAGGATAAATTTTAATATCTTTTATACCTTCTATCTCACCTGCTTCTTTTATAGCTTGTTCTATAATAGCAGGATCACCCAAATTCATCGCCATTCTTAGTGTTTGAAAAACAGAAGTGCTTAAGGTATCTAAATTTGCACGACTGATTCTATCGGTCGTTTGCTGAGAGTCTTTTTGTAAAATAATTTGCATAATAATAAAACTAATTAGCAATGTAGAAATCATTGCTAAAGATATCTTTGCACCTATGCTTTTAAACATTTAAGCTCCTTGTGTTAATGTAAAAAGTGTCTTACGCCACTAAAATATAGTGCAATACCATATTCATTAGCAGCTTGGATGATATCCTCATCTCTTATGCTTCCACCTGGTTCAATAATAGCTTTTACACCTATTTTGCTAGCCTCATCTATGCTATCTCTAAATGGAAAGAAAGCCTCGCTTGCTAAAACACAACCATTTAAATCAAGTCCCATTTCCTTAGCTTTATTAATAGCTGCTTTAGCTGCATCAATACGACTTGTCATACCCATGCCAATAGCCACCATAGCGCCATTTTTTACATAAACTACGTTATTTGATTTGGTAAATGCAGCAATTTTCATAGCTATTTCAAGATCTTTTAATTCTTGTTCATTAGCTTTTCTTTCGCTTTTTAATACCGCATTTTTTAATTCATCTTCTTTAACTTCATCGCTATCTTGATATACAAAACCACCATCTATATGTTTAAAATCATATTTATCATAGGCTCTAGTTAAAAATGGCGCTTTTTGTGTAAAGATTTTAATACGTTTTTTATCTTTAAATACTTCCAAAGCATCATCATCTACATTTGCTGCAATGATTACTTCTATATAAATTTCATTGATTTTTTGCGCTAATTCTTTATCTAAAGTTCCATTAATAGCTACAACTCCTCCATAAGCACTTAAGGTATCGCATTTAAGCGCATGGATATAGCTTTGGAGTAAGTTTTCTTTTATGGCAAATCCACAAGCATTTGCATGTTTTACAATGGCTACTGCTGGAGCTTTATCAAAAGCACTTGCTAAATTTAAAGCTGCGTTAATATCGGTTAGATTATTAAAACTTGCTTCACCTTTTAAGGTTGTAAAATTGTGCGTGAAAAAGTCATCAAATTCATATAAGGCACCTTTTTGGTGAGGGTTTTCTCCATATCTTGTATCAAATACTTTTTGACCTACAATAAATTTACTTGCCCCAAAACCACCATTAAAACGCTCGTTCATATAGTTTGCTATATAAGCATCATAATTTGCTGTATGCTCATAAGCTTTGATCATCAATGTTCTTCTAAAATCAAGATCTAAAGTATTATCTTTTAAAGCTTGTATGATTTTACCATAGTCTAAAATATCGCAAACCACAATGACATTTTTAAAGTTTTTTGCACCACTGCGTATCATAGCAGGACCGCCGATATCGATATTTTCTACAATCTCATCAAAATCTTGGGTTAAAATTGTAGTTTTTTTGAAAGGATATAAATTTACACAAAGTAAGTCTATGCTTTCTATATTATGTTCTTTAGCTTGCTTTTGGTGATTTTCATCTTCTCTTTTGTATAAAATTCCGCCATGAATTTTTGGGTGCAAGGTTTTTACACGTCCTTCAAACATTTCAGGACTTTGAGTAAAATCACTAACTTCTTGTACTTGCAAGTTATTTTCTTTTAAAAGCTTATAAGTGCCTCCAGTAGATAAAAGCTCAAAACCTAATTTTGCAAGCTCACTAGCAAATTCTACTACTCCTTCTTTATCACTGACGCTAATTAGTGCTTTCATTGATTTTTCCTTTCTATGTATTGTTTTAAAAATTCATAAGATTCATTAACTTCTTGAAATTTTTTTACACCTTCTTTTATTTTTGCTTCATCGCTGTTGTTCGCGTTTAAAATATCAGGATGATATTTTTTAGCAAGTTCTCTATAGCGTTTTTTAAGCTCTTGTAAATTTACATTTTCGCTTACACCTAAAATCTCACATGCTTTTTGCAAATTCATGCCTACTTTTTGAGTTTGCATAGAATTTAGAAGTCTTTCAAGTATATTTAGATCAAGATTAAAGGCTTTGACAATGGCTTTTAATACATCTTTTTTAGTGCTGTTAAGTTCTCCATCAATCAAGGCCATTGCAACCAAAACATTTAATATATTAATTCTTTCTTGTTGAGGTAAAGGTACTTCTTTGATGAGTTCTTTGGCTACTTCATAGGTATCATTTAAGGTATTTTTATGTTCATTAAAACTTTGTTTTAAAAATTCTCTTTCTCTTGAATCTTTAGCGTTATAATCAAGAATTTGTGAGATCATATTAGCTTCATTTTCGCTAACCCTGCCATCACTTTTTGCTATTTTTGCTAAAAGTGCTATTGTATAGTAGTTTAATCTTCTTTTAAAGCCATCAATTCTTTCTTCATGATAACCTTGCTTAAAACCTTGAGAGAAACTTTTAGCCCCTTTTTTAAAAGAGCCTAAAAGATTATCTTTGCCCCATGTTTTATAATACCAATAAAATGCCAAAATTGCCAATACAAGTAAAACAAAAAGCATTTTTATCCTAAATACTCATTAAATTTATCAAAATAAATTGTTTGTAGTTTTGCTAAAGATATCTTAATATCATCTAAAATGAAATCTTTTTCATTTAAATTTCCAAGTTTTGTAAATTTAATTCCCATTTCATTTACAAATTTAATAAATTTTTCCTCATCTTTAACACCAACTATAACTCTTGTCGGACTTTCTTCGAAAATAAAACTCTTATCTTCAAAATCAGTTTTTATTTCAATGCCTAAATTTGCTTTTGCGCTCATTTTAGCTAACGTAATAGCAAGACCACCTATGCCTATGCTATTAGCACAATCAAGTAATTTTGCTTCGTTTGCTTTTAACAGAAAATCCCATAGTTTTAATTCTGCTTTAAAATCAATATCTTCAAGCTCTCCTGCTACTTTTTGATCTAGCACTTTAGCAATTAAAGATCCACCAAAACTACCTTTGCTTTCTCCAAGTAGATAAATAGCCCTAGTGTCTTTACTAAAATATGATTTTAGAACATTTTCTGCTTTTTCATTTACACCAACGCAAGCTATAGTTGGGCTTGGAAAAATACTTACACCATCGGTTTCATTATATAAAGAAACATTGCCGCTTACTACAGGGGTATTGAGTTCTTTACAAGCTAATTTAATACCTTCGCAACCTTGGGCAAATTGCCACATTACCTCAGGATTTTGTGGGTTGCCATAGTTTAAACAATCACTAATTGCTAAAGGTCTAGCTCCTGAGCATGCTATTTTTCTTCCTGCGCTTGCAACGGCTGCTGCTGCACCGATTTTTGGATTTACATAGTTTAATCTTGAGTTGCATTCAATTGCCATAGAAAGTAAGCAGTTATTTTCTTTAATTCTAATACTATTTGCACCTAAAGCCCCATCACTTTTTAAAGTATTGGTTTGTACGCTTGAGTCAAATTGCTCATAAATATAAGCTTTATTGCTAACATTTTCATCTGCAAGGAGTTTTTCAAATGCTTCTTGAGTAGGAATGTTAAGCTTAAATTGATAGTTTTTTATCTCATCTAAGTATTTTGGTTTAGCCACAGGTCTATCAAGCATAGGTGCTTTTTCGCTTAGTGGCTCAATCGGGATCAAGCCAACTAATTCATCATGCCAAAATAGTTCCATTTTACCAGTATCGGTAACTTCGCCTATAATAGCTGCATCAAGCCCCCATTTGTTAAAAATTTCAATAACTTTTTCTTCATAGCCTTTTTTAGCACAAATTAGCATTCTTTCTTGAGATTCACTTAACATTAACTCATAAGGAGTCATACCTTCTTCTCTCATAGGAGTTTTATCAAGGTAAAGTTTCATACCGCTACCACTGCGTCCTGCCATTTCAAAAGAGCTTGAAGTAAGTCCTGCTGCGCCCATATCTTGAATTCCAACTATATAATCAGTTTTGAAAAGTTCTAAACAAGCTTCCATTAATAATTTTTCAGCAAATGGATCGCCAATTTGCACGGTTGGTCTTAAGCTTTTGCTAGATTCATTAAAACTATCGCTTGCCATTACAGCTCCACCAAGCCCGTCACGACCAGTTTTTGAACCCACATAAATTACAGGATTACCTATACCTTCAGCTTTTGCATAAAAAATATCTTCGATTTTGCAAGTTCCAAGTGCAAAAGCATTAACTAAGATATTTCCGTTAAAACACTCATCAAAAGCACATTCTCCACCTATGGTAGGCACACCCATGCAATTACCATAGTGTGAAATTCCACTTACTACACCTTTAACTAAATATTTTTGATGTTTGCCTATTTTATCATCGTGGATATTGCCAAATTTTAAAGAATTCATACCTGCAACAACTCTTGCACCCATGGTAAAAACATCACGTAAAATTCCGCCCACACCTGTTGCTGCACCTGCAAATGGCTCTATGAAGCTTGGGTGATTATGACTTTCTACTTTAAATACAGCCGCCATTCCTTTGCCTATATCTATCACCCCAGCGTTTTCACCAGGACCTTGGATCACCCAAGGAGCTTTGGTTGGAAAGCCATTAAGGTATTTTTTACTTGATTTATATGAGCAATGCTCACTCCACATAGCAGAAATTACTCCAAGCTCTAGCAAATTAGGCTCTCTACCTAGTATGTTTAAAATTTCTTGATATTCCTCATCGCTAATTTTGTGTTGTTTTATAATTTCTTTATCCATTTTCTCTCCTTTTTATTTTCCTAAACAAAAATTACTAAACATAGCATCTAAAATTTCATCTCTTTCAAAATCTTTTGTAAATTGAGCTATTTCTCCTATGGCTAAATTTAATTCAAAAGCAAAAAGTTCTAAAGAACTTTCTTTTAATAAATCTCTTGCACGCAAAATAGCTTCGCTAGCATTTTTACAAGCATTAAGTATTAAGGTATTGCTAATTAGCATTCCATCGCCATCTAAAGTATTTAAGTATTCATTTAAACTTTCCTTAATGGCTTGAGTGTTTTCTTGGGCGCAAATGCGTATACAAGAAGTGCTAATTTCATGCTGAAATTTGGTGGCTAGATCACTTTTATTTAAAACATAAATGATTTTTTTATCACAATCTTTTAAAGCTTGTAAAATACGCTCATCTTCTTCTTCAAATTCTTTAGATCCATCGAAAACAGCTATGATAATATCTGCTTCTTTAATACTTTCATAGCTTAAATTAACCCCGATTTTTTCTATCTCATCATCTGCATTTCTTATACCTGCTGTGTCGATGATTTTGATTAAATGTGAGCCTATTTTTAAACTTTCCTCGATACGATCTCTTGTGGTGCCTGCAATATTAGAAACAATAGCTCTATCAAAAGCTAAAAGTGAATTTAACAAGGAACTTTTTCCTGCATTTGGCTTACCGATAATAGCAACTTTAAAGCCTTCTATAAGTCCTTTTTTACTTAAAGAAATATCTACTATATCACGTAAAAGTTTTGAATTTTTTTCACACATGGCAATGATTCGATCAAGTAAATCTTGCGGTAAATCATCATCTGCATAATCAATGCTTGTTTCTACAAAAGCAAGGGTTTGAACAAGATCCATTCTAATGGTATTTAAAAATTTACTTAAATCACCTTTAATGTTTTTTGCTATGATATTTGCAGCACTTGTTGATTTTGACATGATGGCATCTTGTATGCTTAAAGCTTTTAAAAGATCCATCTTGCCATTTAAACAAGCTCTTTTACTAAATTCACCAGGATTAGCAAGACGCGCTCCTGCTAAAATAAGCTCATCAAGTAAAATTTCACTCAAAGAAAAACCCCCATGAAGTTGAAATTCTACTATATCTTCTCCTGTAAAAGAGTAGGGGGCTTTAAAATAAATCACTAAAGCTTCGTCTAAAAAATCATTGCTGTTTTTATAAAGTTTGCACAAATGTGCATAGCGTGGTGTTAGCTCTTTTTTGTGGGTAATTTTCAATGCAAGCTCTAAAGCTTTTTCCCCACTTATTCTAATAATACTTATAGAGCCCACTCCATGGGCTGTGGCAATGGCAGCTATAGTGTCATTCATTCATTTTTCTTCAAAAAATCATTCACAACGATATATCTTTGATCGTCATTTTGTTTGATAGCTACATATTTGTCAGGAAAGCGTTCTCTTAATTTTTCTAAAGCAAGTTTTAGCCAAATTCCATCAAGTGGTTTTGTTTGAACTCTTCCTGTACTTTCTACTTTTTCTATAAGAATTTTTAAATAATTTTCTATAGCTTGGGTTTGATTTTCTAAAAATTGAGCAATTTCTAGTCTTGGTTGAATTTTGTATTTAGCGCTAAGCCAGTTATAAAGTAAATAAGAAAAAGCTTTATATCTATGAGCTTCTTTTCCTATAAGTAAAGCCGCATCTTCTCCATCAAGTTTTATTAGTACGCAATTTTCATCCCAAATGCTAACTTGTACAACTTTGATGTCAAAATCAAAAGTTGCTAGTAGCTTTTCTAGTGAAATTTTTATCTCATCAATATAAGAAGCGATGTTTCTTTCTTCTGAGGATTCTTTATGAAATGAATCAAAAATGGCATCATTTTTTACTTTATAGTGCTCTTTAGGTTGAGTAATATCTTCAATTGGTTTTTGAAAATTTTCTTTGTATTCTTTCTTTGGTTCATTTTTATCAAAGTTTTTTTGTGTATGCTTGTTAAATTTCTCATTTTGGAATTTTTTAGCTCTTTCTTGATGAGGTTTTTGAGTTTTTTTATGCCCTTTAATACAAATAATAGCATTTTTTCTAAACAAACCAAAAAAACCTGCTTTAGCATGTTGAATAACTTCATATTCTAGATCAATCACAGAGCACTCAAGTTGTTTTGAGGCTTCTATGAGTGCGGTTTGTAAGTCTTTAGCTTCTATGTTCATGTTTAGCTATTTCCTCTTTTTTGTGGTTTTTGAAAAGTTTATTTACGATCACTTGTTGAATAAGTGAGCATATATTATTTACACACCAATATAAAGTTAAACCTGCTGGGAAGGTTAAGAAGAAGAAAGTGAAAATTAATGGTAAAAATTTCATAATCTTTTCTTGCATAGGATCTTGTATGGCCATTGGTGTGATAAGTTGTTGGACAAACATAGTTAGACCCATAAATATAGGTAAAATAAACCATGGATCCATTACAGATAAATCTGTAATCCAAAAAGCCCAAGGTGCAGCTTTAAGTTCTATGGCATTTAGTAAAACTCTATAAATTGCAAAGAAAATTGGAATTTGAATAAGTATTGGCAAACATCCGCTCATAGGATTTGCACCATGTTTTTTATAAAGTTCCATCATATGTAAATTCATTTTTTGTGGATCGCCTTTATAACGCTCTCTGATTTCTTTCATTTTAGGTGCCAAATCTTTGAGCTTATTCATAGAAATCATTGATTTATAAGTAAGTGGGAAAAGAATAATACGCACGATTAAAGTCATCACTACAATAGCCCAACCCCAGTTGCCCATGTAGCCATGTAAGAAATTTAAAAATTCAAACATAGGCTTAGCTATAAAAGTAAACCAACCATATTCCACAACATCATCTAAATCCGCATGAATGCTTCTTAAAATTTCATGCTCTTTTGAGCCAACATAACCGCTTGCTTTAAAAGTATTTGTCGCACTTGCAAAAACGATAGAGTTTTCGTGATTGTCTTTAGTAACTACAGCATTAAGTGGTTTTTCAAAATTATAAAAGAAGGCGCTATAATAGCGATCTGAAGCTGCCATAAGGGTTACATTAGAAAAACTTTCATCATTTTCTACATCGCCATCTTCTAACATTGTGATTTTATCATCTTTATCTAAGATTAAAACCCCATGCACTGTATAGCTATCAACTGCTATATTTGGACGATAACCTGGAGTGATAAAATAAGCTGCGTCTTTACTTAGATTAACCTCTAAATCATAGTTTCCATATTTATGGAAAGTAATTTTTTTAGTTACTACTAAATCGTTTAGATTTTGAGTAAGAATTAAAGTTGTGTTTTCATTGCTTACATTGATAGTTTTTTGACTTGTGGTATATGAAGTATTAAAAGCTTCTTGATTGATTTTTGCATCGCTAAATCTTACTTCTAGTGGTAAAGGCGATAAGGAAGTATCTACTAGATTAATACTTTTACCATTTTCATCTTTATATTTTTCATCACTTAGATAAAATTTAGCTATCCTACCTAAAGAGTCAATATGTGCTTCAAAATGTTCACTTTTAACAACTGCTATTTCTTCTTTTTGATTAACACTAAGTTCTGTTTTTGGAGCTTGTGTATTTGTATTTGCAGTTGTGGTTTGTGGAGCTGAGTTGTTTTGTTCTATTTGGGTGATATTTTGCTCAGTTTGTGGAGCTTTGGGGATAAAAAAATAATCATAAACTACAAAAAATAAAAATGATAATACAACAGCAATTAAAATGCGTTTTTGTTGAGATAAATTTTCTGACACGGATTGTCCTTTGGAAATATAATCTTAATTAAAAAAAATTGATTATCGTTGCAAGGGATATAAAGATAGTTGAGTTGTTTTAAAGCGTTAAAACTAGGTTTAAAACATATACCTGAGTTTAGATTATTCTTGCGTATCTTAGGATAATCAATACCACCTTTAAAAAACGGATTGCATTTTAAAATTCTTAAAAAAACTGCACCAAATGCTTTAAAAATATTATTTTTTTTAAATTGCCACAAGGCATATTCAGAGCAACTTGGGTAATACCTACAGCATTGTGGTTTAAAAGGACTGATAAAGAGTTGATAAAATCTGATAAGTTTTAGACAAGCTATTTTATACATCCTATTTTTTTCAAACCCCATTTCAAGTTTTTTTCTAATTTTAAAAAAGGAATTTCATTAATACTTGTTTTAGCTACAAGTATGTATTTTCCGTTTTCAACTTGATTTTTAACCTGAAAAAAAGCTGATCTTAAGAGCCTTTTGGCTCTATTTCTTACGACAGCTTTTCCAACTTTTTTGCTAGCAACAACAGCGAATTTTTTTTCATCGCTTAAAATGTAAAAGATGATCATGCCTTCGCAATGCCATTTTTTACCTTCTTTATAAATTGTTGCAAACTCTCCTAAGTCATTAATACTTAGAAAATCTTTTATACCGCTAATCTTTTTCTACCTTTAGCACGTCTAGCATTGATCACTTTGCGACCATTTTTACTTTTCATACGTACACGAAAGCCGTGAGTTCTTTTTTTAGGGGTTTTATGTGGTTGGTATGTTCTTTTCATATTTTTTCCTTAACTTAAAATAAAAAACAAAATAATAAGCGAGTATGTTAGCAAAATCTTACTTAAATCTGCTTTTAATTAAGAGTTATTTTAAAACTTTTTGCTAAATTTTGATTTTATTTTGTAAATTAAGGAAAAATAATGGCTTTTGAAATTTGTGAGAGTAAAAAAGAAGATTTAGAAAAAATTTTGGAATTACTCAAAGAGCTTGCTATTCATGAAAATATGCTTGATGATGTAAAATGCACAACTAAAGAACTTGAAGAATCGTTTTTTAAATATGAATACGCTAAGGCTTTGAGCTTAAAGGTTGATGGTGAGATAATAGGTTATGTGATGTATTATTTTACTTTTTCATCTTTTTGGGGTTTGGGTGGGTTGTACTTAGAAGATATTTACATACAGCCAAAACATAGAAAAAAAGGCTATGCTAGAGCTGTTTTTAAATACTTAGCACAAATTTGTAAAGAAAAAAATCTCAAACGCTTAGAGTGGGTTTGTTTAAATGATAATGATTTGGGTATTGAATTTTATACCAAGTTAAATGCAAGACATATGAGCGAGTGGAGAACTTATCGTTTAGAGGGTGAAAATTTAGAAGCATTGATGTGATGAATAAACGCAGTTTGTATTATCTAAAAGCTTTTGGCTATGAATACTTTAACGAACAAAAGAAAATTAGACATTTTAACTTAAACTTTAAAGAATTAAATGAAAGAGTGAAAACTTGCAATCTTTGTCATTTTTCTAAATTAAGAAAGTATAGTTTAATGGAAAAAGAAGCCAAAAATGCTAAAATTTTGATTTATCAAGCTTTTATTGATAGAGAAGAAAATGAAAGTGGAAAGTTTTTTGCTTCTAAAAATAAGCAAGAGTTTTTAAGATTATGCAAAGAGCTTTTAAATTTAAAAGAAGATGAAATATATTTTTCTTATATGTTTAAATGTTTTAGTAATTTTAAAATAGATGATCAAGCATTAAAATTATGCTTGCCATATTTTTATAATGAGCTTGATTTTGTAAAAGCAAAGATTATTTTATGTCTTGGTCAAGAAGCTTTTGCGAGTTTGGGTTTTGAGAATTTTCAAAAATACAAAGGGCAATGTATGCGTTTTAATAATGCTTTGCTTTTGCCAAGTTATGATTTGAATTTTGTGAGTAAAAATCCTAGCTTTTATACTGAATTTATAGAAGATATTAAAAAAATAAAAGGTTATTTATGAGAAAAAGTTTAGTTTGTTTGATGATGAGTTTTGTTTTAACTTTAAGTGCTTTTGCAAAAGAGCAAAAACCATCACCCATAGAACCTAGTGAGTCTTTTTATCCTAATTTAGAATTTCAAAATTGTGATAATGATTGTTTATTTACTTTGTTAGAAACAGGACTTTATTTTAATTTCTTATCAAGATTTAACAGTGATAATGCAAATGAACTTTTGGTTAATATCTATACTAAACTTTTAAATTCCATTATAGATTTTGAAAAAAGAATTCAAAAAAATGCTAGTGTAAAACTAGCTATTATTTTACCTGAGCAAACGATTAAAAGCTATTCTAATACTATTATAAATTCAAGCATAGCGTATTTGCTAAGACAAAGAGCGCAAATAAAAGTAAAGGTGTTTTTAATAGGCACAGAAGATGAGAACAAGATAACTAAAGCTTTTAAACAAGCTCAAGAAGAAAAATTTAATTATATTATCGCAGGTTTTACAGATAAGGGTGTGAAAAATTTATTAAAAGAAAATCTTGATTTAAATGTAAAAGTTTTCATACCAACTGCGCACAAAAGAAATTTTGATACGCAAAATGAAAATGTATATTTTGGAAGTATAGATTATCAAAAACAAATTCAAAGACTTTTAGAGTATTCAAATGGTAAAAATATTATTTTTTCAGACGGAACACCTTTGGCAAATCGCTTAGATGAGAATGTTTTAAACGCAGGGAATGGTAGTGAGAAAATTTATACTATTAATAGTTCTAAATTTGATTTTAGAAGTATTTTAAATCAAAATAGAAGTTTTCAAGATTCTAGTATTATTTTAAATACTTCTTTGATAAAAACAGCACTTATAAGCTCGCAAATAAGAACTTATGATATAGAACCTTTTGTGCTATTATCAACTCAGATTAATTATAATCCTATTTTGCTAAGCTTAACGCAAATTAATGATAGAAAAAAACTTTTGCTAGCAAATTCCATTTCTAATGAAGATCAAACCCTAAGCTATCTTAATGAGCTTTTTTCGCAAAATATTAATTATAACTGGATAGCGTATGCAACTAGCGTGGGTCTTGATTATTTTTATACGCAGTTTTTAGATAAAGACTCTCAAAGAATTTTCGATGAGAGTTTAAATGATAATCAATTTGACTATAAGGTTAAAATCATTCGCTCGCAAGGCTTAGGTTTTACTCCTTTGCAAGATCAGTAAAAACCCTAGCTATAGCCTCATCTATAGGGGCTACTTTTTCATTTTTTAAAAAAGCTAGGGTAAAATCAGCTTCAAAAAGCTTGGTGTTTTCTTTATAAATTTCTTGCTTTATGCAAACTGAAGCTTTTTTAATCTTTGTGATAAATGTTTTTACTTCTATGAGATCTCCAAGTTTAGCGGGTTTTAAAAAGTTACAATTTGCTTTAGTAAGTAGGAAATGTCCTGTATTTTTATCAAAAATTTTTGCATTTTTTTGAAAAAATATCTCACTTCTTGCTCTTTCGCAAAATTTTAAGTAGTTGCTATGATATACCACCCCACCTGCATCGGTATCTTCATAATAAATTCGTATTTGCATTTAAAATCCTTTAATTTGGTATGATAGTATTTTTTCTTGCTGTTTTTTGCAAGGAAAAGATGATTAAACCAAAAACTATGATATAAATTGATGTGATTAAATTTTGCCACCAGTTAAAATCATTACTTAATAAATTTGGTATTGCTAAAATCATTTTGGGTTGATTGCATAATGTTATAAAAATTATTATAGATGATATTATTATAGAGGTATTTTTTGTTTTAAAAAAAACATCAATAATAAAAAAACTTATTAATGCTATGGGATATATATACCAAATTTTTCCTATAAGCAAGATATATAAAGCTATGGTAAAAATTAGCCATTTTGCATTTAAAACTAAATCTGTATGATGATCGCAAAGTTTGCGATAAAAGAAAAGTTGCCATTGCTCGATAGTATCTTTTAAATTTTTATTTTCTTTATGTTTTAGTTCTAATTCTCTAGCATAAAGCTCTTGTGTTCTAAGCTCTGAAGCATCGATTAGATTATGATGAGCTATACGGTTGCTTTTTAATTTTCTAAATAAATCTCTATAGTTTAACAATTTATCGTATTCTTGTTTTTTTTCAATCTCACTAAAATTATATTCTATATGCTTATGTTCTATATTAAATTGATTAGAAAAGGTACAGTTTATAAATTCTGGCTTATTTAACAATTTTGTCTTGTTAAAATTAACATTGTCATTAAATATCACATTATTAAATTTCATTCCAACAAAATTGACATTATTAAAAAATACCATTCCATCAAAAGATGAATTGGTAAAATCTATAGAAATATCAGTTTTATAATTTTTATCATTTATTAAACTAAATCTAGAAAATCTAATTTCATCAAAAGAACAAATATTTCTATGAAATATTGTATTTACAAATCTAACTTCATCTTCAAAAACTAAAAGTCTAAAATATACACTAGATTTAAAAATAACATTAACAAAAATTACCTTTTTTTTAAAAATTGTGTCTGTGAAGAAATTTTCTTTAATTTCTATATTATTATATGTATTTTCAGCTAAGAATTTGGTTTTTTGAAAACAAAGCTCATCTTTAAATTTGGCTTTAACAAAATCAACTCTAGAATAAAAAAAAGAGTGCTGAAAGTCAATTTTATCTTCAAAAACAACACCTCTAAAACTAGTTTCTATATTATCATTACTTGTAATAATATCCAATCTATTTGATTTTTGTTCTGCATTAAAATATGTTTCATTAAACATGACTCTGCTTTTAAAAACAGAATAATCAAAATTTGTTTCTCCATTAAAATACACTACATCAAACTCTACATATTTTTTAAATTCTGATGATGCAAAAGTTACTTTTTTTTCAAAAACAACATTTTTAAATATTACTTCTTGTTGGAATTCAGCATAAGAAAAATAAGCATTTCCATAAAAAACGCTATGCGCTATATTTATTTTTTCTTTATACGAGATAGTTTGAGAATGAAAATTTTGAAACTTACATCCTACAAAATCAATCCTCATAGTGACATTGGTAGAAAATACTATAGATTGAATATTACTTTCTTCAATATATAGCTTTTGTATATTAAAATTATTTTGCAAGATATAAATATTTACTTCTTCTAGATCTACAGATTGTATAATTAGCTCGTCATGATTTAAATAACATTTTTCAACTGGAATTTTCAATTCCTTTGCTATTAAAATATTTATATTTTCCATTACTTACCTTCAATGATTTTTATTTCTTCTTTGCTTAGGTTGTAAAGTTTATAAACGATAGAGTTTATTTTATCTTCTTGGGTTTTGGTGTTTGTGTTTTTGTCTTGAACTTTAGCTTTTAAAATCTCATCGACTAAACTTATAAGCTCGTTTGCTAGTTTTTCATTTTTAGAATTTATTTTTGGGATAGGGATATTTCTAATATATTCTGGGTATATATTTTTAGCATCACCTCTAATATTAGTTAGTAGAATATTCGCATATTCAGAATTTAAAATTCCTAGTATGTATTTTAAATTCATATCTAAAGATAGTTTTTCTAATTCGTCTCTTGAAAATCTTGAAAATTTTTTAATACTACCACTTATGCTTTTGTTTTCCACACCTTTTAAATTTTTCCATAAAACACATGATGTTAAAGAATGATTGTGGATTATATTGTTAGTGTCAAATATACAATTAATATTACCTAAGGTATTAATCATTATCTTTTCATTTTCATACAATTGTGGAAAAGTAGGGCGACTTAGTTTAGATGGAGAGCGTGGAGTGTTGTATTCTAAATATCTTATTCTTTTTATGGTATATTTTTCTATATCTTTTGCTTCTACGTATTCTTTACAATGAATTTTATCTTTGATATTGCTAATTAAATCATCTTTTTTAAATTCCCCTTTGGCTGTTTTTTCGTCTGCATTTAAAACCATACCTTTACTTATATAGCAAAAATCTCCCAAAGTATTTAAATCTTTGTGCTTGTCGATTTTTCTCTCTTGTGATGTTGTGTTAAAAATTAAGGTTTTTTTATCTTGGATTAGATTGTCATAGGTTTTGTCTAAAAAAGCACGTATTTGTAAATTTTCATCAATGCCTGATATAGTGATATTATTTTGAAATTTGTTTTTTGAGATAAATACTATACAATTTGTTACTACTGCATTATCAAAAACTTTCACATCTTGTAAATCTGTGAGTTCATAAAGGTTAAATTCTGTTGTTATTATATCTCTTGATGGTTTTGCATAGAGTTGATTTGTAAAAGGATAAGGTATTATCATAGCACATATTGCATTTTCTTTACAAAGTTCTGAAATTCCAAGTTCAATAAATGGTATGTATAAATCCCATTTTTGATATAAGCTTTTATATTTTTTTAAATCGGCTATTGTTTGTCTTTGTAGTGCTAAATTTTCATTTTCAAGTTGTGATGGCGCTGATATATAAGGTGGATTACCAATGATGAGATCAAACCCTTTGAAATTACCATTTTCATCTAAAATTTCAGGAAATTCAAAACGCCATTCAAAAGGATTAAATTTTTCTAAGTTAAAAATATTTTCATAAGATGATTTAAGTGCTTCAAATTCTTTTTTTGCTTGCGTTTTGTCAAAGTCAATTTCAAAAATATTTTTTGAAAATAAAAATTTAAATTTAGGATCTAATTCATCTTGTGCTAAATAATCGCCATATTTTTCAGAGTATTTGTTGGCATCTCTTACAAGGTCTTTAATTTTATTTGCGTAAATGTCTTTCAAGCAGAAATTTTTAAAACTTTCTTTAATGTGAAGTATTTTTTCTAGTAACTTAGCTTTATTTTCATAAAAGCCTTCTTTATAGTCTTTTACGGCTTGTTTGTATTGATTAATGCTTTCTTTAATGTTTGGATAATTAGAAAAATTTCTATCTGCGTTAAAATAGCTTATTAAAGAATTCCCATATTTTATGTTGATGTCGATGTTTGGTAAAATTTGAAGTGTATTTGTGTTTTTGTCATTTTCAAAGATATAAAAGCTATATTTTAAAAGCTCTATCCAAAGCCTTAGTTTAGTGATCTCACATGAGTTTGGGTTGATATCTACCCCAAAAAGACAATTTTCTATGATGAGTTTTTTGCACTCAAAAAGCTCTTTTTGAATTTGATGAATAGGATCGTTTTGAAAAGTTGGTTTTTGGTAATTAAAAATTCCTTTATCATTAGTATAGATGATAAGCTCATCATTTTCTAGGATTAGTTTTTCTCTAAGTAAAGATTTTATAAGCCCTAGTTGATATAAAATATAAACAAGCTCATTTAAAGCTGAAACTAGAAAATGCCCACTTCCTACAGCTGGATCGCAGATTTTTATACTTAGTATGGTGTCAAGATAAGCTTTTTGTTTTTCTAGAGTGAAATTTCTATCGATTAATACTCTTAAATCACTTATCGAGCTTGCTTTTAAAGAATGCTCTTGTTCGAATTTATCAAGCACGACTTTTTCTATGCTTTGTTTGCACATGTATGAAGTGATAAAACTTGGCGTATAGTAGCTTCCTTCTTTGTAACCATTTAGCTTTTCAAAAACATTTCCCAAAACACTTGCGTTTATGAGTTTGTCGTGGTTGATTTTTTGATTATCTTGTATATCTTTGCTTGTGGTAGTAAAATCATAAGTCCTTAAAAACGTAAAAAGATATTCTAAAAGCGGTAAGGATTTTAGATTTTTGTATTCTTGTGATAATTTAGAGCCTTGAAAAATTTCAAGTGGCTTAGAATCAAGCAATCTTATGTCTTTGTGCTGTTGTTCTTGTGTGTTTTTGTCAAATAAAGATGAATTTAAATAAGGTATAAAATCAAATTCTTTAATACTTCTTTGGTTTTCTTTTTTGGCTAAAACTTCAAAGAAAAGCTCGGATAATTTTGCAAAATTTGGAATTTTTTCTATTGTTAAGAAAGGTTTTTGCATGTGATTAAAAGATAAAAGCATAGACTCAAATAATCTTAAAAATAAAATTCTATTATTCCAAGTAATTAAAAGAGCAAAAATATCATCAAAACTTATATCTTTATAAGTTTGTCTTATAGCATGGCTTAGTGTGTTTGGAGTGTCTGATAAGATGATTTTTTTGCTTTTATCTCCCTCTTCTTTTAAACCTAGTATATAAAGCAATTCTTTGTAAAAATTTTCATTTAAAGCATTAGCATCTTGGGTTGTTTTTTCTTTTAATAAAACTTGCGGTGAGAGAATTTGATAAATATAGCTAAGTGTTGTTTCGTCTAAATCATCTCTTAATTCAAAATGTGTGTATTTTAAATTTTTATCAAGGGTTTTCAAATAAGATGAAAGTTGATCATAAAATTCTTGTGTTTTTGTGTTAGTGCCTTGTTTTTCATCGCAATTTTTATAATGCCTGATGATAGTTTTATCATTTTCAAATAATTTTTCATATTCTTTTGCATCTATGATAAAAAAATCTTTTGCAGTGCAAATAATGATGAATTTTATAAAATTGTTTTTATTGCCTTTTCTTTCTCTTAAAAAATACAAAACACTTTCATAAAACGCTTTAGATGATAAGTCTTGGTTTGATTGTGGGAATTCTTTTTTGTTTATAGTGGATTTTATTTCAAATATAACATTTGCAATATCATCTACATATATAGTTAAATCTATATTGCCTTTTATGTTTGTTTTGTAGTTGTATGTTTTCTCTAAAAAATTTGATATTTCTTTCTTTTGATAATCTTCTTCATTTGCTTTTGAAGCTTGAGATAAAAATTCATTTATTTTGACTTTAAAATCTTTTATGATGTCTTTAGTTGGCGTTTTTGCATTATTTTTGATGAATTCTTGAAGTGGTATTAAATCAAAGCGCATGAAAGTCCTTATAAATTTTAGTAAATTTTATCTAAAACGCTATAAGAAAAGCATAAAACATTCTTGATTTTATATCTTATGTTAGAATTGTATTTTATATCATCAAAAAAAGGAAAATCATGCAAGTGTTGCAAAAAATGTCTAAATTATTAGCTATTATAGCTTTTGTTTTTAGTACAAACGCAAATGCGTTAAGTGAGGGTAAAGAGTATATTACTTTAAAAACACCTATCCCAAATGCACAAAATTCACTGATAGAAATTTTTTCTTATCGTTGTATTCATTGCTATAATCATCATCAATTTCACACTCTAGCAAAGGTTAAAGAAGCTTTGCCAAATTTAAAATATGATCTTTTCTCGGTAAGTTCTATGAGTGAGTATGGTGGTGCTTTAAATGAGATGTTTGCTTTAGCTTCTTTTAAAGAAAAAGCTTTAGGTTTAGATGTTGCTAGTGAAAAAAGTCTTACTTATAAGCTTGCTGATGTGTATTTTATAAGTCATTTTGAGCAAAAGTTAAATTTAAATGATCTTGATTTGTTTTATAAAATAGGCTTAAATGTTATTGGTGCTAGTAAAGAAGAATTGCAAAAATTTTTACAAACTAAAGAAGCCAAAGAGCTTTTAGCTGCTTATGATGTGGCTAATGAAATTTCAAGAAATTATGGCACACCTGCTTTTGTGGTAAATGGTAAATATCAAATCAATCCTGAGTATATCACTTCTTTGGAAGAACTAGTCCGTATAGTTAAAGAACTTTCTGCTAAGTGATATGTATCCGCTAAAAAAGGAAAAAATATGAAATTTAAAAAAATCATTAGCATTAGCTTGCTTGCAAGCATGGCTTTGTTACCTAATGTTGCTTTTGGTATAGGTGGGATGAGTGGTGCTAAAGTGGATTATCAAGTGCAAGGGCAAATTGGAGCTATAAAGCTTAATCCTTATGGTTTATCTCCGCTTAGCGCTGTAATTATGGATGGTGGATATAAACTAAGCGATGTAAGCGTAACTATAGTTCCAAAACCAAATGGGCAAACTATATCTTATAAGGTTAGCCCTAGTAAAATCAAAACTTATGGAGGAATTCCTGTTTTTGGACTTTATCCATCGTATTTTAATACAGTAAAAGTAAGTTATACTAAAAGTGCTTTTGGAAAAAGTGAAAAAATAATAGATGAGGTATATAAAATAGCAACTAGTGGGGTAAATATAGAGCCAAGTGGAAGTCTTATGCAAAGAGGTGTGCCTTTTGAAAAAGTGGAAGTGATTAAAGTAGGTAAAGAATTTGAAGATAGATTGTATCTAGTAAATAATACTCCAGGAAAATACAGTGCAAAAAGCTCTCAAGCTATATGGAATAATCCAAGTGGTGGTGCTTTAGAATGGGATGAGGCTTCTAATGTCTTCATTGTCGACACAAAGGGTGAAATTCGTTGGTATTTAGATAATGATAAACTAATGGATAAAAACAATATTTATAATCGTGGCATTATGATGGGCTTTAGACAAAACTTAGATGGGGCGTTAAGCTTTGGGTTTGGTCAAAGATATGTAAAATATGATTTAATGGGTAGAGAAATTTTTAACCGCCTTTTACCTTCTTCTTATATAGATTTTTCTCATTCTATGAGCCAAATGCCAAATGGTAATTATCTTTTAAGAGTGGCCTTGGCTAATGTTAAGCGTCCTGATGGTAAAAATGTGCGCTCGGTGCGTGATGTGATAGTAGAAGTTGATAAAAATGGCAATGTAGTAGATGAGTGGAGGCTTTTTGAAATTTTAGATCCATATAGAGCTAATATTATCAAAGTTTTAGATCAAGGTGCGGTTTGTTTAAATGTAGATGTTTCAAAAGCGGGTAAAACTCTAAGCAATGAAGAATTAGCCAAAATGGATACAAGTGAAATTTTTGGGGATATAGCAGGCACTGGAGTAGGGCGTAACTGGGCTCATGTAAATAGTGTAGATTATGATCCAAGTGATGATAGCATTATCATTTCAAGTCGTCATCAAAGTGCTATTATAAAAATCGGACGTGATAAAAAAGTAAAATGGATACTAGGAGCACATAAGGGCTGGGGAGAAAAGTATAAAAAAGCACTTTTACAACCTATTGATAAAAATGGCAAAAATATAATTTGTGAAGATGATTATAGTAAATGTCCTGGTTATAAAAACAAGGAAGGTGGCTTTGATTTTACATGGACACAGCATACTGCCTTTAGAATAGATGAAAAATCTAATAAAAGATATATTTACATTACAGCTTTTGATAATGGCGATGCAAGAGCTATAACACAACCTGCTTTTGCTTCGATGAAATATTCAAGAGCGGTTGTATATAAAATAGATCAAAAAAATAAAACCGTAGAACAGGTATGGGAATACGGAAAGCAAAGAGGCAATGAATGGTTTTCACCTATTACTTCTTTAACTGAGTATCATAAAGATAAAAATTCTATTATGGTTTATAGCGCTAGTGCTGGAATGTCTTTTGACTTAAGCAAGGGTGTTGCTATAGGAGAACCAAAACCTGAAATAGATGAGTTTAAATGGGGAGCTAAAGAACCTTCGGTGCAAATTCGCTTTAGTGGAGCAAGTACTGGTTATCAGGCTATGCCTATTGATTTGGAAAAAGCATTTAAATAAAAAAAGGGCTTTTTTAAAGCCCTTTAGTTTTATAAATATCCTGCACCTAAAGCTAAGAAATAACCTACTATACAAGAAACAATTACACCAATTAAACCTGGTAAGATAAAGCTGTGATTGATAACAAATTTACCTATTTTTGTAGTACCTGATCTGTCAAATTGTATAGTTGCAAGATCGCTTGGATAGGTTGGTAAAATATAATATCCATAGCAAGCTGCTGCAAAAGCAATGATAATACCTGGTTCAACACCAATACCTAATGCAAGTGGTACAAATGCTGCAATCGCTGCTGCTTGAGAATTAACAAATTTAGAAATTAATAAAAGCATAACTGCATAAGTCCAAGGGTGTTCTATAACGATATTACCTAAAGACTCTTTCATCATAGGAGTATGTACTGCAAACATAGTATCTGCCATCCAAGAAATTCCAAAAACAGCCACTAAAGCTATCATACCTGATTTAAAAATCTCATTTTTTGCAATTTTACTTGCATCAAGTTTAGTAAAGATGATGAGTGCTGCACCTGCTAAAAGCATAAACATTTGAATGGTTGCGACCATATTCATAGGTTTAGTAACACCTTTTGAGGTAAATTGTGGTCTAAGTTCTGGGAAGGCTCCGAGTATAGCCACTATTGCAATAGCGCCTAGGAAAATCCACATAGCTACCCATTGAATAGTTGGAAGTTTTTGCCCAAGAAGAGTTTTACTATCGCCATAGATATATTCTCTTTGCTCTGGATCTTTGATTCTAGCTTGAAATTCTTCATCTTTATCAAGATCTTTTCCTCTAAACCAAGAAAAAATTCCTATAGCTAAAACGCCTACTAAAGTAGAAGGTATAGTAATAGCAAGTAAATCTACATAGCCATCAAATCCCGCTAAAGGATGTTTATTGATTTCTGGATTTAAAAGTAATGCAGTTAAACTTACAACAGCAACTGAAACAGGACTTGCTATAACCCCAAGTTGAGAAGAAATGCTAGAAGCAGCCATTGGTCTTTCTGGGCGTATGCCATTTTTAATAGCAATGTCATAAATAATAGGCATCATAGTATAAACAACATGTCCGGTTCCACAAAGCATGGTTAGAAAACAAGTTACAAAAGGAGCTAAGATGGTTAAAAATTTAGGATTTCTTCTTAAAACTCTTTCTGCGATTTGTAACATTACATCCAAACCACCACTAGCTTGTAAAGTTGCACTAGCAACAACAACAGCTAATATGGTAAGCATAACATCGATTGAAGGTTTTCCAGGTGCTACAGCAAAACCAAAACTTAAAACTAATAAACCTATACCGCCTAATAAACCTAGAGCGATACCACCTTTTTTTGCCCCATAGAAAAGACAAATGAGAACTACGGCTAGTTGGATACTAAATTGAGTGCCTTCGCTAAGGCTAGTTAGCATTTCCATACTCTCTCCTTGTTTTTAAAATATGCGAGAGTATAGTGTAAGTTTTATTAATAGTAAATAAAATTTTTTATTATTTAAATAAATATTTACCAATATTTTGAATTTGTTTGTCAAAATATTGGTTTTTTTCAGTTTATTGGTAATTTTTTAAGACAGCAAAAAGAATTTTGCTGATTTTTTCAATAGAAGCTATTTCACATTTTTCATCTGTTGAGTGAGGGCTATGGATATTTGGCCCTATGGAGCAACATTCTAGCGGTTGTTTTTCGCTGATAATGCCACATTCTAAACCAGCATGTATAGTGTAAAGTTTGGCATTTGGATTTTCTTTTTTAAAATAGCTTAGAATTTCTTCTCCAAAATTAGTATCTTTATTAGCCCAAGGTGGATAAAAATTCGCACTTGAAACTTCACAATTTTGCATTTTAAAATAAGTTAAGGTTTCAAATTCTATAGTTTTAAGCTCTTGTAAATCATTTGATCTTGCAAAAAGTTCAAAATGAAATTTACCTTCTTTTTCATAAGCTAATGAAAGATTGATACTTGTTTGGACTAAATTTAATTGATGATTAAAAGTTCTAACACCTTGTGCAAAAGCATTGATAAGATTTAAAATGATTTGAGAATTTTTATAATATGTTCTTTTGATTTTACCTAGATAATTTACTTTAAAATGATTATTTTCTTTTGGAGGATTTTGAAAAAATGCTATGATTTTAGCATGTTTTGGTATAGAATTAATTCTCTCACCTGCGCTAAATTCACAAAGCTCGCCTTGGTTTTGAGTGATAAAATAACTTGCTTCTTTAATAGATGATTTAATATTTTTAACAATATCAATTCCCGAGTGTCCGCCTTTAAAATCAATTGCCTCTATTTCATAGCATTCGCCTTCTTTTTCGCCTATTTCTAAGTTTAAGTTAGCAAAAATATCCACACCACCAGCACAACCTATAACAACTTCATCATCACTCTCATGATCTAAATTTAACAGCTTGTTTGAAATTAAAGTATGTGCAAGATTATTTGCTCCACAAAGTCCAACTTCCTCATCATTGGTAAAAAGACATTCGATATTTTCAAAGTCTTTTAAAGCCTGCATCATTAATGATACTCCTATACCATTATCTGCACCCAAACTTGAGTTTTTAGCTTTTAAATATCCATTTTCTTTATACATTTGTATATTTGGAGCTTCTCCCATGCAAACCATATCATAATGACTTTGTAAGCAAATTTTAGGGTTTCCTTTATATGCATGGATATTACCTGCTTTATCAACACTTACTTGGCAGTTTTGACTTTTAGCAAAGTCAATGAGAAAATTTTTTAATTCTTCGGTTTTAAAACTACAATGAGGTATTTGAGTAATTTGTTTAAAATTTTGTATAATTTTTTGCATAAAATCTCCTTTTTATTGTAATTATGGCATATTTTTATATAGATGAGGTTTAAATGAAAATTTCTAAAAAGCAAATTAAATTATTGATAACTTTATTAAAAGATCCAAAGAAATTTTTAATTGTACTTTTTTTGTTTGCTTTTGCTTATATTTTAAATTATGATAGTGGCTCGTATATTAATGCTAAAATAAGTCGTGTGATAGATGGGGACACTATTGAGGCTAAATTTGAAGATGAGAAGCTTAAAATTAGACTTTTTGGTATAGACGCGCCTGAGAGTGATCAAGCCTATGGAAAAATGGCTACGCAATTTTTAAATGCAATTGTGTTGAATAAAGAAGTGGTTTTGAATGTAAAAGATGAGGATAAATATGGTAGAATTTTAGCCATTGTATATTTAAATGATAAAGATATTAATCAAGTTATGGTTAAAAATGGCTTTGCTTGGGCTTATGAACATTATAGTGATTTGTATGTAAATGAGCAAACTTATGCCAAAGAAAACAAAAAAGGTTTATGGGTTGATGAAAATCCTATAGAGCCTTATAAATGGCGTAAGCAAATAAGATTAAAATAGGATGAGAAATGTTTAAAAGTGTATTTTTTCTAGGGTTTTTAGTATTATTTTTTAGCGGTTGCTTTGTAAATGAAAGAGGAATTTCAAACCGCTTTTATGATGATTGTAAAGAATATTATGATGCAAGCGGGACTTATCATAAAGAATGCCCAAAGAATTGGGTGGATTTGCCTTTAACCCCCGATTCCTTTTAAGACTGCATTAAGCTCTTCTTGTGTAGTTTCTTGTTTGGCTGGTTCTTGTTGGTTTTGATTGTTGTTTGTGGCAGTTTGATTTTGTTTGAGTTTAAATATATGATCATCGGTGGTAATTACTTGAAATGATGCGTCAAAAATTTTAATTTCATTGACAAAACCAACCACTTTAACTTCTCTTTTTCTTGAGTCATCACTAAATAATGCACTTGCTTCAAGATTTAGAATATCTCCAACTTTTAAAGGAGCATAAAAAAAACTTCTTGAGCCTATTAATACACTAAATTCTTTATTGATTGCAGCTTGTGCTATATAATTTGCTGCATTAAATACAAAACCACTATGCACTAATCCTAGCTCATCTACTGCCATATCATGGGTTGTGATTAAAATACCCTTGGCGAAATTTTTTTCTATATGAGAAATGCTTCCTGCTAAAGTATTGTTTATCCCTGGACAAGTGATAAGTTCTGATTTAATGCGATTTAATTCTTCTGGATCTATTAATTCTTCTATACTAACAGCACTTACTGTTCTTGCCATTTTTACACCTTTAATTTAACATAAACTCTTTTTGGTGCCTCATAGCCTTCGCAAGTTAAATTTGAGTCGTTTTCATCTAAAAATTGATCTAAAGAATAAGAATCAATCCATTGTGTTTTTCTTTGTTCTTCAAAATCAGTTTGTTTAGTTGCTATAACTTCAAATTCACTAAATCCAGCTCTATAACACCAATTTCTTAAACCCAATATCGACGGAATGAAAAAAATATTTGGTATTTTTGAATAAGTTTTTTGAGGAATAAGTGCAATTTCTCTTTCATCTTCTATATACATAGTATCTAAAAAGACTATACCATCTTTATTTAAAGATTGCTTGAGTTGTTTTAGCATGGCTATAGGATCACTACGATGATAAATTACGCCAAGACAAAAAATCACATCAAATTTTATGCCATAATTTGGTACATCAGCCACACCTAAAAGCTCATATTGTATAGGAGTTTTTGCAATGGAATTTAAAAGTAAAAATTGCAAATAATACTTAATAGAAGGATCAAAACCTATGAGTTTTGAAGGATTAAATTCAAGCATTTTAAACATATAATAACCATTATTACAGCCAATATCTGCGACCACTTTGTCTTTGATTTCTTGCATATAAGACTTTAATATGTTAAATTTAATAAAACTTTGCCACTCTGTATCTATGAACAAATCATTAATTTTAAAAGGTCCTTTACGCCAAGGTTTTAATTCTAAGGCAATGTCCTTAATCTCATTATCTAAGCTTTTATCACAAAAAATATCAAAACTTTCATTTATAAGGTAATTTGAGTTTTGAACTTTTGTGCTAAGTTTTTGAATTTTTTCATATAAAGGATGTTTTAAAACTTGCTTTAACAAAGCATTATCTTGCATATTTTTCCTTGAAAAACTCCCTTATTTGGGAGTTTTATTATTGAAGTAGGCTTGCTAATTTAGTTTGTAGCATTACATTTGAGTGAGCATTTGCAAATAAAAATGCATTTTCTTTTAGGTAATTTGCATTAAAATCATTGATATTTTGTGCTAAGTCATTATTTTGCAATTTACTTTCAGCTTCTTTAGTGTTAATGCTAGTTTGCAAAGATGAGTTGATATTAGAATGGATAGCATTGATCCCAGCACCAATATCTGCGCGTAAAGAACCTACTTGATCTTGAAAATCACGAATTCCATCTTGGTTTTCAAGGCTTAAGTTTGCTGTGCTTGGTTGATTTAAATTGATACTTTCAACCCCAGATCCAACAACAAAATCCATACTTTGGAAAACATTTTTTCCATTAAAAGTTGCATTTGAAAATGCATCATTGATTGAGCTGATGAGTTTATTTGCTTCGGTATTTAGCATACTTTTTTGTCTATCATTTAATGCAGCACTATTTGAGCGTACTGAAAGTTCATTAAGTCTATCTGCAGTAGCTGAGATATTATTTAGCGCTGAGTCTGCAATTTGCAAAACACCCACTGAGTCATAAGCGTTTAAAATACCTTGATCTATAGTGCTATACTGACTTCTTAAAGAATCAGCTATGGCTAAATTTGCCCCATCGCTCCCGTCTATAGCACGCATTGCGGCTATATTTTCTAAAGCTTTTTCTTGGCTTTTTTGAGCTTGATTTAAGTAATGGTTTTGTTGAGTTGTTCCTATATCGCCTATTTTCATCTTTGACTCCTTTTAAAGACTTATTTATTATATCACTTTTTTGTTTTAAAATTTAAAAAAAACAAAATTACTTGTGATAACATGATAATTTTCATCACAACTTCACTTGCACCATGAATTTTTATAAATTCTTGAGTCTTAGTTGCTTCTTCTCCTAAGCTTTGTGCTTCTAAAACATAAGCAGTGAAGTAAAATACAAAAAGCAAACTTAGTGCCAAAATGATCAAAGAAAGCATAAATTTTGAAAAATTTATTTTAAAAGTTAAATTTTTATCCTTAAATGAGAAAATTTCCATTAAAATAGATAAAACACTCACACCTAGCAAAACATAACCAAATTGCACAAAAATGTGTGTCATTAAAAGTCCGCTTTGAAAATGAGTTAAAACCCCTTCGCCTATGAATTTAGCAGGATAAAATATAGTCGGAGCTAAAAATACGCCTATGCTAATTTCAATCCCAATTAAACTTGCTAGTAAAAATAAATATATTGATTTCATATTTTCTCCTATAAAAAGATAATTATAGTCTAATTTTTTAAATTCCACGCAACAAAGGCTCTATCAAATCCATTATAATCTTGATAAAAAGTAGCTTTAAAATCATTTTCTTCTAAAATTTTATTTAAAATTGCTTTTTGATCATAGCCAAACTCACACGCTAAGACTTTTGTGTTATGATTTTTGGCAAAAAGGATAATTTCATGTAAAATTTCCCAACCTTTATCCCCGCCAAATAAAGCATTATGTGGTTCATTTTGCACCCATTTATCCAAAGGATAATTATTTTTTATATAAGGAGGATTAGAAAAAATAAAGTCAAAATTTCCTTGCATAGTTTTAAAATCACAAAGTTGAAAATTAATTAAATTTGAAACATTATGAAAATCTGCATTTTTTTTAGCAAGCTCTAGCGCTTTTGGATTAATATCGCAAGCTTGTATGAAAATTTGCTTTAACTTTGCTAGAGAGATACTTAAAATTCCACTCCCAAAGCCGATCTCAAGTATATTTTTAAAAGAGTTATGATCTAAAATTTCTAAGCATCTTTCAAGTAATATTTCACTATCAAAACGCGGTATTAAAACCCCTTTTTCAATAAAAAAATCTAAACCATAAAACTGCGTTTTTTGAAATAAATACTCAAAAGGCTCGCCATTTAAAAATTTATCCACATATTCTAAAAAAACTTTTTCATCGATTTGAAATTCAGGATTTAAAAAAATCCAAGCCTTATCTTTTTGTAAAAGCTCACAAAGAATAAAAAGTATATATTCTTTGTGAGTAGGATCTTTTGCGTAAGCTTGCTTTAAAGCTTGTTTGATTGAAATCATTGCAAAGCTTTAATTCTTTCGTAAATACAAGGATGACTTAGATGAAAGAAAGTATAAATTTTACTTGTTTTAACAAAGGCTTTATTTTCTTTTGCTAAGGCTATGAGGGCATTTTTCATATCTTCTTTAGAACTTAGTTTTGCTCCATGTAAGTCAGCATTAAATTCATTTTTTTGGCTCATTTTATTAAGTAGTGGAGAGATAATAAAAGTAAAAATATTTCCAAAAATCAATAAAAGCGCAAAAACTCCAGCATTTACTCCATCTAAATGACTTTCAATATAAAAAAAGCTTGGTAAATGTGCAAAGATAAAAAATAAAGCAAAAAGCATCAAAGCACTAGAAAATAACATTTTTAGCAAATCTTTATGCACAAAATGTCCTAGCTCATGACCCAAAACAGCAATGAGTTCTTTTTCTTTTAAAGCATTTAAAAGTGTATCAAAAAGCACTACTCTTTTGCTTTTAAATAAACCGCCAAAATAAGCATTTAATCTTTTATCCCTTTTACTTGCATCAATAACATAAACACCATTTGCGCTAAAACCACATTTTTGCATTAAATTAGTGATTTTTTCTAATAAATTTTCATCTTCAAGTTTTTTCATTTTATTAAATATAGGTGCAATAAGAGTAGGGTAGATGAGATTTATAATAAGTATGATTATAAAGCTTAAAGCAAAAGCAACAATCCACCAGTATGTGCTAAAAAATTCAAAACAAAACACTAAAGCATAGATGATTAAAAAGCCAAAAATAAGCATTAGAGCTAAAGATTTAATGCTGTCTTTAATAAAAAGTGCTAAAGTCATATTTGAAAAGCCGTGTTTTTTATCTTTTATAAAGCTTTCATAATAACTAAGTGGTAAATTTAAAATACTAATAATCAATAAAAATGCAAGTAAAAATAAAGTATTTTCTAAAGTAGAATTTTCTTTTATAAAAATTTCTTTTAAATACAAAAAGCCAAAGCTAATCCAAGAAATATTAATCATCAGATTATAAAGATTAGAAAAGATTTTGTATTTTTCATTTTCTATGGCGATATTTGCAGCATTTTTATAATCATGCTCATTTAAAATAATCGCTTGTTTTTCTCTTTCTTTTTTTAAAAAAGAAATTTGCATATAAGATATAAAAACCAAAAAGGCCGTGTAAATACATAAAATAGATATTAAAGTCATAATTTTTCCTTAAATAAATTTGAGTAATTTTATCTTATTTAAAATATATAAAGTTAATCAGTGCTTTCACTTTTTTCCAAAACCTCAAAATAAGCTTCTTCTAAAATACTAAGTTCATTTTCTAAGGAATTTAGCTTTTCATAAAGGGTATTTATACCTAGTTCTTGATAGATTGCAGGATTGCTTAGAGCATTTTTGATTTCTTTGATTTCTTCTTCTAATTTATGAATTTTATCAGGATATGAGTTTAAAATTTCATTTTCTTTATAGCTTAGTTTTTTACTTGATTTTTCTTTTGTTTTTACACTTGTTGTAGTGCTTGTTTCTAAACTTTTAGAAAATTCTTCAAAGTCTTTATATTCTTTTTCATTTTCTAAATACTCACTATAAGAAAGAACTTCTATGTTAATATTTGCATTCTCTTCAAAAGCATAAAGTTTAGTTGCTATTTTATCAACAAAATATCTATCATGTGATACAAGCAAAATCGCACCTTCAAAAGAAAGTAAATATTCTTCTAAGATATTTATTGTAGCTATATCTAAATCATTTGTTGGTTCATCTAAGATTAATACATCATATTCTTTAGTAAAAAGCAAGGCTAGGGCAACTCTGTTTTTCTCGCCCCCGCTTAACACACTCACACTTTGCTCTAAAAATTCTTTTGGAAATAAAAATTGTTTTAAATACCCATAAACATGCATATTTTTACCGCGCACTTGAATATGATCACCACCATTTGGGCAAAAAATTTCTAAAAGTTTTTTATCGGTATTGAGTAAGCTTCTACTTTGATCAAAATAACCTATTTTAACTTCACCTCTTTTAATTTCCCCGCTATCAAGCGGAATTTGATCAAGTAAAATTTTTAAAAAAGTAGATTTACCACAGCCATTTTTACCTACTATAGCTATGCGTTCACCTTGTAAAATTCGTGCATTAAAGTCTTTAAAAAGTGTCTTGTTGGCGATAGATTTTGAAATATTTTTAAGTTCAAAAAGCATTTTTTTGCGGTTTTGACTTTGGGTTTGATTGAAATTTTTACTTGCTCTTTTGATTTCAAGCTGTAAGCGTTTGATAGCTCCTGGATTTTTCTTAGCTTCTTCACGCATTTTAAAAATGCGTTCTTTACGTCCTTCGTTGCGTTTAAGTCTAGCTTTAACTCCTCTTCTTAGCCATTCTTCCTCACTTTTTAGTTGCTTAAGTAGGGTTTCGTGGCTTTTAGCTAAGGAGGCTAAAATAGCTGCTTTTTTTTCTAGATATTGCGTATACCCACCCTCAAAAACGCTTAATTTTCCTGCTTCTATTTCTACGCATTTTTGCGCTATCGCATCGATAAAATACCTATCATGAGAGATGAAAATAACACACATTTTAGAAGCTTTTAATCTTTCTTCTAAAAAACTACTCATATATACATCTAGATGATTAGTTGGCTCATCAAGCAATAATATATCAGGATTTTTTAGCAAAAGCGTGCAAAGCCCTACGCGTCTTATCTCGCCTCCACTTAAAGAGCAAAGTATTCTGTCTTTATACTCTAATAGTTTAAACTCTTCTAGTATTCTTTGTATTTTTTGGTCTAAATTCCATGCATCTTTTGAATCTATAAATAAACTTAATTCATCTACTTTTTTTAAATATTCTTTATTTTCAGGATCAAGAGCTAGTTTTTCGTTATAGTTTTCAAATTCTTTTAAGGCTTGATAAATTTCTTCAAGTTCTTTTTTGATGGCTTCGCTCACGCTTAAGGTGCTTTCAAAGCTTACTTGTTGGCTTAGCATGCCTATGCTAGTGTTATTTTGTTTAATCACTCTACCGCTATCTAGTTTTAAAGTTCCCATAAGGGCTTTTAAAAAGCTTGATTTTCCTTCGCCATTTTTGCCTATAATGGCGATTTTTTCTCCTAAATTTGCACTAAAATTTGCATTTTCTAAAACTATTTTTGTATTAAATTTCTTATTTGCATCGATTAAATCTATTAAAGCCAAATTTCTTTCCCAAATGTTTTTTGCGATTTTACTTTAAAAAGTATTAATTTTGCTTAAATAAAATTACACTATGAGAGTGTTTGTTTTTTTTACTTTATTAGTTTTATTTTTTGCTTTGGCAAATTGGTATATTTATAAAAGATTTTTAAGTAAGGTTGATTTTTTAAAACCTTATAAGAAGTTTGTATTAGCTCTTGTTTTAATAGTTTTTGCATGTGAATTAATCTTTTTTGTAAATATGCGCGGGGATTTTTTGCATGAAAAGCTTTATTATATTTTAGCAATTTTTCCTACCATTACCTGCTTTTTCTTGCTTTTTGGAGTGGTTTTTGAAATTGGTTCTTGGATTTTCTTTAATGGAAATAAAAAAGAGCAAATTTTCAGTGTCCAAAGAAGAAAGTTTTTAAAATTAATTTTTGATTCTTGGCTTATTATACTTAGCGTTAGTATGGTGTTTAAAGGTTTTGTAAATGCTATTAGTACACCTAGGGTTAATGAGGTAGATATTAAAATTAAAAATTTAAAAGAAGATTTAAACATAGCTTTGCTTTCTGATGTGCATTTGGGGAAAAATTTAGGAGAAGATTTTTTAAAAACCTTAATCGATGAGGTTAATGCTTTAAATGCTGATATAGTCATTATCGCTGGGGATTTAATCGATGCAGATATAGCTAGCATGTCTTATATTAATTTGTTAGAAAATTTTAAATCAAAATATGGTACTTATTTTGTTTATGGAAATCATGAGTATTACAATGATATAAATGCAATAAGCAAAAAGCTTAAAACGCTTAAAAATTTCAAAGTTTTAGAAGATGAAAGTATTGATTTTGGAGATTTTACTTTAAGTGGGACTTTGGATTTGGTTGCTAAGCGTTTGGGTTTTAAAGAAAGCAATATAGAAAAAATCAAAACTCAAATCAATCAAGAAAAAGTTAATATTTTAATCACGCATCAGCCAAAATATGTAAAAACTTATGATGTGAGTGGGTTTGATTTGATTTTATCAGGGCATACACACGCAGGACAAATTTTTCCTTTTTCTTTGCTAGTATATTTAGAGCAAGGCTTTGTGTATGGGCTTTATAAATTAAGCAAAGATAGTTTGCTTTATGTAAGTAGTGGAGCTGGATTTTGGGGGCCTGCTGTGAGATTTTTAGCTCCTAGTGAGATAGCTTTGATTAGATTAAAAGGAGAATGAGTGGGATTTAGCAATAGTGCTTCAAAAATGTTTGGAATCATAGCAAAATATAAATTTCCAAAAATTATACAAAAAAATATAAATAAAGCTTATGTAAATGCTTTTAATATCAATATGAGTGAATTTAAACCTTTAGAAGAATATGAGAGTTTAAATGCTTTATTTACAAGAACTTTATTAAATGAGCGAGAATTAGAAGATGGCTTTATAAGTCCAAGTGATGGTAAAATTTTAGAACTTGGAAGTAGCTTTCAAAATGATTTAAAAGAAAATTTAGCCTTTAGCATTAAAGGTTCAAGTTATAGTATAGAAGAGCTTTTAAAAAACTCAGCTAGTAAAGAAGAATTAGAAAATGGCATAGATTATGCAAATATTTATCTATCTCCAAAAGATTATCATCATTATCATGCACCTTGTAATATGCAAATTTTAAGTGCTACTTATATGAGTGGGGCTTTATTTAGCGTGAGTGAGGCAAAGTTAGCCAAGATTATAAATCTTTATACTAAAAATGAAAGAGTAGTTTTAAAGTGTTTAGTGGAGGAAAAATTTATACTTTGGATGGTATTTGTGGGTGCGCTAAATGTTGGTAAAATGCACTTTAGCTTTGATACTAGTATACAAACTAATGCTGCAAATTTTGATTTTACTCATACTTATGAAGATCTTTTTGTAAAAAAAGGCCAAAGACTTGGAAATTTTGAGCTAGGTTCAACTATAGTTTTAATCGCTCAAAAAGGGTTTTTAAAATTTAGCAAAAATGCTTATGAGCAAGTTGAATTTTCTAAGAAGATTGCGGACTTTGTTTAGTCTCATCTTCATTAGCAACTTTATATAAAAAGGCAAAAATTTCAGCCACTGCTTTATACATATTAGGTGGGATTTCATCACCTAAGTCAAGCTTACTAAGAACTTCTACTAAGTCTTTGTCTTCTTTTATAGGTATGCCATTTTCTTTAGCTAAAGAGATGATTTTAGCAGCGTTTTCGCCTTTAGCATTAGCTAGAATTTTTGGTGCATTTTGATCTTCTTTGTTATAGCCTAGCGCAACGGCTTTTTTTGTTTTTTTAGCCATTTTTAAGCCCTTGTGTCAAAACCCATATTAAAGTCATTGTATTCTTCTTGATTGTGAAATTTGCTTTTAACTATATCACTGATGAAAAAATTAGAGCTTAGAAGTCCTACTTTAACTAAGGCTTTTTTTAGCTCATGTGCTCTTTCGTAAAGTTTTTTTCTAAAATTAGCATTTTCTATCATCATATTTATATCAATGTATTTATCATTACTTAGAGATAAAAATACATTGATTTTTCCTAATTTTTCAAATTCAAGATTAATTTGCGCATAAAATTTATCTTTTTTGCCGCGCTTAAAAACTACATTGGATTTTTCTAAATCATCCCAAAAGAAAGGTAAAAAAGTATGAATGCTATTATTGGCTAAAGATAAAAGCTGGTTAAACTCAAGCTGAGCTATAAGACGATTTGCTTGATTTAGTATGTTTTCATTGTCTAAATTTTTAGCCAGATTGGAAACTTGTAAAAGAGTGGATTTGATATCTTTTTGTAATTCTGAAGAAATTTCTGCAGTATCTTTTGGAGTAATTTTTCCAAGATCTTTTATAGAAAGTTCTAATTTTTTTTCTATGTTTTTTATATCATCTAAAGAATTTTTTGCTTCATAATTTTTAGGATCTAAAGCTTTTAAAACCTCATTGAGTTTTCTTCCTATTAAGCCTAGTTCTTTGTTTAGATTATTTAAAAGCTCTTCTTGTAAATTTTGACTAAAATTAAGATTTTTACTTACATTTTGTTTGAAAATATCTTCTAGTAAAATTTTGCCCGAAGTGCTTTTAAATATATCTTCTAATTTAGTATTATTTGTTTGTAAATTTTGACTTTTACTATCATTTTTGCTTGGTTCTTCAGCATTTTTTTGTAGTGTTTTTGGTTCTTCTTTAGGATTTTCTTTGATATCTTTGCTTTGTGGTATTTTTTCTTCTTTTGTGTTTTGAATTTCTTTATCTTTTGCTATGCTTTCTTGTTTTTGTTGAGCTTCTTTTTTATCCTCTGTGTTTTTTTGCGGAGTTTTTATTTCCTCTTTTAACTCTTCTTTAATGTCTTTAGTGTGTGGAGTTTTATTTAAATTTTCTTGTGTTGTTTCAGTTTTGTTTTTGTGATTTTTTATGTCTTTTAAAAGTGTTATAAGATCTTTAATGTTTTGACTAAGTTCTTTTAGTATATGCGTATTTTGAATTTTTATATTTTCAGGTTTAGCTAGTTCTTTATTGATAAGTGTTAAATTTTTATTAAGATTTTTAATGAAATTATTAGCAATATTTTGTAGCTTTTCTTGACTAATGGAGTTTGGGTTTTTATTGATATAGTTTTTAAAATTTTCTATTTTATCAAATAGTTTAAAAAGTGTCTTGTAGTTTGTATTTTCTAAAGAAATTTTATTATCTTTTTTATGATTTTGTAAGATGCGAATAAGTTCTTTTAGTGTACTTGTGGTGTCAAGATTTTTAAGATCTAAATTACTTATATCGCGTTTTAGATTTTCGCTAGTAGCCCCTTTTATGGTATTTAAAAGATTAAAAAAGCTTTGTGGTAAATTTTGTTCTTTTAAAGAATGATTGAGTTTTGCTTCTAAAAATACACCTGAATTTTTTACCAAAGATGAAAGATTTTTATTGTTGATATCTTTAGCGGGTTTAACTAGATCTTCTAAAACTTTAAGTAGTTTTTCAAATTCAGGATTTTTAGAAAGCTCTGCTTGAAGTTTTTTAACTTCATTAGCAAAATTAGGTGCAAAATTTAAATCTTTGTGATTTTTTAATACTGCTAAATCAGGATCTTTGTTGGTTTTGATTTGATCTAAAAGTTTATTTAATAATTCTTGTAGCTTTTGATCGATTTTGCTTACATAATCTTTAGGTAATTTGACTTCAGGATCATTTTTAGAAAATAAAGGATTTTTTAAAGCATCATTAAGTGAGGTTTTTTTGTCTGATTTCTCGCTTTTGTTGTCTTTGCTTGTTTCGTTTTTTGCAAATTGATTTTGATTGTTAGAAATATTAGTTATCATCTAGCATTACCATATTACCTGGTTTTCTTTTAAATTTGGTTAGATTTTTAAATTTTGGTTTATCTATAGCAAAGGCAATTAAAACAGTTAATAAAACAATGTAAAAATACATAAAACCATTGCCTTCAAAATAATACATCAAAGTTCCAAGCACAGCAGGTGCAAATAAAGCACCAAAAGAATAAGTAAAAAGAACGGCTCTACCTAGCTCAACTCTTTTGCTAGAATCATCAAGCATATCATTTGCTCTAGCTAAAGAAAGAGCATATAAACAACACATTCCCATACCTAGTAAAAAGCCAAAAAAGTATTTTAAATAAATATTATAGCTTAATAATAAAATACAAAGCATAGCACTTAAAGCGGTAAAAGCGCATAAAATAATAGCAAATTTACGACTAATTTTATCAGAAAGGGTTCCGATGAAAAGTTGAGATATAAACCCTCCTAGCATGGTACAAAATATAAAAATCGAAGCTTCTTTTGCGCCAAATCCTTGTATGAGTATAAATAAAGAAGCCATGGAGAAAAATCCATTCAAAAGCATACCTGCTATAAAGCTTGTCACTAAAGCTAAAGGTACTATGTCAAAAACTTTAGGGATGGAAATTTTGGTTTTTTGTGGTAAAACCGGCTCTTTAATACGGATTAAAAATAAAGGAATAGAAGCAAACATAATAAAACTAGCGCTTAAAATAAATACTGTATTACTTGGGAAATCAAATGACATAAGTAAAATTCCAAAGCCTGATGATGAGTAAAATACTACTTCATAAAAGGCTATTACTCTTGAGCGAATAGCATTTTTTGCTTTTTCATTAAGCCATGATTCTATGACCATTAAAAGTGCATAATAGCAAAAACCAAGCAAAAATCTCAAAACCATCCAAAAATATAGATTAGAGTTTAAACTATGAAGCATAGTGGCTATACCAAAAATGATGGCAAAAATTCCAAAAGATCTTATATGTCCTACTTTAGAGACTATCCTATGAGCGCTAATAGTGCTTACCATAGCACCAAGAAAATAACAACTTCCTATTATCCCTATATAAAAATTACTAACATCGTTATGTTTTAAAATAATTGCTATAGAATTTACCGTTAAAGCACTTCCTATAAAAACAAAAATCATACCAAAAAACAATGCAGTTAATGATCTAATCGTTCTCTTTGAGCTCAACATTTTCTTATTAAAAAATTATATATTAATACCGCTATGGGTGTGACAAACATTGCACAAAACAAGGCAAAAATACTCATTAAGCCTTGAAACTCTAAAAATAAAAATCCTGCTATTAAAAACACATAAGCAAAAATTTTAAATAAAGAAAAAAAAGCTAATGCGTTTTTAAAAATACTTTTAAATTTTGGTTTTAAATCGTCATCTATATGGATAAATTTTATAATTTTTGGCAAAGAATATTGTTTTTTAGCAAAAATTTGCAAAGGTCTTTGTGTAAAATTATAATTTTTAGCTGCTTTAAAAATAAAATTTTTATAATTTAAAAAAGATATCAGAATGATTAAATTTTGAGCCAAAAAGCCAAATTCAAAGCTTATAAAGGTTTTAAAGCTTAATTCTTTATAGAAAAAAACTCCTGCTAAGAAAAGTAAATTTAATCCTAGCAAGAGTTTTAGTAAAATTTTAGGCTTTAGGATCATTTTTTAAATCTTTATAGCGATTTTCTTCTTTAAATTCCTCATAGCTTTTTACTTGTGCTTTGTAAGCTTTATAAACATTTAAAATCGCCGCAGCTACTCCTATAAACACTCCTACCCAAAAAAGCCAAGCTATACCGGTTAAATTTTTTAAAAAATAGCCTATACCAACCCCGATTAAAACAGCTACAACCATGGATATGCCAAGGCTTAATCCATCTGCAGCTTCTATACCTTTGCGAATGATTTTTTGTCTTTTATTCATAGGGCTTTAAAACTTTCTTGTGCTGCTTGTATGGTTTTATCAATGATTTTTTTATCCATACATTCACATATAAAACCTGTTTCAAATTGAGATGGTGCCAAATACACACCCTTGCTTAGCATTTGTGCATGAAATTTAGCAAATAATTTAGTATCTGATTTTAAAGCATCTTGATAATTATTAACAGGGTTTTCACAAAAGAAAAATCCAAACATAGAACCAACGCAATTAACTTGCAAAGGAATTTTACAATCATTTGCAGCTTCTTTAAAGCCTTGAGTAAGTCTTTTACCTAGTTTTTCTAATTTTTCATATAAACCTTCATAATTTCTTGCTTTTTTTAAGCTCGCATAACCTGCAGCCATAGCAAGAGGATTACCGCTTAGTGTTCCTGCTTGATATACCCCGCCCAAAGGACTTAATAAATCCATAATCTCAGCTCTTGCAGCAAAAGCAGCCGCAGGCATACCTCCGCCTATAACCTTACCAAAAGTTACTATATCAGCTTTTATATTATTAATTCCAAAAGAGCCTAGGTATGAAGCTCTAAAGCCACTCATAACTTCATCAAAAATTAAAAGAATTTGATGCTCATCACATAGTTTTCTTAGCTCTTGTAAAAATTCTATTTTAGCAGGTACTAAACCCATGTTTCCTGCAATTGGCTCTATAATGATACAAGCTATATTATCATCATTATTGATTAAGTTTTTAACACTATCAATGTTATTATAAATAGCCACTAGAGTATTTTTAGCTACATCGGTTAAAACTCCTAGTGAGCTTGGGGTGTTAAAAGTAGCTGCACCACTTCCAGCGCTTACTAATAAAGAATCAGAATGCCCATGATAACATCCTTCAAATTTGATGATTTTATCTTTTTTGCTAAATCCTCTTGCAAGACGAATAGCACTCATAGTAGCTTCTGTGCCACTGCTTACAAAGCGTATTTTGTCTAAATGTGGCCAATCTTTTAAGATAAATTTAGCTAATTTGGTTTCAGCTAGGGTTGGTGCGCCAAAGCTTGAACCATGTTCTAAAGCTTTTTTGCAAGCTTTTTCAATATCCTCATCACAATGCCCAAAAAGTAAAGGCCCCCAACTTTGTACATAATCTATATAAGTATTATCTTCTATATCGCTAATATAAGCACCTTTTCCTTGCTTGATAAATAAAGGATTGCTACCTACACTTGCAAAAGCACGCACAGGAGAATCAACCCCGCCCGCTATATATTCACAAGCTTCTTCAAAGGCTTTTTTATTATTTTTCATTTTTTACTCCTTTTGTTGTTAGTAATATAATCATAAAGCGATTTCATCTCATCTTCTGTTAATGAGTAAGTTGGCATAATGCTTTTTGCCTCTTGAGGTTGGCTTAGAATTTCTCTAAAACGTGTATAAGGAGTGTTTTTAATACTTGGCACTATAAAAGGTGTTTTTTCTCCATTTTTAGTATAATATCCTAGTATTTGTTGTCCTCCATCACCATGACATTTAGCACAACTTATGCCTCTTGGATTTTTGTAAAGGGATTCTTGGTATTCTTTAGGTGAGATAAAATCTTCAGCCCAAACACCATAAACTATAAAAAACAAAAATAAAATAATTTTCATTTATCACCTTTAACAAAAAAGAAGTTTTATTATGATACAATTTTTTAAGTTAAAGAAAGCTATAAATTTAAGGAAAGAAATGACACTTTTAGATGGTAAAAAGCTAAGTGATGAGATAAAAAATAATCTAAAACAAGAAGTATTAGAACTTAAAACCCAAAGTATAGAGCCTTGTTTGGCCGTGATTTTAGTAGGTGAAGATCCTGCTAGTGCTACTTATGTGGGTTCTAAAGCAAAGGCTTGCGAGCAATGTGGGATTAAGTCTTTGGTTTATAGACTTGATGTAAATACAACTCAAAATGAACTTTTGGCTTTGATTAATACCTTAAATCATGATGATAGTGTTGATGGAATTTTAGTTCAGCTTCCATTACCAGCACATATTAATAAAGATATAATCTTAGAAAGTATTAATTTTAATAAAGATGTAGATGGTTTTCATCCTTTTAATGTCGGGAATTTAAATTTAAATTTAAAAGGTGGTTTTTTGCCATGCACACCTTTGGGTGTTATGAAAATTTTAGAACATTATGATATAAAATTAGAAGGTGCTGATGTAGTTGTAATAGGAGCTTCTAATATAGTAGGTCGTCCTATGGCTACGCTTTTATTAAATGCTAATGCTAGTGTGAGTATTTGTCATATTTATACAAAAGATTTAAAAGCTTATACAAAAAATGCTGATATTATCATCGTAGCAGCAGGTTGTCCAAATCTTTTGAAAGAAGATATGGTTAAAGAGGGTGTGATAGTAGTTGATGTAGGGATTAATAGGGTTGATGGAAAAATAGTAGGTGATGTTGATTTTGAAAATGTAAGTAAAAAAGCTAGTTATATTACTCCTGTACCAGGTGGAGTAGGGCCTATGACTATAGCAATGCTTTTAGAAAATACTATAAAATCGGCTAAAAATAGGATTAAAAAATGAATTTTTTGAAAAAAATCTATAAATTCACGCAATCTTGGACAGGGACTTTAATAGTTGTTTTATTGATTATATTTTTCTTTATACAAGCTTTTACCATACCAAGTGGTTCTATGAAAAATACTTTATTAGTAGGGGATTTTTTATTTGTAAAAAAATTCTCTTATGGTATTCCAACTCCGCATATTCCTTGGGTGGAAATTCCTGTTTTACCTGATTTTAATAAAAATGGACATTTAGTAAGCGCTGAAGGTCCTAAAAGAGGAGATATTGTAGTATTTAGATATCCACATGAGCCAAAAATTCATTATGTAAAAAGATGTGTGGCTAAGGGTGGGGACGAGGTTGTTTTTGCAAATAAAACCTTATATGTGCGTATGGTTGAGGGTGATGAGTATATGAAAGATTATTATCCTAATAAAACAAAAATCATAGGCGGAAGACTTTTTGTAAAAGAGCCTTTTGTAGAAAAAGGAATACATTATGATTCTAGAGTGGATATAGAAAGTGTGTTTTTTCGCTATTTAAATTTAGGTCAATTTGCTATGAAGCCTGCTTCTTTTGATGAATTAGGTGCTAATAATATTTATGGTTTTAATGCTTATTATTATAAAGTGCCTGAAAATGAGTATTTTATGATGGGTGATAATCGTGATCACTCTAGTGATAGTAGATTTTGGGGGAGTGTAGATTATAAATACATAGTTGGTCAACCTTGGTTTATTTATTTTTCATGGGATGAAAATAAAAAAGTTAGATG
The DNA here is from genome assembly GCF_025771825.1 of Campylobacter sp. IFREMER_LSEM_CL2101. NCBI lineage: Bacteria > Pseudomonadati > Campylobacterota > Epsilonproteobacteria > Campylobacterales > Campylobacteraceae > Campylobacter > Campylobacter sp. IFREMER_LSEM_CL2101. The sequence goes on from NZ_JAKMQZ010000007.1 coordinate 63,525, forward strand.
GGAAAGAGTAGGGCGTTTGGTTGAAACTATAGAAAAAGATGGGCGTTTTATCCATCATAATGAAAGCGATATAGAAGCTTTAGAATAATTACTCAAAGAAACAATATAAAATTTTTATGTGTAGAAAATGTATAGTTTCTACACAAATTTATAAAAATATACACTCTTAATTTTATTCGTAGATTTTTTTAAGCTCCAAGTTGTAACAATTAACACAAATAAAAATCAAAGCAAAAAATAAAGGATAAAAAATGCTAAGTCAAAGATCTCAAAATTTAGGAGAATCCTTAACTTTAGTAATGACTGATATAGCCAAAACTTTAAAAGCAAACGGTGAAAAAGTTATTAGTTTTTCAGCAGGTGAGCCTGATTTTGATACTCCAGAAATCATTAAAAAAGCAGCAATTGAAGCTATTGAAAAAGGTTGTGGGGCTTATACTCCAGTTGTTGGCATAAAAGAAGTTATAGAAGCTATACAATATAAATTTAAAAATGATAATAATTTAGAATATAAAGCAAGTGAAATCATTACTAATGTTGGTGCTAAGCATTCTTTATTTATGGCGATTGAGTGTTTGGTTGAAGAAGGTGATGAGGTTATCATACCAAGTCCTTATTGGGTGAGTTATCCTGAAATGGTGAAATTTGCAGGCGCAACTCCTGTATTTATAGAAGGTGAAGCAAAAAATGGCTTTAAAATCACTCCTGAGCAATTAAAACAAGCTATTACTCCAAAAACTAAAGTTTTAATGTTTAACTCCCCATCAAATCCTACAGGTGCCATATATTCTAAAGAAGAAATTACTGCTTTAGCTAAGGTTTTAGAAGGAACTAAAATCGTAGTTTTAAGTGATGAAATTTATGAAAAATTAGTTTATGATGGAGAATTTTGTGCTTTTGCGCAAGTTAGTGAAGATGCTTTAAATAGAACTGTAAGTATTAACGGTCTTAGTAAATGCGGTGCTATGCCAGGATGGCGTTTTGGTTATATGGCAAGCAAAATGAGTGAGTTTAACAATGCTGTTAAAAAATTACAAGGACAAAGCACTTCAAATATCTGCTCAATCATTCAACATGCAGCTTTACCAGCTTTACTTGGAAAAGCAGATAGTGATATTGAAATGATGAGACAAGCTTTTTTAAAGCGTAGAGAATTAGCGTGTGAAATTTTATCTAAAAGCGATAAGTTAAAATTAGAACAAATTCCACAAGGAGCTTTTTATTTATTTATTTCTTGTAAAGAAGTTGATAGTGATTCTATGAGATTTTGTAAAAGATTATTAGAAGAGCAAAAAGTAGCTTTAGTACCAGGCATAGGTTTTGGTATGGAAGGGTATTTTAGACTTTCTTATGCAACTAATGAAAAAGATATCATTGAAGGTTGTGAAAAAATCGTTGAATTTGTAAAAAACTACTAATTTCTTAAGCCTGTTAAAAACAGGCTTTCTTTCAAAAAACTTATAAGCAAGTCTTTGGTATGATTATGCAAAAAAAATATAGGATAATCAATGGAATTTGAAGTTCAATATAAAAGTGCAAATGCTAGAGCTTGTCGTATAAAAACTACACATAGTGAAATTTTAACTCCCATCTTTATGCCAGTTGGGACTTTAGCTGCGATTAAAAGTTTAGATGCTGTTGATATGAGTGAAATTTTAAATGCAAAAATTATTTTAGCAAATACTTATCATTTGTATTTAAGACCAGGTTCTAAGGTGATTAAGCAAATGGGTGGCTTGCATGGTTTTAGTAAATTTAATGGTTCTTTTTTAACAGATAGTGGAGGCTTTCAAGCTTTTTCTTTAAGTAAAAATTCCAAACCTGATGAAAAAGGAATTCAATTTAAAAGTCATATTGATGGAAGTTTGCATTATTTTACCCCGCAAAGCGTTTTAGATGCACAATATGATTTTAACTCAGATATTATGATGATTTTAGATGATTTAGTGGCTTTACCTGCAAGCAAAGAAAGGATAGAGCTTTCTTTAAAACGCACTATAAAATGGGCAAAAGAAGCTATTGATTATCATAAATTAAAGCAAAGCCAAGGTGTGGGAATAGGGCAAAATATCTTTGGTATTATCCAAGGTGGAACGGATTTTGAAGCTAGAAAAATTTGTTCTCAAGCACTTTGTGAGATGGACTTTGATGGACTTGCTATAGGTGGATTAAGCGTAGGAGAAGAAAATGAGGCTATGTATGATACAGTTGAAGCTATGATGCCTTATGTGGATAACAATCGCCCTAGATATTTAATGGGAGTTGGTACACCTGAGGATTTAGTAGAAAATGTAGCAAGAGGTGTGGATATGTTTGATTGCGTGATGCCAACAAGAAATGCAAGAAATGGAACTTTGTTTACTAGCTTTGGAAAATTTAATATCAAAAAAGCAGAATTTATCACTGATCATGCTCCTATAGATAATAAATGTTCTTGTTATACATGTAGAAACTTTTCAAGAGCTTATTTAAATCATTTATTTAAAGCTAAAGAATTAACCTTTTTTAGACTTGCAAGTATTCATAATTTGCATTACTATCTAAATTTGGTAAAGCAAATGCGTGAAGCTATCATAAAAGATGAATTTGAAAATTTTAGAAAAGAATTTTATAGACAAAGAATGTAAATAAAGTGGTACGCCCAAGAGGATTCGAACCTCTGACCTTTTGAACCGCAATCAAATGCTCTATCCAGCTGAGCTATGGGCGCAAAATAAAAGAGTAATTCTATCAAAAAATTCTTAAAATTAGCAAAAATAAGCAATTTTATAGAATTTTTATATTTTTATGCTAATCTTCTTTGAATAATATTTTAGCTTAAGGCAAAGTAATGATACATAAGATTTTAATAGCCAATAGAGGTGAGATTGCAGTAAGGGTAATCCGTGCTTGTAGGGATTTGCATATAAAAAGTGTTGCTGTTTATACTGAACCTGATCATGAGTGTTTGCATGTAAAAGTTGCTGATGAAGCGTATAGAATAGGAACTGATGCAATAAGAGGGTATTTAGATGGTAAAAGAATAGTTGAAATTGCTAAAGCTTGTGGAGCTGATGCTATACATCCTGGATATGGCTTTTTAAGTGAAAATTATGAATTTGCTAAAGAATGTGAAGAAGCAGGGATTATATTTATAGGGCCAAAATCAGATGTTATTCGTAAAATGGGAAATAAAAATATAGCAAGATATCTAATGAAAAAAAATGGAATTCCTGTGGTTCCAGGTACTGAAAAATTAAACCATTGCACATTAGAAGAAATCAAACTTCAAGCTTTAAAAATAGGTTATCCGGTGATTTTAAAGGCCAGCGGTGGTGGTGGTGGTAGAGGTATACGCGTAGTACATAAAGAAGAAGATTTAGAAAAATCTTTTGAAGCTTGTAAAAGAGAAGCATTAAGCTTTTTTAAAAATGATGAAGTTTTTATGGAAAAATATGTTATTAATCCAAGGCATATTGAGTTTCAAATTTTAGCAGATAATTATGGTAATATCATTCATCTTTGTGAAAGAGATTGCTCAATACAAAGAAGACACCAAAAAATCATTGAAATTGCACCTTGTCCAAGTATCTCAGAAAAATTAAGAAAAACCATAGGGGTTACCGCAGTAGCTGCTGCGAAAGCTGTAGGTTATACGAATGTTGGGACGGTTGAGTTTTTGCTTGATGATTATAATAGATTTTATTTTATGGAAATGAATACAAGAATACAAGTAGAACACCCAATCACAGAAGAAATCACAGGAATTGATCTTATCACAAGACAAATTCGTATAGCAAATGGGGAAATTTTAGATCTTGAGCAAAGCGATATAAAACCAAGAGGCTTTGCAATAGAAGCTAGGATTACAGCAGAAAATGTATGGAAAAATTTCATTCCAAGTCCGGGTAAAATCACAGAATATTTTCCAGCTTTAGGACCGTCTGTAAGAGTGGATAGTCATTTGTATAAAGACTATACTGTGCCACCTTATTATGATTCTTTGCTTGCAAAATTAATCGTTAAAGGTTCAAGTTATGATAGTGCGGTTAATAGACTTGAGAGAGCTTTGAAAGAATTTGTGATTGATGATATTAGAACAACTGTGCCATTTTTGATTGCAATTACCAAAATAAGAGAATTTAGAAGAGGGTATTTTGATACTTCTTTTATAGAAACACATATGGAAGAGCTTTTGGAAAAAACAGAAGATAGACACCAAGAAAATAAAGAAGAAGTAATTGCTGCTATAGCTGCAGCCTTACAAAAGATAAAAGAAAGTAGACAATCATGAGTTTTTTAGATGAATTAAAAGATATAAAAAAGGCACTCCAAAAAGAACAAGGTCAAACAAAAAAAGAAAAAGTTAAAGCAAGTAAAAGTGGAGTGAGTATGAAAAATGCTGACTTAGATACTATACAAAAAGACTTGGCTAAGCAAAATGAAGATAAAAAACAAGAGCAAGAATTTGAAGATATGTTTTTAAAAGAAGAGCGTTTAGCTAATGAATTTATGGAATTTGTAAAAAATAGCGACATAAAAAAGATCTAATGAATAATATTATTGGTTTTTGTACTTTAGAGGAAGAATGCCCTTATCTTGAAAATAGATATTGTAGAAATGAGTATAATTATGTATCTTTTATTAATAAAGCACAAAATCAAGAATTAGTTTCAAGAGGTTGGCGTCGCTTTGGCTCGTATTTTTCAAGACCAATATGTAATGATTGTAATGAATGTCAAAATTTGCGTATTTTGGTAGAAAATTTCCATTTTAGCAAAAGCTATCGTAGAGTTTTGAAAAAAAATACAGCTACTAAAATAATCTTACAAAAACCTTCTTTAAGTGATGAGCATTTATTACTTTATGAAAAATACCACCATTATCAAAAAGATAAAAGAAATTGGAAAATTTATGATTTAAATTTTAGAAAATATTATAATCTTTATGTGGATAATGCAGGTACTTTTGGATACGAGCTTGATTTTTATATCGATAATAAGTTGGTTTGTGTTGATTTGATTGATATTTTAGAAGATGGAATTTCTAGTATTTATTGTTTTTATGATCCTGATTTTTCTCATCTAAGTCTTGGTAAATACTCACTTTTAACAGAAATCAAGCTTGCGCAATTAAAAAAATTAAAATATATTTATTTGGGATATTTTGTAAAAGGGTGTCAATCTTTATCATATAAAGCCGATTATAGTCCAAATGAAATTTTAAAACACACTAGTGCTTTAAATGAGCAAGCATTTTTGTGGAGTTAGTTTTATAGAGAGGATTTTATGCAAGTAGTACAAACTTTAGAATCAGTTAGTGTTAATACTGATGATTTTTTAATGTTTAAATATTTTCAAGATCTTATCCGTAAAAATTTTTCTAAAGTTATAGGTAACAAAAATAAAACCTTATCTTTTTTTGTAGAAAATGAAATTCCTCAAAGAAGGTATTTTTTAAAACTTGTTAATCATAAATATAAAAAAAATACTGGAAATCAAATCGATAATCTTGCCTTTGCGCACTATAAAACCTTTAAGTTAAACCTTGCTCAAGCAAATACTTTAAAACCTGTAATCTTTGCTAAAATAGGCTTTGCACAAAAGAATATTTTAATCACACTAAGTTCGAATGAAAAATTATTTGCTGTATATTTAGAGCAGTATTTTAAAGATCATAAAAGCGTGTATGATGAAAAAAATTGTATTTTTTCAGTAGAATACAAAGACGATAATACTTTAAATCTTTTAGAAATTTTAGCAAGTGTGAATGAGCATTTAAAATATTGTGTTGATTTTACAATTAATGAAACTCAGCTTTTAGAATTTAGAAATAAAATGAAAAACAAAGCTAGTACTAATTGGAAATTTAATGCTCTAGCAAAGCTTTTTGAAAATTATTTTCAAACTTTGGGGTGTAATTCTAGTGATGATTTTGCTACTATTAGACAAAATTATCTTAATTTAGTTAAAATTTATCATCCTGATCGTCATCAAGGTAAAAGTAAGATCGAGCAAGCTTATTGCCGTGAAGAATTTGAGAAAATTCAACTTGCTTATGAGAGTTTAAAATCTTTATATAAAAATAATACTTGAAGTTAAAATAACATCATTTTAAGTTGCAATTTATTAAAATTAACTTTTTTATAAAAATTTAGGGAATAATATTGGTTGCTGATAGAAAGTTATTTTTTTTAAGTTGTATTCTTATAACTATAGGAATACTTTTTTCATATTCTTTAAGTGCTTTTACTGTGCTTTATTTAGAGTATAATGAATTTCATTTTTTTATCAGACAGCTTTTTTTTGGGCTTAGTGGTATAGCTATTATTTATTTTGTTTCAAGATTAAATCCTGATAGTAAAATGGCGCATTATTTAATGATAAGCGTTTTACTCATCTCTTTTTTATTTATACTTATTTTACCTTTTTTGCCTACCTTTCTTGCTACTGCAGCAGGTGGTGCTAAAAGGTGGATTAGGCTTGGTCCTTTATCTATCTCTCCAGTTGAATTTTTTAAAATAGGTTTGATTTATTTCCTTGCTTGGTCTTATACAAGAAGGATTGATGATAGTAAAAAAGCAATCAAGCATGAAGTTTTAATCTTAATTCCTTATTTTATTTTAGCTGCTTTTGTTATTGGTTATATTTATATGACACAAAATGATTTAGGGCAAAGTGTTATTTCTTTTTTCTTGGTTTTTGCTCTAGCTTTTTTTGCAGGAGCTAGCAAAAGACTTTTTGCGTTTGGTGTGGTTATTGTTGGAATGATTGGTGTTTTGGTGATTTTAAGTAATCAAAGAAGAATTCAGCGTATTTCTGCTTGGTGGGGAAATATCCAAGATGCATTTTTGCCTTTCTTTCCTGATTGGTTAGCAAGCGCTTTAAGGGTAAGTCATAATTCAGAGCCTTATCAAATTTCACATAGTTTAAATGCTATAGCTCATGGTGGATTTTTTGGAGAGGGTTTAGGACTTGGAACTTTTAAACTAGGATTTTTAAGCGAGGTTCATACAGACTTTGTTTTATCAGGGATTACTGAAGAAATAGGACTGCTAGGATTAAGCATTATATGTTTTATTTATTTGATGGTAATACTTCGAATTTTTAGAATAGCAGGGCGTTGTGAAAATAAGGTTCATTTTTTGTTTTGCTCAGGCGTAGCTTTGCTTTTGTTGTTTTCATTTTTTATGAATGCCTTTGGAATTATTTCTTTAACCCCGTTAAAAGGAGTTGCTGTACCACTTTTAAGTTATGGTGGTAGTTCGATGTGGTCTATTTGTCTTGGAATAGGTTATGTTTTAATGATTAGTAAGAAAGTAAAAATTTAAATACATTAGTTAAAATATATAAAAATTAACTTAAATAAAAAATATTTTATAACAACTCTTTACAAAAAACTTTTTTCTGCTATAATTATGCTCACATTTATTATAAAGGAGGCGGATATGAAGAAATACAGGCGTTTAAACACATTATAATCATTTATCAATTTTATTTTAATTTAACAAAGGAAAAAAATGAAAAAAATATTATATGTTGTTTTAGCGTTATTTGGTATATTAGCTTTAGGTGCTTGCTCAAGCGATAAAAATCAAGCTAGTGCTTCTGGTGAAAAGGTTTATAAAGTAGGTATAGCTGCAAATTATCCTCCTTTTGATTTTATTAAAGATGCAAAAATTACCGGCTTTGATGTTGATTTATTAGAAGAGATAGCAAAAAGAGAAAATTTAAAACTTGAATGGGTAAATATGAGTTTTGATGGTTTAATCCCTGCTTTAAAAGCTGGAAAGATTGACATGATAGCTTCTGCTATGAGCTCAACACCACAAAGATTAACAAGTATGGATTTTAGTGATACTTATTTTAATACTAAAAATTTATATTTAAAATTAAAAACAGATTCTAGTGTTAGTGATAAGCAAAGTTTAGAAGGTAAAAAAATAGGTGTTCAACTTGGAACTATTCAAGAAAGTGCTGCTAAGGCTATTCCAAATGCTCAAGTGGTAGCTAGCGAGGAAATGTTAGCTGCGATTTTAGCTTTAAAAGCTGGTAAAATAGATGTGGTTTTAACAGATAAGGATATCGGTAAAGGTTATTTAAAAACTAATGAAGAATTAGAAGCATTTTTAGAAGAAAATGATGGAAGTTCAGGTTTTTGTGTAGCTTTTGATAAAGGAAAACAAACTGAGCTTGTTCAAAAAATCAATGCAGGTTTAGAAAAAGTTAAAGCTGATGGTACTTACCAAAAAATCGTAGAAAAATACGATTTACAATAATTAACTTAAAGCCTTGATACTTGCTTTCAAGGCTTTAAAAAAATACTCTATATCTTCTTTTGTATGCGTATAATGAAAACCCACTCTTAGCCATCCTGGTTTAAATTTTAATTCTTGATTATCTTTTAGATTGAGTAAATCATGCCCATAAGGTCCTGCACAAGCACAACCTGCTCTTGTTTCTATCTTATAGGTTTTGCTTAATTTATAAGCTAAATCAAAAGGAGAAATTCCTTCTATATTAAAAGCAAAAATAGGTAATCTATGAGTGATATTTTTTGCATATAAGATCATTTTTGGAAAATTTGCACATTGTTTAAAAAAATACTCACAAAGCTCTTTTTCTTTTTTTTCTATATTTTTTAAACCTATTTCATTGCGTACTTTAAAAGCTAAACTTGCTCTAATTAGTTGAATAATTCCAGGTGTACCACCTTCTTCTAAATTTTCAACCTCGCATAAGTATTGCTGAGAAGTTCTTGAAACATAACCTACGGTTCCACCTGCAGCAAAGCTAGGAGTATTACCACATAGACTTTTTTTAATAGCAAGCAAACCACAAGATCCTACACCTCCAAGTAGCTTATGAGAGCTAATAAACACTGCATCGTAAAATTTAGGATCTAAATTAGCATAAGGAGCTAAGGTGGAAATATCAAAAGCAACTATGCCATTATATTGTTTGATTAGGGTATAGATTTTTTTATAATCACTTAAAATTCCTGTGACATTTGAAGCTGCGTTAAAGCTTGCTATGATTTGTCTATTTTTAGATTTTTTTAATAATTTTTCCAAAAAAACATAATCTAGCTCGCCATTTTTATCTAAGGGTATGCGAACACACTCACACAAAGCCTCTCTGAATGAAAGTTCGTTAGAATGGTGTTCATAAGGTCCTACTATAACCAAAGGCAAGGTGTTTTTATCTGTATTTTTAAAATATTTTTCTTTAATAAGCGGGGGTATGTACAGACCTAAAAGTTCTTGAAATTTTTTAATAGCAGCTGAAGATCCGCTCCCACAAGCTATAAGAGCAAAGCTATCATCTAATTCAAGATATTTTTTTAAATTTATTCTTGCATTTTCATAATGTTGTTGTGTGATGAAAGAATTTAAAGAGCTATCTGAGTGTGTATTTGCATAGGTAATAAGAATTTTTTTAATTTCCTTTTCTATGCTTTTTAGAGCTAAAGCGCTAGCTGTAAAGTCAAAATAATATATTCCTTTTTTTAAAATAATATCTTTTTTTAATGTTTCAATATTCAAAAAATTCCCCTAAAAATTTGTTAAAATTATAACATACAAAATATTTAAAATAAGGATATGACTATAAAATTTAGTGAATTTTCAAAGCATTGTGATTCTTTAGAGCTTAAAAGTGTTTTTGATTTTTATAGTGTTTTTGATGAATTTGAATTTGATTTGAAATTAAATTTATATGATAATATTTTAAATGTTTTTGTTTTAAATGCTTTTGATATTTTAGCTGATTTAAATTTAGATGAAAATAGCTTAAAAGCTTTAAGTGTTTTGAGTAAAAATGATAGAAAACGCTATTCTATTAATAAATCCATTCCGCATTTTCAAGCACTAGGGCTTATCAATAAGCTTTTAGAAAGAAATATTTTGATTTTAGAAAAAAGTCAAGAAAAACCTATTATAAAAAATAAAAGACAAAAAATTAAAAAAGAATTACGCTCTTATAGTATTCAAGATAAGGTTATTTTTAAAAACCAAGGATTGAGATTTTTCTTTTATTTTATATATCCTAATTTAAACCTAGTTGCGATAAAAAAATACAATGAATTAATAGAAATAATCCAAGAAAATTTAGAAAAATATCAAAGCTTTACTTTTGAGCTTTTGTGTAAAGAATTTTTAGCCAAAAAGCTTAAAGTGGATCAAGTATATAGTTTTTGGAATTATTACCATGAAATAGATTTGTATTATCATGAAAATAATTTTTGTGTTTTAGGTGAGGTTAAATTTAAAGAAAGAAAAATATGTAAAAATATTTTAAATACTTTAAAAAATAAGGCAAAGCAGTTGCAAATTCAACCAAATTTGTATGTGCTTTTTTCAAAGCAAGGTTTTAGCAAAGAGCTTGTATTAAATAAAGAGCGTAATTTGCTTTTATATACTTTAGATGATTTTGATTTTTTGATTAAGGATTAATATGGATGAAAATATTTTAAAAAGTTTAGATTCTAGTGAAAAAGAAAACTTACAACAAGGTTTAAAAGCATTAATAGAACAAACCTATGTTATAGAAAATGAATATAAGCAACTTAATGAAAACTACACAGCATTAAGACAAATGGTAAGTGAGATTATAGAGGTTTTACCTATGGCTTTATGGATTTTAGATGCAAATAAAAATATCATTTTGCAAAATAATTTAGCTACACAAAAGCCAAAGCTTTTAGAGTGTATTGATCTTGATAAAACGCATTATGAGCTTGAGTTTGATCATAAATTTTATTTAATCAAAATTACCTCTCATACTGATAAACTTATAGTGAATGCAACAGATATTAGTGATGAAAAAAGAAATGAAAGATTAGCCAGTATGGGAACGGTTGCTGCACACTTAGCGCATGAAATACGCAATCCTATCGGTTCTATTTCTTTATTAAGCTCTACTTTGTTTGAAAGAAGTGAGTTAAAAAACAAACATATAGTTTTAGAAATTCAAAAAGCAATTTCAAGAGTGGAGCGTATTGTAAATTCTACCTTGCTTTTTACAAAAGGTGTGCATGTTAATTTAAATGAGTTTAATTTAAAAGAATTACAAGATGAATGCGAACAAGCTATTGGAGCTTATAATTATCTAGCTAATATTGATTTTAAATTTGAATTTTTGGATTTAAAAATCAATGCAGATAAATCTTTGCTTGCTTTAGTTTTGCAAAATTTGCTTTATAATGCCATAGATGCTATTGAAGAAAGCGAAAATGATGAAGGTTGTATAAAAGTTAAATGTGAGCAAAAAGAAGATAGAGTTTTTATCAAAGTTTATGATAATGGAGTAAGCATTAAAGATAAAAAAATGGTTTTTGAAGCTTTTAAAACAACCAAGTTAAAAGGCAATGGTCTAGGGCTTTCTTTGTCAAAACAAATTATTGATGCACATAATGGGATTTTAGGTTTTGATGAAAATCCAAAATGTTTTTTTATAGAGCTTAAAATTTAAGCTCTATAAAATAAATTTTTTCTTAAAATAATAAAAATATTTGTCCTCATAGCTCAGCTGGATAGAGCGCAGAATTCCTAATTCTGAGGCCGCAAGTTCAAACCTTGCTGGGGACACCATTTAAGGAAAAAGATGTTTCATATAGTCTTGGTTGAACCTCGCATACCACAAAATACAGGAAGTATAGGTAGAATGTGTTTTAATGCAGGATTTACTTTACATATTATTAATCCACTTTTTAGTATTGATGAAAAGGCGGTTAGAAGAGCAGGGCTTGATTATTGGAAAAAATTAAATCCTTTATTATGGGATAATTTAGAAGATTTTTTAAAAGAATATGAAAAATTTCAAGATAGATTTTTCTTTGCAACAACTAAAACCACTCAAGCTTACTTTGACGTAAATTATCAAAAAGGCGATTTTTTGTTTTTTGGAAGTGAAAGTTTTGGTTTACCTATGGATTTAATGCAAAAAAAATGGGAAAATGCTATTACTATACCGATGAGAGATTGTGGTAGAAGTTTAAATTTAGCTACGAGTGTAGGTATAGTGAGTTATGAGGCTTTGAGGCAAAATTTTGCCTCTTTTGAAAAATTTTAATGATTTAAAACTTGATTTAAAAATTCTTTCAGTCTTTCATTTTTTGGATTTTCAAATGCTATTTTAGGACATTCATCTACTGCTATAATGCCTTTATCCATAAAGAAAATTCGATTAGCTACATTTCTTGCAAAGCCCATTTCATGCGTAACTACAAGCATGGTTAGACCTTCTTTAGCCACTTCTTTCATGATGTTTAAAACCTCACCTATCATCTCAGGATCTAAAGCTGAAGTTGGTTCATCAAATAAAATCACATCAGGATTCATCATTAATGATCTTGCTATAGCAATACGTTGTTTTTGTCCACCTGAAAGCTTGTGAGGAAAATAGCTTTCTTTATCACTTAAGCCAACTTTTTTGAGTAATTCTCGTGCTTTTTTTGCTGCTTCATCTTTGCTCATGATTTTAGTTTGTACTGGTGCTAAGCATAAATTTTCTAAAACATTTTTATTATTAAAAAGATTAAAATGTTGAAACACCATGCTAACTTTTTGACGAATTTTATTGATATCTGTTTTTTTATCAAGTATATTAATGTTATTGATATAAATATTACCACTATCTGGTGTTTCAAGTTTATTTAAACAGCGTAAAAAAGTACTTTTTCCACCCCCGCTAGGCCCTATAATAGCAATAATATCGCCTTTATGTACTTCAACACTAATATCTTTTAAAACTTCTAAATCTCCGTATTTTTTAATCAAATTTTCTATTTTAATCATGTTTATTTAATCTCACTTCTATAAATCTTGCAATGAGTGTTAAAATTTTAACACTTACATAATACACAAGTCCTGTAAAAATAATAGGTTTAGGGTTATAATAAATTGCTTGCAAGCTTTTACTTTGCATGGTAATATCCATAACGCTAATATAGCCTACTATTGAAGTTTCTTTAAATAAAGAAATAAATTCATTCATTAAAGAAGGTAAAATGTTTTTAATTGCTTGTGGGAAGATGATTAGTCTCATAGAAGCAGAATAATTAAGCCCCATTGCTCTTGCTGCTTCCATTTGTCCTTTGTCTACACTTTGAATTCCACTTCTTACGATTTCGGCTACATAAGCAGAACTATTAAGTCCAAGCGCGATAATAGCCACATAAAAATTATCACTCCAAGTAGCAAAAATCACTACTGAAAAAATTAAAAGTTGTAAAAGTAGTGGGGTTCCGCGTATAATGTCTATGTATTCATCTATAATAAAATTTAAACTTTGGATTTCTAAAAATCTTAAAAATGCTAGAAAAAAACCAAGCACAATGCCTATTAGAATTCCACCCACTGTTAAACCAAGTGTTGTGAAATAACTATGAACATAAGCTTTGGCTTCTATAGTATAAGCATATTCACCTGTGGCTAAACCATTTTGATCTTTAACTTGTAAAATTTCAATAGGAAATGAAAAATAAGCCCAAAAAACAATAATGGCAAAAAATACAAAAATTTTCATCGTATTTTGTTTCAACTTACGCACCTTGTAAAATTTTAAAAATCTAAGTGTATAAAAATTAAGTTTTCTTTTTACTTAAAGGTGTCTTATATGATTTTATTACTAGTATTTTGAGTTAAATTTTCACATAGCTTTAAAAAATAAAATAAATTTAACCTAAAATTATATTTTTTTATGACAAATTCATTTTTTTATGATAAATTTATGCTCAGAAATTATAAAAAAGGAGATAAATATGGATTTGATATCCCAATTTGTTGCCTTTGTGAATAATCAGTATTATTCTATTTTAGTAATTTTACTTATTGTCACAGGGTTTTATTATAGTTACTTGACCGGTTTTGTGCAATTTCGAATGCTCCCTTATGTGTTTGATATCTTAACAGAAAAGCAAGAAAAGCATGAAAAACACCATATTACTCCTTTTCAAGCTTTGATGATTTCAACAGCTTCAAGAGTTGGTATAGGAAATATCGCAGGTATTGCAGTAGCGGTTGTTTTGGGTGGGCCAGGTGCTTTGTTTTGGATGTGGGCTATGGCGTTTTTTGGTGGTGCCTCAGCTTTTGCAGAAAGTACTTTAGCACAAGTTTATAAAAGCCGTGATGGTAAAAGTTTTAAAGGTGGTCCTGCTTATTATATTAGTAAAGCCTTAAATTTAAAATGGCTTGGAGCTGTTTTTGCGGTGATTTTGATCATCACTTATGCTTATGGATTTAATGGTCTTCAAAGCCAAACTATGACTTCAGCATTTGAGTTTTACTATAAAGGCATGGTTGATGCTAGCGAAGTGAGTTTTGCTCAAAGTTGGTGGCCTATTGTAATAGGAGCAATTTTAGCTGTTTTTGCTGCTTATATGTTTTTTGGCGATCACACTAAAATAGGTAAAGTAAGTTCGGTTATCGTTCCTATTATGGCGATGATTTATGTAGGTTTATCTATCATAGCAATGTTTATGAATTTTGATAAAATTCCTGAAGTGTTTTCTATGATTTTTAAAAGTGCTTTTGATTTTGAAGCTATTTTTGGCGGATTTGCAGGTTCTGCTTTGGTTATAGGTATAAAAAGAGGATTATTTTCTAATGAAGCGGGTATGGGTTCAGCGCCAAATGCAGCAGCTTCAGCTCTTACAACTCATCCTGCAAAACAAGGGGTTATTCAGGCATTTTCTGTATTAATTGATGTGATTATTTGTACAAGTTCAGGATTTTTAGTGTTGTTTTCACTTGCTTATGCAAATAATATCGGTGTAGATGGTAAGCCTATTTTAACAGCACTGCCTTTGGTGCAAGAATCCATGAAAGAATATTATGGAAATTTAGGTGTGCATTTTACTACTGTTAGTATAGTTTTATTTGCTATTACTTCTTTGATAGGAAATTATTATTATGCTCAAGCAAATATTAAATACCTTACTCAAAATCCTATTATTATTAATCTTTTTAAAGCAAGCGCTGTGCTTATGATTTTTATTGGTGCAAATATGGATTTAAAATTTGCGTGGGATTTAGCTGATACTACCATGGCGTTTATGGCTACGATTAATATCATTTCTATTTTATTGCTTGGTGGTATAGTGAAAAAGGTATTAAAAGACTTTAGCGAGCAAAAAAGACAAGGTAGAGATCCGGTATTTAGTGCTTCAAAACTTGGTATTAAAAACGCAGAGTGTTGGGACTAATGATAGATTATATTATTATTGCTTTGTTTGTAGCTTTTATGGTTTTTCTTGTGTTTGGCTTTAACCGCCAAATGCAAGAAAAAGCTAAACAAAGAGAAGAAAAACTAAAAACAAAGAAAGATTTTAAAAAAAATAGGTAAAATACACTAAAAATTTTTAAAAAAGAGTGTAAAATGAAATTGTTAATAGAAGTAGGCACAGAAGAACTTCCTGCTATTCCTTTATTAAAAGAGCTTCCAAATATTACTAAAAAATGGGAAAAGATTTTACAAGAGTATCATTTAGAATCTGAATTTAAATTTTTCTATACTCCTAGAAGATTGGTTTTTATCCATGAAAATTTTAAAGAAAAACAAGATGATTCTTTTGTGGAATTTATAGGCGCACCTAGGGCGATAGCTTATAAAGATGGAAAACTTACTCAAGCAGGAATTAGTTTTTTAGAAAAAAGTGGTTTAAAAGAAGAAGAGCTTGAATTTAAAGAAATTAAAGGTAAAGAAGTCTTGTATTGTCAAAAACAAGTGCAAGGCCTACAAAGCAAAGCAGTTTTAGCTCAAATGATCGAAGCTTTCTTAAAAAGCTTGAGCTTTGGTAAAACTATGAGATGGGGTGATGGTAGATTTGAATTTATTAGAGCTATTCGCTCGCTTTGTTGTGTATTAAATGATGAGTTGATTGAGTTTGAAAGCTATGGTGTTAAAAGTGCAAAAAGTACTTTTGTGCATAGAAGTGTTAGTTATGATTTGATAGCTTTTGAAAGCATTGATGAGTATTTTAAAACTTTAGAGCAAAATTATATTATTTTAGATCAAGAACAAAGAAAAAAACTTATCATTGAACAGCTAAAGACACTTGAAAAAGAAAATGATATTACTATTGCAGAAGATGATGAGCTTTTGGCTGAAGTTGTAGCTATCACAGAGTATCCAAAGGCATTATTAGGGCGTTTTGAAAAGGAGTATTTAGAAATCCCAAGTGAGGTAATCATCACTTCCATGAGAGAAAACCAACGCTATTTTGCAGTATTTAAAAACAATACTTTGAGCAATCATTTTATTGTAGTTTCTAATGCGGTTTGTGAGGATTATTCTAAAATCATTAATGGAAATGAAAGAGTTTTAAGAGCAAGATTAAGCGATGCGATGTTTTTTTGGAAAAATGACTTAGCACAGGGCTTAAATAATGATAAAATAAGCCAAATGGTTTATCTTGAAGGACTTGGAACCTTAAAAGATAAAATCATTAGAGAACAAAAAATCGCTACTAAGCTTTGTGAGATTTTTGCTAATACTCAAAAAGATGAAATCTTAAAAGCCATAGAATACTCAAAAGCTGATCTAAGTACTCAAATGGTGTATGAATTTACTGATCTTCAAGGCATTATGGGATCTTATTATGCCAAGGCTATGGGTATGAGCGATGAGCTTGCTTTGGCTATTAAAGAGCAATACCTTCCAAATGGCGATAATTCAGCTATGCCAAGTAATGAATTTAGCTCTATTGTAGCTTTAGCTTATAAGTTTGATACACTCATGGGGCTTTTTTCAATGGGAAAAATCCCAAGTGGTACAAAAGATCCTTATGCTTTAAGAAGAGCAGCAAATGGTGTTTTAAAAATTATCCTAGCTTTAAATAAAAATTTTGATCTTAAGATATTTTTAGAAACAATAGCTAGCGAGTATAAAAGCTTTGATTTGAAAATTTTATTAGATTTTATTTTAGAGCGTTTATATACTTTTTATGAAGTAAATGCTTCTTTTGTTAAAGCTGTGCTTAGCTCTAAAACTTATGATGTTATTTATATTGATTCTTGTATTAAAGCTTTAATTCAAAGCGCAAATAAGGCAGATTTTAGTCAAAATTTTGCTACTTTTAAGCGTTTGGCAAATATTGCAGTATTGAGTGAAGCTCAAGTTAATGAAAATTTGTTTAAGACTCAAGAGGAAAAAGATTTATACCAAGCTTTTATGCAGTGTAAAACAAAAGAAAATAGCACTCAAGGTAAAGTTTTTTTCCCCATTCTAGCGGCAGCAACATTTGCGTGTTGTAAAACAAAAGAAAATAATACCCAAGAGCTTTTAGAAAGCCTTTTTGCACTCAAACCGCAAATTGATGCTTTTTTTGATAAAGTAATGATTAATGACAAAGATGAAAATATTAAAAACAATCGCCAAGCTTTAGTATGTGCAATTTATCGTGAGTTTTTAAAAATAGCTGATATTAAAGAGCTTAGTGTATGAGAAAAATTCTTTTTTTTCTATGTTTTTTGATTTTTACTTTAGAAGCTAGAGAGATTGAGCTTGTAAAAGGTCAAGTAGTTTTTTTAGAATTTGATAAAAATAATTTTTTACAAATTAGCTCAAATTCTAAAAAACTTCCTTTTTTTGAGTATAAAAATAAAGTTATTGTTAGTATAGCTATGCCTTATAAAAATCCTAAAGATAGAAAATTAATAGCTGAATTTAAAGATAATTCTAAAGAAGAAATTAACATAAAATTTAGCCAAGGAAATTACAAAAAAGAATTTTTAAAAGTTAGTGCTTCTAAGGTTAATCCACCTAAAGAAACACTTGATCGCATTAGCAAAGAATATCAAGAAGCTATTAAGGTTTATAATACTTATACTAATACAGCTTTATTTGAAGGCAGTTTTACATACCCTTTAGAAAGTAAAATTACAAGTGATTTTGGAAAGGCAAGATTGTTTAATGATACTCTTAAAAGTTATCATAGTGGAACTGATTTTAGAGCAGCAAGTGGGACAAAAATTTATGCTAGCAATGATGGTATTGTAAGGATTGCTTCAAATCGTTACTATGCGGGAAATTCAGTAGTGATTGATCATGGATATGGGATTTATTCTCAATATTATCATCTATCAAAACTTAATGTAAAAGTAGGACAAAAGGTAAAGAAAGGCGAACTTGTAGGTTTGAGTGGAGCTAGTGGTAGGGTTACAGGGCCACATTTGCATTTTGGAATTTTAGTCAATGGTGTGCAAGTTGATCCACTTGATTTTATCGCTAAATTTAATGCTTTATAATGATAGCTTTTAGTGAGTTTTTTCAAAATTGGATTGATAAATATTACTCCCAAGCTGTGAGTGTTGGCAAAAATGGAGATTTTTATACTGCAGTTAGTGTGGGAAATCTTTTTGGTGTGCTCTTAGCTAAGCATTTTTTAAAACTTATAGATGATAAAAAATTAACTTTACCGGTTGAAGTTGTAGAAATAGGGGCAAATGAAGGGCATTTAATGCTTGATTTCATACAAGCTTTATACACTCTTAGAGCTGATGTTTTAGAGCAGATTGAGTGTTTTGTCATAGAGCCGCATGAAAAGTTAAGATGTGTTCAAAAAAAACTTTTTGATGAGTATGATTTAGACGTGAAAATTTATAATTCTTTAGAAGAATGTCATTTTAAAAACGCCTTTTTTTATGCTAATGAATTATTTGATTGTTTTGCGTGTGAACTTATAAAAGATAGAACAATGGCATATGTTGATGATGATTTAAACATTGTTTTTAAGCCTATGAGTGAAGATCTTTTAAAAGAATGTGAAAAATATGCTATCACTAATAGTGAGCTTTGTATCTCTTATAAACCTTTTTTATCCAAATTAAAACAAACTTGTGAAAAACTAACTTTTGCATGTTTTGATTATGCAAAAAAAGAGGAAAAAATTAGTATTAGAATGTATAAAAATCATCAAGTGTATAATCTTTTTGAAGAGAATTTAAAAGATTTTTTTGCTAAAAGTGATATTACATATAATGTAAATTTTGATCATTTTTTACAAGTTTTAAAAGAAGAGGGCTTTGAGGTGTTGGAATATAAAAATCAAAATCAAGCTTTAATTGACTTTGGCTTAGAAGAAATTATCGAGCAAGCTAAAAATACTAACCCTCAAATTTGTAAAAACTTTATCAACCAAAGTAAAAATTTGATGTTTAACTTTGGCGATAAGTTTAAGTTTTTAGAATTTAAGCTTTAAAATCACTGCTTGTAATATCAAGCCCAAAACCTTTTAAGCCTATAAATTCTTTATCGGTATTTTGACTTAGAAGTTTGATTTTTGAAATTTTTAAATACCTTAAAATTTGCGCTCCTATGCCGTAATTTTTAAATTGTGTGTTTTCTTGTTTTTCATTTTTCATGAAAATAATTACACCACCTTTTTGACTTAAAAATTCAATCTGTTTTAATAATTCATTAAATTTATTAGAAGTTAGAAGCTCAAAGTCGCTTCCACTAAGATAAAATTTAACATTCTCGCATTCTTTCAAAGTGCCAAAGCTAAAAGCTATGTGTTCATTTTCATTGTGATCTTTAAAAGTCATTTTTTTAGCTTTAAAACCTGCTAAAATACTTTCTTCTTCTTTAATTAAAGAAATCAAACTTTCATTTTTTAGACGATACTCGATTAAATCTGAAATAGTAATCATATTAATAGCGTGTTTTTTGCAAAACTCAAGCAAATCGCTTCTTCTAGCCATATCTCCATTATCTTTAACAATCTCACATATCACGCACGCTTCTTTTAATCCTGCCAAGCGACATAAATCCACCGTGCCTTCTGTGTGACCTGTTCTTTCTAAAACCCCGCCTTTTTTTGCTATCAAAGGATTAATATGGCCAGGACGCACAAAATCACTTGCCTTTGCATTATCATCAGCAAAAATTTGTATAGTCATATCCCTTTCATAGGCACTTACCCCTGTTGTTGCATTTTTTGCATCAACGGTTATGGTAAAAGCTGTTTCGTGATTTGATGTATTTTTAGGCACCATTAAAGGTAGTTCAAATTTTTTAGCCAAATTCTCACTCAATGCTACACACACCACACCTCTTGCATGAGTAATGGCAAAATTTACTTTTTCTTGTGAGCTAAATTGTGCAGGGAAAATCAAATCTCCTTCGTTTTCTCTATCTTCCGCATCTACCATAACTAGCATTTTGCCATCTTGAAGTTCTTTTATAGCTTGTTCTACACTAATATATCCCACTATTAATCTCCTTTTTTTATTTTTTAAGAAATTATATAACATTTTTCTTGACATTATGTAAAAAATAATATATAATACCACTTTTAATTTAAAAATTACTTCATTTATTGGGGTATCGCCAAGCGGTAAGGCAACAGGTTTTGGTCCTGTCATTCAGGGGTTCGAATCCCTTTACCCCATCCACTTCATATGATGCCGCGAAGTAGAGCAGTGGTTAGCTCGTCGGGCTCATAACCCGAAGGTCGGGAGTTCAAATCTCCCCTTCGCAACCAATTCCTAATGAAATTTTTTCAAAGAATTTGAATTAATTATAGAGTAAATAAAAACTTATTAATCTTACTTTTAATGATTTTCATTAGCCTCTTGAGTATTTTTTAATACTCTAATTAAACATATAAGAAATTTGAAATTATGTATTTTTTGGTTTTAACGCAAAACATATAAAAAATAATCAAAATAAGAATGAAATTTAAAAAAAGTTTTAACCAAAATAAAAATATGAGATTAAATAAAATGGTGGATTTAGCAGGCGTGTAATTTACCAACTAAACTCCTAAATATCCATACTTTAATGAAATATTTTTTCATTTGCACATACTTTTGCACATACTTTGTATTTTATTGTAAAAATGTGTAAAAAAGTGATATTGTTTTGCTAAATAGGTGATGTATTAAAATTTTTAGAGTGTGAATTTCAAGGAAAGAATATTGTGAATTTAAATTCTAATAAAGAAAAATACTGCCTGACTAATGAAGAGTAAGTGTTAATATATTCAAGAAACAATTTCAAAAATAGAATATTTGCTATTATATGAATTGCTAAAGTAGATTAATCTTATTTTAAAGATTTAACCCCTAGTATAATTTTAGTTATTTTTTCAAAGCTATAAACATTTTTAAAATCATTACCATTTAAATTTTTTCTTCTACATTATACTATACTAAATATTTTATTTTATGTCCTGTTTATACTGTAAAATAAAATATAAATGCTATGCTTTAGATAGTTTTAGAAGTTAGTAAAGATATTGTATGTTTAAAACGATAACTATTTTAAATGTAATAGTTGTGTTTTAAAAAAGCACTAGCCATATCGAAGATGAAGATACTCAAGTTGGTATTAATGATGAAAATAATAATGGTTGGGAAGATGATGGTTCTTGTGGAGGACAAATTTTTATCTTTAATGGAAAAGATAATAGATGTCGCTCTAAAGACAAATTTTTTGGTTTAACTGGTGGTGGTTGCTGTGATAAAATAAAGTATTTATAGGGCTTGTACCTTGTAAAGAAGATGAAAAAAAGCTAGCAAAACTCAATAAGCAAAATAGATGTGTAGAAGTTGGTGAATATTGCTCTAAAAAAATTAAATTCATAGGTTGTATTCAGCATAAAAAAACACATTGTTGTTTTAATTCAAAATTAGCAAGAATATTTAATGAACAAGGATGCCCACAAATTAAAAGAGGTTGGGGTTCTCCAAAGAGTCCTGATTGTAGAGGATTTACTCCAGAAGAATTTCAAAAGTTAGATTTTAGTGAAATAGATTTAAGTGAATTTATTGCTGATATTGTTGGAAGTATTGATGTAGATAAAATACAAGCTGATTCTATAAAAATACAAGAAAAGG
>NZ_JAKMQZ010000008.1:0-79853 GCF_025771825.1 Campylobacter sp. IFREMER_LSEM_CL2101
AGTAGTTTTTGGATAATTAGATGTATTATTTAAATTTAACATTTTATTATGAGACAATATTGTATAGAGATGTTATGATATTTACATAAACTATAAATGGAATAATAAAATTGAAAATGGATAAAAACAAAGAAATAATAGTGTGAAATTAAAAAAGACAAGATAATCGATATAATATAATTTTTTTATTTACTGAAGCAACAAAGCAAAAAAATAAAAATATTAAATCATATAGATGAGTGCAACAAATCAAATTTTTCGTATTTTCATAAAATAACAATACTAGTTGTTTTCACTTCTTTACCAAAAAACCATCTATATTGACACTATAGTTTTAATTCTCATTTTAGTTTATAACATTTAAAAGTATGAGATGGAATTCTATATTTTGCAGGTGGTAACTTCATATAATCACCATAATATTTTTTTAAATGTTTATCATAACCATTCATACAAGGATATATTTTATCTTCAAAAGGAAGATTAACTATGCCACTAAAGTATTCTTTTGGCATGATAGATTTATTTAATTCTGTCCATTCACCTATACACAAAGCCACATTTTTACAATTTTTACTAGTATATTTTAAACGCCATTTTTTTAAAAAAATCATAGTTTGCTTATCAAATATATCAGCGAAATATAAGAAGAAGTTTTTCATAAAAGCAAATTCATTAGATCTCTTTACAAAAGATCTAGTAAGTTTTTTTAAAAATTTTAATTTCTTTGATGCTTTATATATCAGTTTAAAATCATCCGGAACAAAGTCATAAATAAAAATATCTAAAAAAAGAGGGCTATTTTCTTGTTTATAATTTTCTATTAAAAATTTATGATCATAAATTTTTGCAAAATGATGAAAAAGCCCAAAATTTTTATCATATAAATTAGAAAAAGTAATATTATCCGTATCTTTCCAATATTTTACAAATTTATCATATTGATCATAATACATATAAATATCAATATCATCATCCCATGGAATAAAACCTTTATGTCTTACCGCTCCTATTAGTGTTCCGCCACCTAAAGAATAAATAATGTTATGTTTTTTGCAAAATTCATCAAAATAGTCAAGTAATTTTACCAAAGCTTTCTTTTGCTCTTCTAAAGTTACCTCTTGCATTTATTTAAAATCTCCTCGTATTCTTTTAAATTATCCATTTCATAACATTTTTCAACTTCAATTGCTTGTATTTTAAGCTCTGAGAGCAAATCCAAGACAATATTATCCCAATACATTTTCTCGTCTAACAAATAACTAGATGTAAGATATTTTTTTAAATTTTTTATTATTTTTTTACAATCTTCTGTACAAAAATAAGAAACTCCCAATAAAGCAAGTCCACTCGATAAAGTAGTATCGATTTCTTCTATCAGCCCATCTTTTGTTTTTACATACCACTCACCTTTAGAATTTCTTAGGATACAATAATAGGTACTCAAAGTTTGTTTTTGCAAAAAAATATTTTCATTTAAAACCACATCACAATCAATCACAAAACTATCACTGAAAAAACTACTAGCTTTATAAAAAGAATAAATGCTATTATATTTTCCATAATTTTCATTAAAAATTAATTTGACATTATATTTTTCTTCTAGATATAAAAATTGCTCTTTTAGATGTCCTATTACTATATAAATATCATCAACCATTGCTTCTTTAAGATAAACAATAGTACGCTCTATGTTGGCGACTCCTTGTATTTTAAGCATAGCTTTATGAGTTATCTTTGAAAGCTCTTGAAATCTGCTTCCTGACCCAGCCGCTAAAATAATCGCATTCAATCTTTATCCTTTTTAGAAAATAAAACCAAATTTGCTCCAATAAACACTAAAAAAATTAAAGCTATTTGTTTAAAGTCAAACTCACTTTGTATTATAACAAGCCATATTACATAAGAGATATTCAACATCATAGCTTTTATTAATCCAATTTTTGAAATCGTAAAATAATATAAAAAATAAGATAACCCCCAAAAAGATACAGCACATAACAGCAATACAATAAAATTAAATGATAAGATATCATCGAAAGCAAAATTTGGTTCTTGAACAAAAATTAATATCGCATATCCAAAACTTGCTCCAGTTTGCCTTGAATAATAAACACTCGTCGTAGACAACTCCTTTAAAACAATAGAACTTAAAACCAATTCAGTTCCCCAAGATAATGCACATATTAAAGCCAAAATTATCCCAAAAAAATTAAAACTTAAACCATTAAAAAATAACAAAAATAAAGATGTTAAAGCCAATAATAAACCAAAAAAACCTTGTATGTTTATTTTTTGTTTTAAAAATATAAATGCTAAAAAAGTTGCAAAAACTGGATATAAACTAGTAATTGAAGCACTGAAACTTAAGCCTATAAGTGAAATTGCATTAAGATAACAATACATTGCAACAGGACCTGCGAGCAATCCAGCGAAAAATGGAAATATAAGTTTTCTTTTAAAAATAACTTCTTTTTTAAAAAATAAAATAAGCAATGTTAAAAATAGCCAAGGTATAAACTCGATACAAAAAAGCAATATAAAAACAAAATAAGAAGAATCAACAACCTTATCTGTAACTTTTACATAAAATATTCCAGCTAAAGCCCAAAACAATCCAGATAAAATACCAGAAATATATCCTATTTTATTCATTATAAATTTAAACTTTCTAATCGCTGATATGCTCTATTAATCCTAATAAAACCATAGTCACCATAAAATTCGTTATTTTCTTCTTTTAAGGCAGTCCAAAGCGTCCATAAAACATCACACGAAAAAGCATAAAAATCTAAATGCATTTTTTCTTTTTTTGTGACCTCGCGATTAAAATAACATTCTAAAAAATATCTCTTTAACTCTTCATCCAATCTACATTCTATCATAAAATTTGCTAATTCCCATAAAATATCATTTTTTCCAGAATACTCCCAATCAATAAAATAAACTCTATCTTTTATTAAAATATTTTCAGGAACGAGATCATTATGGCACGGTAAAACAGTAATGTTTTGCTTTTGAAAATACAATGCAATTTTATTAAAAACTTTTAGAATACAATCCATTTGACCGTGATACTTGTAAAAAATACTTTTGTTGTTTAACAAAGAAAAATATTGCTCATACAAATTAAATACATTAAAGGTGTTTTTAAATTCTAAATCACTTTTGTGAAATTCTTCAAGTTTAAGTGCTATTTCTTTTAATATGGTTTTATTTTGGATTTTCTCGTGATTAAGTGCATAAGAATTATCTAGAAATTTAGTGATTTTAATCCCAGTTTTTTCATCAAAATAAACACATTCTACACTAAATTTTGCTTGACTTGCTAGAAAATCATTAATTTTTTCATTTTTTCTATGAATCAGTTGGTTTGTTTTTTGATTTGTTAATCTTAAACAATAGCTCTCTAAATTAGTGGATTTTTTTTGGATTTTCACAAGGTAGTTTTGATTTGTCATACCTCCAATTTTCTCTATACTGAAAATCTCATCCCTTGAAACTCCAAGAGCATGACTTAGAATACTTACCAATTCATCCATAAAACACTGATCCATATTTTGATTTAAAAAAAGGTTTTAATTTTATCAAATTATAACTTAAAAACTAATGCTAAATATTTCATTATTACAATACACAAAAATTATTTAAATAACTTTGTAGATCTATTTTCAATTTTCAAGATTTATACAAGTGGTGCGGATGAAAGGACTTGAACCTTCACGCATTGCTGCACCAGATCCTAAGTCTGGCGTGTCTGCCAATTTCACCACATCCGCAAAAGTGGTACGCTCAAGAGGATTCGAACCTCTGACCTACGGCTTAGAAGGCCGTTGCTCTATCCAGCTGAGCTATGAGCGCATAAAAATAAAAGTAACAATGGGCTTATGGTGCGCCCGATAGGAATCGAACCCATAACCTACAGATCCGAAGTCTGTCGCTCTATCCAGTTGAGCTACGAGCGCTGATGGGGTGAGTGATGGGAATCGAACCCACGACCCTCAGGACCACAATCTGATGCTCTAACCGACTGAGCTACACTCACCATTTATAAAAATGGTCGGGGTGAAAGGATTCGAACCTTCGGCCCCTTGGTCCCAAACCAAGTGCGCTAACCAGACTGCGCTACACCCCGATGTACAAAAATAAAGCGTTATTTTACATAAAAAAATATTAAAAGTCAAGATAAAAAAATATTTAGCATAAAAAATGCTAAATATTTTAAGAATTGTCTGTTTGTTTTTTTTGTGAAATGATATTTAAAATTTCTACTATCAAAGAAAAAGCCATAGCTGTATAAATATATGCTTTATCTATATGGATATCAAAACTTTCACATACTAAAACAAATCCTATCATTACTAAAAATGCCAAGGCTAAGATTTTAATGCTTGGATATTTTTCTACAAAATCTGCAATTGGTTTAGAGGCAAAAAGCATAACTAAAACTGCAATAATCACAGCAATAATCATAATCTCTATATCTTGAGCAATGCCCACAGCAGTAATAACACTATCAAGAGAAAATACTATGTCTATCACAGCTATTTCAGCTACTACAACCCAAAGCTTATTGCTAATTTTTATATTACTTTGACTTTCCTCTTGGTGCATTATACTTTCTTTAATTTCCTTAATAGACTTAACTATTAAAAACAACCCTCCAAGTAAAAGCACCAAATCCCTACCTGAAATTTCATTGCCTAATATACTAAGTAAAGGCGCAACAAGCTTCATCACCCAAAATAAAGACAACAATAATAAAATTCTAGTAATCATCGCAAAAGCAAGACCTAGAATTCTACCCTTATCTCTATGTTCTGGTGGTAATTTAGAAACTAAAATCGCTAGAAAAATGATATTATCAATACCTAGTACAATCTCCAAAGCTGTAAGAGTAAGCAATACCACCCAAGCATCTACACTAAAAATCCATTCAAACATTTACTTTCCTTAAACAAAAAGCGTAATTATAATGATGAAAAATTAATCATTTTCAAAAATTTTTACAATGGTTTCAGGCAAAAGTGTATGTTCGAGCTGGTGGATTTTATCTTCAAATTCTTCAAAGTTTAAATTAGCTTTTTCAAACGCCTTTTGTGCAATGATTTTACCACCATCAAGCTCTTCATTAACCCAATGCACGCTAATGCCTGCTACTTTCATATCACTTTCATAGCTTTCTTTGATAGCATGAGCACCTTTGAATAAAGGAAGCAAAGAAGGATGAAGATTAATAGCTTTTATATTTTGAGTGAAAATAGGACTTAAAATTCGCATAAATCCTGCTAAGATGGTCAAATCTGCTTGACTTTCTTTTATAATTTTTACTAATTCTGCATCAAATTCTTCTCTTGAAGTAAATTTTTCATGTTCTATGATTTTAGTATCAAGACCATATTTTAAAGCTCTTTGTATGCCATAAGCTTCTTTTTTATTGCATACACACAAAACCACTTCAAAGGTATTTTTACCAAAAGTTTTTTTATGTAATTTTTCTAAAATATTTTCCAAATTGCTTCCATTGCCACTAAATAAAACTGCTAATTTTATAAGCATTTTAACCCCTTTATTAATTTTAAAGCATCAAAACTAATTTTATTTTTCTTATAATTTTTAGCTACTAAAGCATGAGCTAATACTGCATTTTTAGCAGCTTCTAAAGCATTAAATTTAGCTCCAAGTAAGGCTGCTATCATGCCACTTAGCACATCCCCACTTCCACCTTTTGCCAAAGCTTCATTGCCACAATTTACTACAAAAAGTTTTTCTTTTTGAACGATGATGGGATTAGCCCCTTTTAACACCAAAGCACATTGGAATTTAGAACTAAATTTTCTTGCATAAAAAAAGCGTTTGTTTTGAATTTCTTCTACACTTACATCCTCATTAAAACAAAGTTTTAAAAGTATAGAAAACTCTTTAGGATGAGGGGTTAAAACAACATCTTCTCTATTAAGATATGAAAGCAAATTTTCACTTTGAAAGCAATTTGCATCTAAGACTAAAGGAATGTTTTTTAATCTTTCATCTTTTAAAATACTTAAATCATCAAGTCCCATACCTATAGCAGCTGCATTTATTTTGCCTTCAATATCATCTTTTAGCATAATCAAAGGCGAAAAGCTTTCTTTAGCCACCAAAGACACAAGCCCTGCCCCAAACTCCAAAGCACCAAGTCCAGCTAAAGCACCCGCGCTTTTATTGGCAAAAATATAAACATGGCCAAAATCACCTTTATTTGAGTTAGCCTTTTTTGTAATGAGTTTTAAATCTTTTTTTTCTAGTAAAAAGCTTGAAGTATTTTGCATATAAGGTTTTAAACCCAAATTCGCAATTTTAATTTTACCTACAAATTCTTTTGCGAAATCTTCTAATAAAATTTCTTTAATTACCCCCATGCAAAGAGTATAATCAGCCTTAAAACATAGTTCTTGTCCAAGCCCGCTAGGAATATCACAAGCTATTTTTAAAGCTTTGCTTTTAGCAATTTTTTTAAAAATTCTTTGTAAATTTTCATCTAAAGCTTTATTTAAACCACTTCCAAAAACACAATCAACTATAATGTCAAAATCTTTAAATTTAGGTTCTTTTTTTAAGAAATTAAAACCTATATTTTTTAAAATTTGCTCTTGCTTGATAAATATCGTATTTTTTTTATATGGCACAACATAAGCAAAAGCTTTTTTTAAGTGTCTAATGGCCACAAGTCCATCAGCTCCATTTCCACCAGTACCAAGCAAGAATAAAATTTTAGCATTTTTTATGTTTTTACTTTTTTTCTTAATCAAATTTGCAAGCTCTATACCTGCATTTTCCATCATTAAAAACTCATCCAAACCTTTTTCAACAAGCTCTTTTTCATAAGAAATATTATCTTTAAATACTACTTTCATCGCTCATCTCACATTTTATAAGCTTTTGGGTTTTAGCGCCTAGCTCTTTAAGCTTTATCACTCTTGAAGCGATATTTCCACTTCCATGAGTAAGTTTTGTTTGCATATTATCTACATTTGTATTTAATCTTTTGATGTTTTCTTTGATTTTTTCAAAATCATCTAAAACACCTGCAAATTTATCATGAAATTTGCCAAGCTCATCAAAAGCTTTTAAGATATTTTCATTACTTTGTATATTTTTCCATGAAATATTTATCGTATTTAGCGCCATAAAAAGAGTGTTTGGTGTAGTTAAATAAACCTTTTTTTTATAAGCGTATTGATAAATTTCAAGATCTACATTTAAAATCAAATCTAAGATATTTTGATAAGGTATAAAAAGCAAAATAAACTCATAAGTGTGTTTATCATACTGCATATAAGGCTTTTTGGCTAACTCATCAATTCTTGATTTTAGATTATAAGCTAGATCAAGACAGGTATTTTGACTAATATCTTCAAAAGCAAAATCACTTGGCAAAGAAAATTTTGCATCTATGATTATACTTTTTTGCTTATCTAAAAATACTACCGCATCAGGAATATAGGTTTTACCCTCTTCTTGAAATCTCTCTTGCAATTTATACTGTACGCCCTCTACCAAACCACTATTTTCTAAAACTGATTTTAGTTGCAATTCTGCAAAATTACCACGAATTTTTTTATCACCCTTTAAAATTTTAGCTAGCTTATCTGCATTTTCTGTCATATTTTGACTAAATTTAAACATATTATCAATATGGGTTTTAAGACTAATTTCATTTGAATTCAATCTTTCATTGTATTCTTTAACACTTTTTTTCACAGGCAAGAAAATTTCTTCTAATATTTTTTTTGTATCTTCATTAAGCATAAGTTTGTTTTGGTTTAAAATGCTAGCATTTTGTTTTTGTAAATTTTGTTCTAATTCTTGTTTTAATTCCACTAAACCTTGCTTGTATTTTTCTTCTAGTTTTATTAAAGTTTGAGTATATTCTTCTTTTAAATTCGCACGCTCTTTTAAATGTATATTTAAAAGTTCTTGTTGGGTTTGTTCTTTTTGAGCTAATTTTGCTTCTAAAGCCTCATTTTTAGATAAATATAATATTTTTTCATCTAAAAGTTTGGAATTTTTTTCCATGAGTGTAGTTTTTTCAAGCTCTAAATTAGCAAGTTGATTTTGCAATGCTATATTGTTTTGGTCTAAAAACTCCAATTTTACTTTTTCTTTTTGGCTTTTAAACACATACCATATAAAAGCTAAAATTACAACAACTAAAAAGGCTATCAAGATATTTTCCATTATCAAGCCTTTGTTTTTTCAATAAGAAAATAAATATTTTTTTCATTACCTTCTTTAAATTGTTTCATTTGTGGTAAAAACTCTTTTACTAAAGCTCTAAAATTTTTAAAACCAAAATTTTGAGGGATAAAATTTGCGTGTTTTCTATTCATATTAGTGCGAATTTGAGCATATTCAGCACGGCCTTTTTCTTCTATTAAGGCTTCTGTGATATTGATTAAATCTTTGATATATTCTTTAGTGCTTAATATTTTTTCTTTGGATTCATCTTGATCTAAATAAAAAAATTCACTAAAA
The DNA here is from genome assembly GCF_025771825.1 of Campylobacter sp. IFREMER_LSEM_CL2101. Lineage (NCBI taxonomy): Bacteria > Pseudomonadati > Campylobacterota > Epsilonproteobacteria > Campylobacterales > Campylobacteraceae > Campylobacter > Campylobacter sp. IFREMER_LSEM_CL2101. The sequence continues at coordinate 8,518 of NZ_JAKMQZ010000008.1, forward strand.
GAATTCACATAAGATTTTACAGCTTGTTTTAAACCCATACCTATAACTTGCTTTTTACCCTCTTTAAGTCTTTGAATTAAACTAGTATAATCACTATCGCTTGAAACAATGACAAAAATATCAATATCTTTTTCATAAAAAAAACTCATAATCTCAGTGATTAAGTACATATCACTTGAGTTTTTATTAGCTATAAAATTAAATTGTTGCATAGCGATGATAGAATATTGTGCGATTTGTTCTTTCCAATTTTGTATATTTTTTTGTGTCCAATCTCCATAAATTCGTTTTATAACGATTTCTCCATAATCAGAAGCGATATCAAAAATAGATTTTGCATATTTTGAAGGAATATTTTCTGCATCAATAAAGATCGCCACACTTTTGTTATCCATTTTTTCTCCTATGTAGTTCTCATTCTAAAACTTAACGCTTTTAAAATATGAGTTTTTAAAATCAACTCACTTTGCTCTAAATCTGCAATGGTTCTTGCTACTTTTATGGTTTTATTTACCCCTCTTTGAGAAAGATTATATGAATTTATAGCCTTTTGTAAAATTTCATTCGCAGTAGAATCTAAAATACAAAATTGTTTCAGCTGTTCATCATTTAATTTAGCATTAAATTCTTCTTGTTTTCTTTGCTTTTGAAATAAAAATCCTTTAAAAACCATTTCACTCATTTGTTCAGAGCTTAAACTTGTTTTATCTTCATGTGAAATCTCATCCATAGCTACATAAAGATCAATTCTATCTAAAATAGGAGATGAAATTTTATTTTTATATTTTTTAATTTCTATCTCTTGGCAACGACATGTAAGACTTTTAGAAAATAAATTTCCACAAGGACAAGGATTTTGCGCACAAGCAAATAAAAATTTAGTTTCATAAATTACTTTGGTATTAACTCTTGAAATAAGAATTTTAAAATCCTCTAGTGGCTCTCTTAAACTTTCTATGATTTGTTTTGAAAAATGAGGAAACTCATCAAAAAACAAAACTCCTCCATTTGCAAGTGCTATTTCTCCTATCTTAGCATTTTTAGTTCCTCCGCCAAAAATACTAGCTCTAGTGCTTGTATGATGAGGACTTCTAAAAACCCTACTAGCACTAAAATCATCATCTAAAGAATTTAATGACTTATAGGCATTTTGGGCTAAAATTTCTTTCAAACTTTGTGGTGGCATGATGAAAGGAAGTCTTTTAGCGCACATACTTTTACCACTACCTGGACTACCTTCAAATAAAATATTATGCATACCCAAAGCTGCTATTATGCAAGCAAATTTAGCATTTTCTTGACCCTTAACTTCTTTAAAATCATAAGGATAAATAGAATTTTTTATATATTTTTGATTATTAATTTCTATGGCATTTTCAAATAAAGGATGAGCATTATTTATATGATAATTCTCATAATTTTTTTCTTTAAAAAAATCCATAGCTTGAGCTAAATTTTCCAAAGCATAGATTGTTAAGTTAGGTATCATCGAAGCTTTTTGAGCTATAGCTTTTGGCACCACTACTTTGGCATTTTGTACTTTTGCACTTAAAAAAAGTAAGATAGAAAATAAACTAGCAGTACTTTTTATACTTCCATCTAATCCAAGTTCTCCAAAAACAAAAAAGTCATCTAAATTTTCTTTTTGAAATAAAATCAAAATCGCAATAGCCAAATCAAAATGAGAGCCATTTTTAGGGATATCTGATGGACTAAGATTGATAGTGATTTTTTGAGCTGGGAAATTGAAATTTTGACTTAGTAAAGTTGCCTTAACTCTTTCTGTGCTTTCTTTGATAGTAGAATTTGCAAGGCCTACTATACTAAAACCTGGCAAACCTCTTGTGAAAGTTGATTCTACATCGATAATATCAAGCTCTGTAGAAAAACTTGCACATTTTAGTTTTTTCATTTGTTCTTTTTGGATTTTTTCTTAAAGTCTTTATCAAATTTTTGGCGTTTTAAAAAAGAAAGTTTTTCTATAAATAAATGTCCATCAAGATGATCAACTTCATGTTGAATAGCCACTGCTAAAAAATCATGCGCTTGTAAACTTTGTGGCTTGCCAAATCTATCTTGATAATCAAGTTGTATATTTTTATAGCGCATTACATCTTCATAAAAACCTGGTATACTTAAACAACCCTCGTTGCAAGAAATTTTTTCATCATCTAAAGGTGTTATAATGGGATTAATAATTTCTAAAAGAGTTTGCTTATCTTCTTTTTGCTCACCTTCTTCATCACCAATATCTACAAGCAAAGCTCTAATTGGTACATCAACTTGAATAGCAGCCAAACCTACACCCTTATTAGCTATCATTGTTTCATACATATCATCTAAAAGTATATGTAAATCTTTATCAAAATTTTCTACTTTTTTTGACTCTAAAAATAATCTTGGATTAGGATAGGTAATTATTTTTCTTATCATTTTTCTTTTTCCACTATTATAAAGGGTTCTAAATTTTTTCCTGAATCTTTTAAAGCTTCAATGCATTTTTCTATTAATTCTTCACCCTTGCTATCTTGATTAACAGCACTTATAGCCACTTCAACATCTACTTCTATTTCTTTATCTGCTAGGAAAAAATTTGAATTTTCTAAAGATTCTAAAATTTTATTGCATATTTCTTGTGCTTTTTCTAAATTTGTATGAGAAATCATCATAGCAAAAATATTGTTTCCACAATGAGCAACTATATCACTTGAAGAGACATTTTTACTAAAAATTCTACACACGCCTTTTAAAAAAGCATTTTTTTCTTTTTGAGTATAAGTTTGCTCAAGAATTTCTTCTTTTACTCTAAAAAATATTAAGGAAGTATGATAATTATATTTTGCATTGCTTTCAATGCTTTTTTCTAAATTTTCTAAAAAATATTTTTTATTATAAACTCCAAATTTAGAATCAAAATCACTTTGCTCTTCTATATGTTTATAAGTTTGTCTAACCTCATCAAAATTTTCTTTAATCTCATCTGAATATTTATCTAAAATACTAGAAAATCTTGAAAGATCTGCTTCAAGAGCGTGAATTACATTAGATACTGCTAAATTTCCTGTGCTAATTGCAAGTTCTGAATTACGTCTTCTTAGCATATCTTTAACTGTTTCAAGATGCCTATAAATCATAGCAATGTATTGTAATAATGCCGAAGTAGAACTAAAACTTTTTTTGATTTCTTGCTCTATATTTGCACGTTTGATACCATCATCATTTTGCTCAAATTCCATAATCTCACTAACTTTTTTCTTAAAAGCTACCGGACGTTCTTCAAGCATTTTTTGAAAATAAACTCCATAATTAGTTGGCGTTGGAGGTACATTATCTTTCACAAGCTCAGTCAAAATAGACTTTGCAAATTTTTCAAATTCACCTCCACTAATTTTTTGAATTTTTGGAGCTTCTTTGGCTGGAGTTGGATCGCTACTTAAATTTAAATCGGCAAATAAATCATCATCTAACATTGCTATGTTTTTCCTTATTTAAAACTTTTTTCCAAAACCTTATCGATTAAGCCGTATTCTTTAGCCTCTAGCGCACTCATAAAAAAATCTCTATCGGTGTCTTTTTCTATTTTAGAAAGTTTTTGCTTAGTATTTTTAGCCAAAATATCATTTAAAATTGCTTTTAATCTTAGAATTTCTTTTGCTTGAATTTCTATATCAGTTGCTTGTCCTCTTGCCCCACCTAGTGGTTGATGGATCATAATTCTTGAATTTGGTAAAGCAAATCTTTTCCCTGGAGCACCACAACTTAGCAAAAATGCACCCATTGAAGCAGCTTGACCAATACAAATAGTACTTACATCAGCTTTAATATAATTCATTGTATCATAAATACTAAATCCACTGGTTACAACCCCACCTGGTGAGTTAATGTAAAGATAAATATCTTTTTGAGGATCTTCAGCCTCTAAAAACAAAAGCTGAGCTACGATAGAAGCAGCAAGATCATCATTGATCTCGCCACTTAGCATGATAATTCTATCTTTTAAAAGCCTTGAGTATATATCATAGCTTCTTTCGCCCCTGCTTGTTTTTTCAACTACATAAGGTATGTATGAGCTCATTATTTTTCACTTTCTTTTTCAGTTTTCTTTTTATCGTTTTTTTTGAAAATATCAGCAAAAAGCTTTTCTTCAATTAAAGACATTTTAATGGCAGGCAATGCACCTTGTTTTTTGTAATTGTCTAAATGTTCTTGTGGGTTAAAGCCATATCTATAAGCTTCAAAGTAAATCGCTTGGATTAATTCTTGATCGCTTACTGTAACATTTCTAAGTTTTGCTAACTCATCTATAATGAAAGTTAATTTTACGCTTTTTTGTGCATCTTCTTTGAAACTTTCTCTTTTTTCTTTATATTTAGCCTCATCTTTAAATTCTTTTAATTCTTCTTCGCTTAAAGTTCTCAAAGAGCTTCTAAATTGCATATCTGTTTCTTGTTCTACTATATTTCTTGGTAAAACAAAGTCAAACTTAGCTACCAAAGCTTCTGCAAATTGATTTTTAAGCTCATCATTGATAAGTTTAAAGATTTTTTCATTTTTTAGTTGCTCTTTTAATTTTGCGTCTAATTTTTCAACACTTGGTTCTTTTTCTTCAGGCAACAAGCTTTTTAAAAGCTCTTCGTTTAATTCAGGTAATTTAAGTTCTTGAATTTCATGAATTTTTACTTTAAATACCGCATCTTTTCCTGCTAAATGCGCTGCGCCATATTCTTTTGGAAAAGTTACATTAATATCTTTTTCCTCACCTGCTTTTAAACCAACCATACCTTCTTCAAATCCTGGTATGAATTGTTTTGAACCAATTTCTAAAACATAATTTTGAGCTTTTCCGCCATCAAAAGCTTTACCATCAACAAAACCTTCAAAATCAAATTTAGCAAAATCGCCTTCTTTTAAAGCTCTTGCTTCTTTAATCGCTTCAGGAGTAGCAAATCTTTTTAATAATTCTTCTTTTTTTGCATCAATTTCTTTTTGAGTTACTTTTGGTGTATTATAAGTTGGAATTAGTTCTTCATATCCATCTAATTTTACTTCTGGTCTAAAAGATAATACCATTTGAGCCTCAATAGCACCATCTTTTCTATCAAATTTTTCAAAATATGGCTCACCTACTAAATCTTTAGCCTCTTTTTTAACCTCTTTTAAAGCACCATCTACAGCATTTCTTAAAAGATCTTGCTCCGCATCTCTTGCAAGCTCTTTTTCATATCTTTTAAGTATAGCAGCAACAGGAACTTTTCCTGCTCTAAAACCATCCATTTTCATAGTTTTAGACGCTTTTTTAGCTAATTTTTCAACTTCTGCTTTAATAGCTCCTTGAGCAATTTTCACAGTAGCATTTGCATTTGCAAAATCAATTAGTTTTGCTGTAACTTCCATAATATTTTCCCTTTTTAAATAAAATTTTTTGATAATATACCAAAATTTTCCTTATCACTTTATATAAAAATAAAAATATGTTAAAATTTTAATTTTTGATGGAGAAAAAATGCAAGAAAAATTTGAACAATCAGTAAAAAATATGTTAGAAATTATCGGGGAAAATCCACAAAGAGAAGGGCTTTTAAAAACTCCTACAAGAGTTTTTAAGGCTTTTGAATTTTTAAGTAGCGGTTATAAACAAGATCCAAAACAAATACTAAATGATGCCTTATTTGAAAGCTCAAACAATGAAATGGTTTTAGTAAGAGATATAGAATTTTACAGTCTTTGCGAACATCATCTTTTGCCTTTTTTTGGGCGCGTGCATGTTGCGTATATACCAGATAAAAAAGTCGTAGGTCTTAGTAAAATTCCACGCCTTGTAGAAGTTTTTGCAAGACGCTTACAAATTCAAGAACAACTCACAGAGCAAATCGCAGAAGCTTTGATGGAACATGTAGGTGCAAAAGGCGTTGGGGTGGTTATTGAAGCAAGACATATGTGTGTTGAAATGCGTGGGGTGCAAAAGGCAAATTCTACTACTAGCACTTCAGCATTAAGAGGTAGCTTTTTAAAAAGTGAAAAAACAAGAAAAGAATTTTTTACCTTAATTAACTCAGCAAAACAGGTTAGGTTTTAATGGGTTTAGAAAAACTTCGTAGCAAAGTTGCTTCACAAAATCTTGCTAGTGTTTTTGGGCAAATTACTAAAATTTCAAGTACTAGTATAGAAATAAATGGTTTAAAAACTAGCATAGGTGATATTATTAAAATAGTTTCTAGTGAAGATGAGAGTAAAGAAGCTATGGCTATGGTAGTAGAAGTAGATGAGAATTTAAGTTATTTAAGTCCTTTTGGTTTTGTGGAAGGTTTTAAAATAGGCGATCGCGCTTTTATTAACGATGCGGGTATGCAAATAGGTGTTAGTGATGAACTTTTAGGAAGAGTGGTTGATCCTTTTATGCGACCAAAAGATGGTAAAGGGCCTATTGAGGCAAGTAAATTTATGCCTATTATGCGTGCACCTATTGATGCAATGAAACGAGGTTTGATAGAGGAAGTTTTTCCAGTAGGTGTTAAAACAATAGATGCGCTTTTAACTTGTGGGGTAGGACAAAAGCTTGGGATTTTTGCAGGAAGTGGGGTTGGTAAATCAACCCTTATGGGCATGATAGTAAAAAATTCCAAAGCTCCTATTAAAGTGATAGCTTTAATAGGGGAGCGTGGTAGAGAAATTCCTGAATTTATACAAAAAAATCTTGGTGGCAAACTTGATGATACTGTCATCATCGTTGCAACAAGTGATGATAGCGCGCTGATGAGAAAATACGGAGCATTTTGCGCTATGAGTGTGGCTGAGTATTTTAAAGAACAAGGCAAAGATGTGTTATTTATCATGGATAGTGTAACGCGTTTTGCTATGGCTCAAAGAGAAATAGGTCTTGCTCTAGGTGAACCACCTACGACAAAAGGCTATCCGCCAAGCGTTTTAAGTCTTTTACCTCAGCTTATGGAGCGCGCAGGAAAAGAAGAAGGTAAAGGCACTATAACGGCTTTTTTTACCGTGTTAGTTGATGGAGATGATATGAGTGATCCAATAGCTGATCAAAGCAGATCAATACTTGATGGCCATATAGTACTTAGTCGCGAACTTACTGACTTTGGAATTTACCCGCCTATAAATATACAAAATTCAGCCTCAAGGGTTATGGGGGATATTATTAGTGATGAACACAAACTAGCTGCTAGAAAATTTAAGCGTTTAAATTCTTTGCTTAAAGAAAATGAAGTTTTACTTAGAATTGGTGCTTATCAAAAAGGTACCGATAAAGAACTTGATCAGGCTATCGCTAAAAAAGACTTTATGCAACAATTTTTAAGTCAAAATCCTGAAGAAAGTTTTGAATTTGAAGATACAATTAATATGCTAAAAATGATTGATACGCAATAATTGGAATGATTTTTGCTTTTTTATGATAAAAAGTCATGAAAAAAGGATGGATCATGTCAAATGTAGCATTTTTAGATCATCAGCAAAACTTAGGTTTAAAATATACTGATATTTGTCAAAATATTTTTGAAAGAGAAATCTTTACACATATGTTTTTAGAGTGCGTAAGCTTTGTTTTACTAGAAAATAAAGCTAAGCTAAAATACTTAAAGATTATTAATTCAAAAGAAGAATTTATCGTTGAATTTAAAATTAATAATCAAAAAAAATCTTTTATTATCAATGATAAAAAAAGCTTGAATGCAGAATTTAGTGCAAAAAGAATGACTCAAGATGAGTACGAAAGAGAAGTAGCTAGAATTTATCAAATAGAAAGATATTTAAAAACACAAATCAATCTTCAAAATTTTTCTAGCGAAATTAGTGCTACTATGAAAAATCTTTTTAAAGATATGGATGAGTTTAAAAACTATATCGATATGCTTGAAGCAAAAGAAAACACTCACAATCACTACTTATCAAAAATTTATAATATAGCTTAATATTAATCAAACTTTGCCGATAATATTACTAATCCAAACAAAAGGAGTATGTTATGGGCGAAGTTACTAACAATCAAGCAAGTTTAATGCTTAACATTGCAACTACTATGATGAAAAAAACTATAGAAGTTAATGAAAATGCAGTAATGCAAGTACTTGAAGGCGTAAATGCAAACCCTGCTCCAACTACTACTCCTACTGCTAGTTCAGGATTACTTGACATTTACGCTTAATTTTTCTCTTCAATTCAAAAATTTTGGCATAGCTTTTGCTTTTTTAAAGCTAAGCAATATTTTTGAAGAGAAGAGTTATGTTTGTAAATTCTAATGTTAATCCGTATCAGAATTTTGCAAATTATCCTTTTGCAAAAACTGGACACGCAGAAGAAAAAAAAGAAAATACCAATATTAAAAGTGATTTACTTGATATAAAAGGTTCTAATTTAGATTATAAAGTAACTTATGCAAGTGAATTTGGTTTTAGAATCAATGAGCAAGGTTTTTTTGAAAAAGATCTTAATAAAACAGCTGCTTTACCTCTTGATTATGATATTAATATAAAAAGTATAAGAGAAATTTCAAAACAACTTATAAAGCTTGATGAGAATTTAAACTATAACAAAATAGACTTACCAAGACTTTTAAACACTTATCACAATACATTAAAAACTATAAATCCACAGTTTCAAAACAATGACAATGATTTTTTAAGTAAAACACAAATTTCTGAGTTAAATCAAGGCTATAGCTATACTTATGAAGGAAAAATTTTAAAAGTTTATGAAAATGCCAAAAGCTTACAAAATGCAAAAGAAACAAATAAAAATCTAAATACCTTAATGCTTGATAATAAAATAGGAGATTTTGCATTCAATGCAAGCATTGAAAACACAGCTAGCAATCCTATTATAAAACCTTATTTAAACCGTCAAGGCGCAGTTTCTAAAAGTGGATTATTGCTTAATTATATATATCAAGATTTAAAAGAACAAAATCATCAAAAGGCTAATTTCTTTCTATCTCCTATTGAGTTAGATATGTCTTCTAATGTAAATTTTCAAAAACTCATGAGAGGTCAAATGAGCATGCAAGATTATCTAAGTGAAAGCAATAAAGAAAAAATGAGTTTTGATTTATACTTACATATTAATGGGGTAGATAAAAACAATACTTCAGAAGATAAGCTTTCAGTTTTCTTTCAACAATACATTAACTATCAACATAGTATCAATATGCAAGAATTTGCCAATTCAAGTTCTATTTATAGTCTTTATAGTGAGCAAATTAGCAAAGATTTTGAAGCTTTAAAAAAAGAGTTCAATCAAAATGATTCTAATATAGACCTTGAAAAAATAAACACCCAAAAAGAACTTTTAGATACTCAATTTTTAGAAAATCGCAAAAGACAAGCAAGTATTAATAAAATTTTACACTCTTATTTAAATGCTATGGCTTAAACTTGTGCTAAAATAATAACAAAAATTTTCGCACAAGTTAAAAACTTACTTGATTTAATATTAAATTTAATATTTTAGTGTATATTAACAAAAAAGATAAAAATTATCCTAATTAAAGGAGTATAATTTGAAAGTATATTTAGATAATAATGCAACAACACAGCTCGCACCAGAAGCTTATGAGCTTATGAAACCTTTTTTAAAAGAACATTATGGCAATCCAAACAGCCTTCATCAATGGGGTAGTGCAACTCATCCTGCTTTAAAAGAAGCTATGGATAAACTTTATGCAGGACTTGGAGCAAGCGATTTAGATGATATCATTATCACTTCCTGTGCTACAGAGAGTATTAATTGGGTATTAAAAGGTGTGTATTTTGATAGAATTTTAAATAGCGATAGAAATGAAGTAATTATTTCTAGTGTAGAACATCCTGCAGTAGCAGCTAGTGCTATGTTTTTAAAATCTTTAGGAGTAAAAGTCATAGAACTTGGCGTTGATCATGAGGGTGTTTCTAGTGTAAAAGATTTAAAAGAAGCTATTTCAGATAAAACTGCGCTAGTAAGCATTATGTGGGCAAATAATGAAACTGGTATGATTTTTCCTATAGAAGAAATGGCTCAAATTGCTCATGAATATGGAGCATTATTTCATACTGATGCAACTCAAGCTGTTGGGAAAATCAAGGTTAATTTTGCAAAAGCTGGGGTTGATTTTGCTTCATTTTCTGCACATAAATTTCATGGTCCAAAAGGTGTAGGTGGACTTTATATTAAAAAGGATATAGAATTAACTCCACTTTTGCATGGTGGTGAACATATGGGTGGTAGAAGAAGTGGAACCTTAAATGTACCATATATTATAGCAATGGCAGAAGCTTTAAGAATTGCAAATACTATGCTTGATTTTGAAAACTCACACATTAGAAGATTAAGAGATAAATTAGAAGATTTAATTTTAGCTATGCCTGATACAAGTGTAGTTGGGGATAGATCAAGAAGGGTTCCTAATACCATCTTAGCAAGTATTAAAGGTGTAGAAGGCGAAGCTATGCTTTGGGATTTAAACAAAAATGGTATAGCAGCAAGCACTGGTTCAGCCTGTGCTAGCGAAGCACTTGAGAGTAATCCTATCATGGAGGCAATTGGTGCTGAAAATGATTTAGCTCATACTGCTCTAAGACTTTCTTTATCAAGATTTAACACAGAAGATGAAATTGATTATGCAGCAGAGCAAATAAAAAAAGCAACGCAAAGACTTAGAGCAATCTCAAGTACTTATGCATATAAGCCTGAAAATATTTAAAGGATAAAAAATGGCAAAGAATAATTTAATTGGCGGATCAATTTGGGATGAGTATTCTCAAAAAGTACAAGATAGAATGAATAACCCTCAACATATGGGTGAATTCACACAAGAAGATGCACAAAAAGCAAATGCAAAACTTATTGTTGCAGATTTTGGAGCTGAAAGCTGTGGCGATGCGGTTAGGCTTTATTGGTTGGTAGATGAAAAAACTGATAAAATCATTGATGCTAAATTTAAAAGCTTTGGCTGTGGTACAGCAATAGCAAGTAGTGATACTATGGTTGATCTTTGTATAGGTAAAACTGTAGATGAGGCTGTAAAAATTACAAATTTAGATGTTGAATTTGCTATGAGAGATAACCCTGAAACTCCTGCGGTTCCACCGCAAAAAATGCACTGTTCGGTTATGGCTTATGATGTTATCAAACAAGCTGCAGCGCATTATAAAGGTGTTAATCCTGAAGACTTTGAAGATCAAATTATAGTTTGTGAGTGTGCTAGGGTAAGCCTTGGAACCATCAAAGAAGTAATCAAACTAAATGATTTACATACAGTAGAAGAAATCACGCAATTTACTAAAGCAGGTGCTTTTTGTAAATCTTGTGTTAAGCCTGGAGGACATGAGAAAAAAGATTATTATCTTGTAGATATTTTAGCTGAAACTAGGGCTGAAATGGAAAGAGAAAAGCTAAAAGATCAAAGCAAAACAGATATTGCTTTTGATGATATGACCATGGTTAAACAACTAAAAGCAGTAGAGACTGTTTTAGATAGCGATGTACGTCCTATGCTACACGGTGATGGTGGAGATTTAGAAGTAATTGATATACAAAAAAGTGAAAATAAAAATATAGATATTTACATACGCTATCTTGGAGCATGTAGTGGCTGTTCAAGTGGGAGTGGTGCAACCTTATATGCTATAGAAAATATCTTACAAGAAGAACTTAGCCCAAATATACGCGTTATACCTGTTTAAGCAGTTTTTCTGCTTAAACTTTAAATTTCAAGCCTTTTTATGTTAAAATAACACGTTAATAAAAATTTAAAAAGGCTATTTATGCAAAGACTTCAAACCTTTGTTAAAAGTGAAACTTTTCCTGGTGTTTTGCTAATATTTTTTACCGTACTTGCACTCATTTTACAAAATAGTTCTTTAACGGATCAATATACCAATTTTTTAAATATTCCTTTTGGTTTTCAAGCAGGAAGTTTAGAAATTTTTAAACCTTTGCTTTTGTGGATTAATGATGGACTTATTGCGATTTTTTTCTTTGCCATAGGGCTTGAATTAAAATATGAAGTTACAAGAGGACAACTCAATAGTATAAAAGCTATGTCTTTACCTGTATTTGCTGCACTTGGCGGTATGATAGTACCTGCTTTGATTTTTGCGTTTTTTAACTATAAAGATCCTTTTGCTTTGCAAGGTTGGGCTATACCAACAGCTACTGATGTGGCTTTTGCGGTTGGTATTTTAATGCTTTTAGGTAAAAGAGTGCCTACTTCTTTAAAATTATTCTTACTTTCTTTAGCTATTTTTGATGACTTGGGTGCGATTATTGTGATTGCTTTATTTTATACAAGCGAACTTTCAGTTTTTGCTATGATTGCTGCCTTGGTGTGTATTTTAGCGCTTTATTTGCTAAATCATTTCCATATTACTAAAAAATCTTTTTATATCATCATAGCTATAGTATTTTGGATAAGCATGTTAAAAAGCGGGGTGCATGCGACTTTAGCAGGTGTGATTACTGCTTTATTTATACCACTTCAAACAAAAAGTGGTGAGTCTTTTTTAAAAGAAATAGAACATGACTTAGCACCTTGGGTGAGTTATTTCATCTTGCCTATTTTTGCTTTTGCAAATGCAGGCGTTGATTTAAAAGATATGGATCCAAGCTTTATGTTTTCTTCGGTTAGCTTAGGTATTATTTTAGGATTATTTTTAGGAAAACAAATTGGAGTATTTTTATTTTCATATATTAGTATAAAGCTAGGACTAGCAAAACTTCCACAAAATGTTAATTTCAAACAACTTTACGGGGTTTGTATACTCACAGGTATAGGTTTTACCATGAGCTTTTTTATAGACGGCCTAGCTTATCAAAATAGTGACATTTTTGCGTATTCAGACAAGCTTGCTATTTTAGTAGCTTCATTATTAAGCGCTATAGTTGGATATGCTTACTTAAAACTTATTTATAGTTTTAAAAAATGAAATTGAAAAGTTTCCAAAACTTTTTATCACTTGAAATTTTAGGAGGATTGTTGCTTTTATTAGCAACAATCTTTGCCCTACTACTTAAAAATAGTCCTTACGGGCAACATTATATGGACTTTTTAAGTGTAGAAATGGGTGTAAAAGTGGGTGCTTGGGAACTTTTCAAGCCTTCTTTATTGTGGATTAATGATGGTCTTATTGCAATCTTTTTCTTTGCCATAGGACTTGAATTAAAAAAAGAATTTGTTCAAGGAGAGTTTAAAACTCTTAGTAATATTACCCTACCCTTAATGGCTGCTATAGGCGGTATAGTTGTGCCTGCTTTAATATTTTGTGCTATCAATTTTAACGATGCTTATGTTTTAAAAGGTTGGGCTATACCTACTGCAACTGATACTGCATTTGCTCTAGTTATACTTGCAATGCTAAAACAACGCATACCAAGTTCTTTAAAAATATTCTTAGTATCTTTAGCAATTTTTGATGATGTAGGAGCTATTTTAATCATTGCTATTTTTTATACAGGAGAGCTTTCAACTTTAGCCTTTTTTGTTGCCTTTTGCTGCATTGTAGGTTTATTTTTACTTAATCGCTTGGGTAATGAAAGAAAATCATTTTATTATATACTTGGAGCATTGCTTTGGCTTAGTGTATTAAAAAGTGGAGTGCATGCAACTTTAGCAGGTATCATCACAGCTTTATTTATACCTGTATTTACAAAAAACAATCATGCTTTATTAGAGGAAATCGAGCATGGTTTAAAATTTTGGATAGCTTTTATAATACTACCACTTTTTGCTTTTGCCAACGCAGGGGTTGATCTTTCAAAAATTGAAGCACATATGCTATTTAGCGGTGTAAGTGTAGGGATTTTCTTGGGCTTATTTGTTGGAAAACAACTAGGTGTATTTGGCTTTGCTTATATAGCAATTAAACTTAAACTTGCAAAACTGCCAAAAGATGCTAATTTTAAACAACTCTATGGAGTTTGCATACTCACAGGTATAGGTTTTACCATGAGCTTTTTTATAGACGCCCTTGCCTATGAAGTAAGTGATATATTTAATTTTGTAGATAATTTTGCTATTTTACTAGCTTCCTTAGCTTCAGGTGTATTTGGCTATTTTTATCTGCGTTTTGTAAAATAATTAAGCTTTTTTTAAATTAAATAAGATATAATTTCATTTCTTAATTTAATGTTTTGGCCCATTCGTCTAGCGGTTAGGACATCGCCCTTTCACGGCGGTAACACGAGTTCGAGTCTCGTATGGGTCACCACTTTTAACCTCTAATTACAAAATATTATAAATAGTGATTTTCCATAACGAGGTTTGATTTATAATCAATACATCAAATAAATATTTTAAAAGCAAAAAATATAAATAAATTTACCTACTAACAAGCTTGTAAGATTTTATGAAAATACTATGGATAATAAGGCTTATCCTTTAAGAGTTTATAAGATAAAATTTTAACTTTCTTTATTTTCTCCATCTTTAAAAGAAAATATGGGCAAACTTAAACCATAATATATAGCCAAAAGTCTTGCTATGGTTCCTACAATCAATGAAGCAAGAATTACCCATAACTCATCTACGCCCAAAATATACAATATATAATACAAAGCCCCTGTTAATATAGCAACACCCGCATAAATTTCTTTTTGAAATACAAGTGGTATCCTAGCACATAGTATATCTCTTAATATCCCACCAAACACACCAGTAATCACAGCTGAACTCACAGCCACTATAAAACCATACCCCATTTCTATTGCAATTTGAGCGCCTAAAACACTAAAAACAACCAAACCTATAGCATCTAAAATCAAAAAAAGTTTTTCAAGTTTTATAACATATTTAGCAATTTTTGTTGTAATCATAGCTGCAACACAAATTAAAATCACATACTCAGGAGTTTTAATCCAAGTTAGCGGATGATGATCAAGTAAAATATCTCTAATCGAACCTCCGCCAATAGCTGTTACCAAAGCTATAAATATCACTCCAAAAAGATCCATTTTATGTCTTCCTGCAGCAATAGCTCCTGTCATCGCATCAACAGTAATTCCAATAATATAAAGTATAGTTAAAAGCATAATGAGTTTAAAAAACCCTTGTTAAAACAAGGGTTAATTTTTACTTACAATATCAATGATATTTTGAGCTACTTTTTTAGCAATAGGCTCAACAAATTCAGCAGGAGAGGTAAATCCTACGCAAGAGCAATTAATCTCACCTAAAACATATTTATCTTTACCATTTTCATCTGTATCTAAGATAAAATCAGCAGTCCAAATCAAAGGAATATCATAATTTCCAAGTTTTGAACGAATTTCAGGTAAGGTTGCTAAAAACCAATCTACTAATTCTTGCCAATCTTTTGGCTCATCATATCTGTATTTTGCACCCGAAAAAAGTGTAGCAGAGAACGCATCAGCACCTTCTGCAGGCTTTTTATGCACTACATAAATTGGAGTATGATAAAGCATTAAAATTCTAATTTCACCTTCTTTAATACGCGGTAAGAAAGTCATATCTACAAGCATACCATTATCACCTATAATGTATTGCTCACAAAAGTCCATAAACTCACCAAGTTCTCTTTCTTCTGTGTGATTATCTTTTGCTTCTGTGCATTTGATTTTTGCATTTAATGGCACGCTCACAGCTCCTGCTGGTAGTTCATCTATCAATCTCACACGCCAAATTCCCTCACCCGTTGAGCCACGATTTTGTTTTAAAACCCTCTCGCCCTTTGCTAAAGTTTTTGGGAAACTTTCTTTAAAAGTTTTAATATCATAATACGCATAAGTATCTTCAGGTACTAAAGCTGTTTTATTAAGCTTAGTAAGCGCATCTTTAGCGCCATATCCTATCATCGCATCAGGATGAGGCATACCTATAACACCATTTGCACAAAGTTTTCTAAGCATATCAAAATACTCATTTTCTTCTTTTAAATTTCCTGGGTTGATTCTAGAAACATAAGCATCAGCATTGTTTTTTACATATTCATAAATTTCGTCTTTCTTTTCTACTTCAAAAAAGATAACCTCAGCATTCCAACCTTGTTCTTTTAAGGCATTTACCATAGGCATAGTATCTTTTCTATGACCATCCTCGCCTTTATCGCTACCACCTCTAACTTCAAAAAACACAATATTTTTTTTCATATTTCTCCCTTTTTAAAGATATTTTATCATCATATCTAAATAAGTATTAAATTTTTATTTATTTTTTACATAAATACGTTGTAAATTTTGCAAATTTGAACTTGCATTTAAAAGCAAAGCATCAGCCATGCAAATTGCCACCATAGCATTTACCACAACACTACCTCTTATACCCACACAAGGATCATGTCTACCTTGTAACTCGTGTATAATATTTTCTCCTTGAATATTTTGTGTTTGTTGGGGTAAAAATATAGAAGGAGTTGGCTTAAAATATGTTTTTATATCAATAAAATCCCCATTAGAAATTCCACCTAAGATCCCGCCGCTATGATTGCTTAAAAACACCCCATCTTTTAGCTCATCATTGTTTTGACTTCCATACATATAGCTACTTTGAATGCCACTTCCTATTTCTATAGCTTTAACCGCATTTACCCCCATAATCGCATGAGCAAGTTTAGAATCAAGCTTATCATACAAAGGCTCACCTAAGCCTTTTATAGGGTTTTTTACTCTAGTAAAAACTCTAGCACCTATGCTGTTTTTAGCTTTTTTAGCTTTTAAAATTTCATCTTTAAAACTTTGCTCTAAATTTTTATCTAAAGCATAAACTTCACTATTTTTAGCATAATCAAAATCAAACTCATCATTACTAAGTTTGCTATCAATGCTTCCTACTCCAAAAACCCCACTCATTATCTCTATGTCAAATTCTTTTAAAAGCATTTGTGCCACAGCTCCTGCTGCTACTCTTGCTACACTTTCTCTAGCACTAGCTCTTCCACCGCCTCTATAATCTCTAATGCTATATTTGTGATAATAAGTAAAATCAGCATGCGCAGGACGAAATACATCTTTTTCATAATCTTTTGAGCGTGTATTTTCATTATACACCAAAACACTTATAGGGGTTCCTGTTGTATAACCCTCAAAAACCCCACTTAAAACTTGAGCTTTATCTTCTTCTTTTCTAGGGGTGCTAAATTTATTTTGACCTGGTTTTCTTTTATCTAGCATTTCTTGTAAAAAATCAAAATCAAATTTCACCCCTGCTGGCATACCATCTATCACACAACCTATAGCTTGACCATGAGATTCGCCAAAGCTTGCAAATTTAAATCTTACTCCAAAGCTATTCATAGTTTTCCTAATTTCTCAAGTGCGATTTTAGCACATTGTTGTTGGGCTTCTTTTTTACTACCTGCTGTAGATCTTGCTACTTCTATGCCTTGAATTTTCACTGCGATTTCAAATTGCTTTTTATGATCAGGCCCAAAAGCCTTTACTACAATATACTCAGGTGTGCCTGCCATATTTGCTTGTGTGATTTCTTGCAATCTTGTTTTATAGTCTTTAAACAAACTTTGTGTATCAATATGTGGATAAACCTCATTAAGTAAATTTAATGCTATGTTTTTAGTTTTTTCAAAACCTATTTCTAAATACAAAGCCCCCATTAGTGCTTCAAAAGCATCAGAAAGTATGGAAGGTTTATTGCGTCCATCGTTATTTTCTTCTGCAATAGACATAAAAATACATGCTCCAAGATCAAGTTTTTGCGCTAAAGTTGCAAAAGATTTTTCATTCACCAAAGCTGCTCTAAGTTTAGAAAGATTTCCTTCTGAGTCTTTTTGAAATTTAAAAAACAAAAACTCCCCTACCACTAAATCCATCACAGCATCGCCTAAAAACTCTAATCTTTCGTTATTATAAGGCTTTTTATAGCTTTTATGCGTCAAAGCTTCGATGAGTAATTGCTCATTTTTAAAATGATAATTTAATCTTTCTTGGAGTTTTTTAAGCATTTATTGACCTTTCTTCTTGGAGCTTTAAGGCTGCATTTCTTGCTAGCTCATCACAACGCTCATTTAATTCATGGCCATTGTGTGCTTTGATCCAAAAAGCAGTTATTTTATGATCTTTAGCTACATTTAAATACTCTTTCCAAAGATCAATATTTTTTTTACCTTTAAAATCTTTTTTTACCCAACTTTCAAGCCATTCATTAATACTTTGCACCATTAAATTTGAATCTGTGTATAATTTTACCTCACATGGTTCTTTTAAAGCTTTTAAAGCCTCTATAATAGCCATTAACTCCATACGGTTATTTGTTGTATTCTCACACGCCCCACTTTGTTCTTTTTGATGATTTTTATAAGTTAAAACATAAGCCCACCCTCCAAAGCCAGGGTTGTTTAAACAAGAACCATCAGTATAAATTTCAATATTTTTCAAGCTTTTACCTCATAATAAATCTCACATTTTCCAAATTCATAACAAAATGGACAATGATAAAAAAACAAAGGACTTTGATTTTTACAATTATTACACACATAAGTAAAGCTAAGATTTGCACTTAGCTCATTATCGTTTAAAATTTTTAAAATTTTTAGTTTATGATTTTTAATAGAAATAGCTTTGGTGCTTAAATTTTTTGCATAAAAAAACTCATGGTATTTTTCATCTTCAAGATTAAGCGGACTTTTGCATTCATTAAGCAAATCAATGACATTTTCAAATTGAGGCATTTGAGTAAGTTTATCTTTATAGTGTAAAAAACAAAGTCTTAAAATATACTCATTATCCTTGCTCAAAGCTAAAATTTCTTTTAGTTTTTGCTCTTGCTCTTTAGAACTTGCTTGAATTTTCAAAGCTTTTATCAAAGCTTTTTCTGCATATATATTTTCTCCTAGCTCAAACAAACACTCTAAAACATCTAAAACCTTATCATAATCTTTGAGTTTTAAATAAACAATTTTTAAAAGTTTTAAGCTTTCTTTATTACGTGCTTTGATTTTTAAAGCATTTAATAAAGCCTCTACGCTACGCTCTAAAAACCCTGCTTTTAAATAAACTTGTGCTAGTGAAAAAAAGATAAATTCTTTTTGGCTTGCTTCATTTGCTTTTTGCAAAGCTATGAGATAAATCCCCACAGCTTTTTCAAATTCACCGCTTTTAGTAAAAATTTGAGCTAAGAAATTTAAATTTTCTATGCTTAAATTAGCATTTTTTAAAATTTGTTGGTGTGTAGAATTAATTTCAAATTTTTTTACAAAACGATCAAGTTTGCTTTTTTGGTCTTTACTTGCAACAATACGCCATATATAATGTGAGCTAGCTATGATAAAAACCAAAGCAGTTAAAACAATAAGACCAAATAAAGGATCGCGGTATTCTACAAAGAAAAAATCCATAACCTTGCAACTTAATTTTCAAATTTATAACAATTATAGCTAAATGCTTATATAATTTTCTTTAAGGTTTACAAGATGATAGAACAAGCAAGTATAGAACAACTTTTACAAAAAACAGATATTGTTGATATCATAGCTCATTATGTTGAAGTAAAAAAACAAGGCTCAAGCTATGTTTGCGTTTGTCCTTTTCATGATGATAAAAATCCTAGTATGCATATTAATTCTATTAAAGGATTTTATCATTGTTTTGCATGCAAGGTTGGGGGTAATGTTTTTAAATTTGTAATGGATTATGAGAAATTAAACTTTGTTGAAGCGGTGGAAAAAGTTGCTTCATGGAGTAATTTTTCACTTACTTACACCTCGCAAAAACAAGATAATAAAAAATCTATCATTCATATCTTGCCTACTCTTAATGCTTTTTATAAGCAAAACTTAGCTAAAAACAAAGAGGCTTTAGCTTATCTTTACAAAAGAGGCTTAAATGATGAGGATATTAGAACCTTTGAGCTAGGTTTTGCACCAAGTTCTAATGAAACACTAAGACTTTTACAAAATGAGCAAATCACTCAAGAAGAAGCTCTAGAGGTAGGTGCGATAAAACAAAATGAAAATGGTGCTTATGCAAGCTTTATTAATCGCATTACTTTTAGTATTTATGATCATAAAAATTTACTCATAGGCTTTGGTGGTAGAACTTTAGATGAAACAAATATGGCAAAATACGTTAATTCTCCCCAAAGCAAACTTTTTGATAAATCACGCGTTTTTTATGCACTTAATTTAGCAAAAGATGCCATTTATAAACAAAAAGAAATGATAATTTGCGAGGGCTATATGGACGCTATAGCCTTTCATAAAGCAGGATTTAAAAATGCTGTAGCGGTTTTAGGAACAGCTTTGGGTGAAAATCACATACCTTTGATAAAAAGACTAGAAGCAAGAGTGATTTTGTGTTTTGATAATGATAATGCAGGGCTTAATGCTGCTGTGCGTTCGGCACATTTGCTTAGTTTAGCAAAAATTGATGGAAAAGTGGTCTTAATAGAAGGTGGAAAAGATCCGGCTGAACTCGTAGCAAGCCATCAAGAAAAATTACTTTTTAATATTTTAGAAAAAGGCATAGAGCTTGGAGAATTTTATATAAGAAGTTTGATTGCAAGTTGTGATTTAAACTCAGCACTTAGTAAGCAAAAAGCCTTAGAAGAGGTACAAAAATACACTTTTAATCTTGAGCCTTTAGTAGCAAATTCCTACACTATCTTAGTAGCAAATCTTTTGGGTGTAAATATTAATGATATTAAACTTTCTAAAAATACAAGAAAAAACATAAACTTTACTAATCCCATCAAACAAAGTAAAATCAATAATATAAGCGAGTTAGAGCTTTTGAAATTTTTATATGAAAATAATGAAATCATAGGGCTTTTTAAACTTTTAAGCGCAAAAGAATATTTTTTACACCAAGATATTACTAAAGCTATTTTAGAGCAAAAAAACTTTGAAGATCCTAGTATAAGAGAGCTTTATGAATTTGAAAATATCAAAAACTTAAGCAATTTAGAAGAATTTTTATATGCTATTTGCAAGATCAACCTTGCATATTTTAATAAATTAAAAAGTTTAAATTTAAAACAAGCCTTTAAAAAACAAATTTATAATTTGCTCAATCAAAATTTAGAAAAAATCAAAAAAAGCTATCAAAATGATGAAGTTTTTTTTAATCACTTGATAGAAGTTTTAAAAAGCGTGCATTTTTTAGATGATGAGGAAAGCTTGGAATTATTTTTAAATAGACTACAAAAAAATATCAAAGATAAAAAAGCAATTCATTACAACTTTGAAGAAGAAGTTTTTTAAATAAAAACTTGCATAAAAATTAAAAAATATTCATTACAATATGCCAAAAATTTCGAAAGGAAAAAATGAAAGCATTAGCACTTTTTAGTGGCGGGCTTGATTCTATGCTTGCTATAAAACTCATAAGCTCTCAAGGCATAGAAGTAAAAGCTTTAAATATCAATATAGGCTTTGGTAGCACAAGCGATAAAAGCGAACTCATGGCAAAACGCGCTGCTATGGCAGGGGCTAGTTTTGAAATGATAGATGTAAGAAATGCATATTTGCAAGAAGTTTTATTTAACCCTCAATATGGATATGGAAAGCATTTTAATCCTTGTATAGATTGTCATGCTTTTATGTTTAAAACTGCTCTTTCTATGTTAAAAGATGAAAATGCAAGTTTTATCATCACAGGAGAAGTAGTTGGTCAACGCCCAATGAGCCAAAGAAATGATGCTATGGCTAAGGTTAAAAAACTAGCACTTGATGAAGAAGATTTAATCTTGCGTCCAATGTGTGCTAAAAATTTACCTTTAACCAAACCTGAGCGTGAAGGTTGGGTTGATAGAGAAAAGTTAGAAAACATAAGTGGAAGAAGCAGAAAAAGACAACTTGAACTAGCCGCCAAATTTGGTTTTGAAGATTTTGAAAGTCCAGGTGGTGGATGTTTGCTCACACTTGAGAGTTTTTCAAATAAAATCAAAGATTTCATTAAATTTGATAAAAATATGCAAGTTAATGATGCGCAACTTTTAAAATACGGACGCCACTTAAGACTTCCAAATGGCTCTAAAATGATAGTGAGTAGAAATGAGCTAGAAAATCAATTTTTAAAAGAATTAAAAACTCAAAAGTATGAAGAATTAAAACTTTTTGATTTAATAGGTGCTTATTCTTTAGTAGATGAAAATATTAATCCACAAGATCTTGAACTTGCTCTAAGCATAGCACTAACTTATGCTAAAACTCAAAATAATACAAAATACAAAATAGGCTTTAAAGATAAAATTTTCCAAAGTATGGCTTTTGAAGATAAAAATAAAATTCAAGAGTATTTTATAAATTAAACTACCCTTTAAAGGGTAGTTTTTTAGAATTTCTTTCTTCTAACTTCTGCTACAATATCAGCTGACATAGAATCAACTTCATTTGCTACAGAATTAGTTGCATGGGCAATTTGTGAGTTTTCTTTAGTTAAACCATCAATTACTGAAACAGATTGATTAATTTGTGAAATTCCTAAAGCTTGTTCTTTAATACTCTCACCCATTTCATTAATAGATTGAACTAAGATATTAGTATTAGCTTCAATCTCACCTAAAGACTTTTGAGTTCTTTCTGCTAGATTTCTAACTTCATCAGCAACAACAGCAAAGCCACGTCCATGTTCTCCTGCGCGTGCAGCTTCAATAGCAGCATTTAATGCAAGCAAGTTAATTTGATCTGCAATATCTCTAATAACATCAGTTACATCTTTGATATCACTACTTTGTTTAATAACTTCTTCAGTTCTTGCTGCTACTGCATTCATAGAAGCACTCATTTCTTCAACCGCAGCAGCACTTTCTTGTAAAGAATCAGCTTGTTTTTGCGCACCTTCATTAAGTTTTAATACACTTTCTTTTAAGGAATCAGCCTTAGTTTGAAGCATTTCACCTTGACTTAGTGAAGCTTGAAGCATTTTTCTAATCTCTACACCTACTGCATTAAGTGATTTTTCTATCTCACCTTCTGCATTATCAAGTTTATCTGAAAAGTCAAGATTTTGAAAGCTAGCAAAAACTCTTTCTATTTCATTTAAATCTTTGCCTATTTTCATTTGCATATCTTCAAGCATTTTGTTTAACACTTCTTTTAATTCTACAAGTTTTGGATTTACAGGATTTGCTTCTATTCTTTGGGTAAAATGTCCTTTTTCTATATCACAAGAAACTTCTAAAATATTTTGCACAGTAATATCATCTTTTTCTAAGCATGTATGAATATATTGAACATTATCATTAATCATTAATGCCATTTTCCCAAGCTCATCGTTATATCTAGGTGTTAAAACTTCAACAGTAGACACCTCATGATTTAAGTATTTAAAGAATTTCATCATATGCTCTTGCAATCTTGTAATTCTATTTGTTATTATAGTTTTCATACTAATTCCAAGAACTAATATTATAACAACTATAGCAACTAAGCCGCTTATTAGTATAACATTTCTTAACTCAGCAATAGGCGCATTAATAACCTTTTGCGGTGCAGTAGCAAGCATAGACCATAAAATTCCTGTATTAGGCCATACTTCAAAAACTCTTATCGCACCATGATATTTCGAGCCATCATCTGCAATATAATCAATACTTGTAACTTGCACTTTCTTTGTTACTTCTAAAATATTAGTAGCGTTTTTATTTACTTCTATGATTTTTTTAGTTACAAAATCTTCATTTGGGTGTGTAGCTATAACTCCACCATTTGATAATAATATTCTTCTATCTCCTTCAAAAACAGATCTAGAAGGATCATTAAAATCATTAGCTAATACTTTCATGTCAAATATCATACCAAGCACACCTAACACTTTTCCTTTTTTATCCATCAAAGGCATAGCTATATTTGAGCCAAAGATTTTTTCTCCATTAATATTAAACCATCTAGGCTCTCCAAAATACATTTTATCGCCACCCATAATATGCCCAATACCTCTTAACTGAGCTATATCACTACTTGCTTGTAAAGTTCTCATGCCTCCAGGTTTCAATACATCTGAGTCTTTCATTAATACCATAAATTCATTCTTACTTGTAAAGTATTTATTATCCAACCCCATATTTTTGTAAGTCGATCCATCTTTTAAATAATAATACCCATAAGCAATAGTAGAACTAGCATCTATAGTTTCACCAAGAATATTTTCTATTCTTTTTTCTGATATAGGACCTTCTTCAAGTAAAGTATTGAATATTTTTTGTGCCCCAATAGCAGAAATAAAAAATGATTTTATAGCAGCTTCAGCAGAATTTGTATAACGAAAAACTGAAGTAATAAGCGTTTTATCAATCTGCTGAGTTAAAGTATTTGTAGATTTTTGCACAATCAACAAAGACAAACTAGCTAAAATCAAAACAACTGTTGCAACAACAATAGCAATAACTTTTGTACTAAGTTTTAATTGCTTCCACATTATAATACTCCTTAAACGTAATAAAATATTTTGCAATTATAAAAACTTATTATTAAACTAAAATAAAAAAATATTAACTAAAATAAAAAAATATTAAACATTTAACTATATTACTCAAATATCTATAAAATGGGGGGGGGGAATGGATTTTTAGCTAATAAAATTTATTATTTATATTTAAAATATATTAAAATTGATAAAATCATTTTGTCCGTTTTCGCTAATAATATTAAGAGTATATTTACCTTTTTTTAAATCTAAAGATAAACTTTCTTCTTTTCCTTCAAAAATCAATTCTTGATTTAAATACCAAAAAAGTTTTTCTTTTTTAGGATTTATAAGTTTAATTAACAATTTTTGCTTACTTTTTAAATCTTTTGGCAAAATGATATTAAGATTATTTAGCGGATATATGATTTTTAAATTTTGACTAGAACTTTGCAAATTTTGCTTTTCTTTTGCAAAAAAAGCTTGTGCATTAAAAGGTAAATTTAAAATAGTCTTTTTCTTTGCATGGATGAAATTTTCATCTAAAGAATCAACTTCTTTGTTTTTATACATAAAAACTTCCTTTAAAAATGGTGAAGTTCTTAAAACATTTGCACTTTGTGGGTAAAGTACTTCTTTAAAATCAAATTTATAATCATATCTATACCCTGTTTGATTTTCTATCTTAATAGAAATTAGATCACTAGGCTTTTCAAATTCTAAATTAACCCCATCAAGTAAAGATAAAAGCTCAAAAAACAATTCTCCCGCTATATTTACTCCATATAAATTTGCATTTGCTTCGCCATTAAAATTTCCAACCCATACTCCTAAAGTGTATTTTGGAGAAGTTCCTATAGCCCAAGCGTCTTTTCTGCCATAACTTGTGCCTGTTTTCCAAGAAATGATAGTATTAAAATCATATTGTCTTAAACCTGCTCTATCTAAATCCTTTAAGGTTTGTAAGGTTAAAAAGCTTGCTCCATCACTAATAAGTTTTTTATTTTCTTTAGTAAATGTATTTTCTTCATACAAAAGCTCTTTAAAGTTTCCATAATTTCCAAGCCCTAGATAAATTTTTACCATATCTTCTAAACTAAATTCTTTTGTACCCAAAATCAAAGAAAGTCCATATTTTTTAAAATTTTCATCTTCAAAATCTAAAATATCTTTGAGTTTATAAAAAAACTTCTCATACCCATATTCTGCAAGCAAGCTTACGAAAGGGATATTAAGTGATTTTTGCAAAGATTCTTTTGCACTAATAAAACCATGATATTTTTTATTTGCATTTTGCGGGGCAAAGTTAGAAAAAAATGTAGGTACATCAAGCATTAAAGATTCAGGCGCTATAAGCCCCTCATCTATGGCAAAAGCAAAAAGCAAAGGTTTTAAGGTTGAACCCACACTACGCTTTGCTATCACTCCATCAACTTGACCAAAACTTGTAAAATCATAAAAATCATTAGAACCTACATAAGCTAAAACTTTATTTGTTTTAGTATCTGCTAATAATATAGCTAAATTTTTTATACCCTTTTGCTCTAATTTATAAGAATATTCTTTAGCTTTTTCTTCAAATTTGATTTGAATTTTTTTATCTATACTAGAAATGATTTTTTCTTTATCCGCTAAAAGCCTACGCGCTAAATGCG
Source organism: Campylobacter sp. IFREMER_LSEM_CL2101 (assembly GCF_025771825.1). NCBI lineage: Bacteria > Pseudomonadati > Campylobacterota > Epsilonproteobacteria > Campylobacterales > Campylobacteraceae > Campylobacter > Campylobacter sp. IFREMER_LSEM_CL2101. The sequence goes on from NZ_JAKMQZ010000008.1 coordinate 34,473, forward strand.
GAGCTAAGTTTTTTCTTGCTTTAAAGCTAGGAAGTTTTTCAGCCTTTGCAAGAGTTAAGATATCTTTAGAAAAATATCCCTTTTCAAAAAGTCTATCAAGCAAAGCATTGCGTTTTTTTAAAAGCTTATCTTTGTTTTTTTCAAGATTAATCAAACCTGGATTATTAGGAAGCACTGCAAGCAAAGCTGCTTCACTCCAAGTAAGATCTTTTAAATCTTTTTCAAAATAAAACAAACCCGCACTTGCAACACCTACTAAATTTCCTCCATAAGGAGCATTGTTTAAATAAAGCTTTAGAATTTCATCTTTTTCGTAAGCACTTTCTAAAGCAAAAGCTTTGATGATTTCGTTAAATTTATTAAAATATGTGCGTTTATTTTGCTCTAGAAGTTTGATTGTTTGCATAGAAATCGTGCTTGCACCACTTCTTTTACTTGAAAAAAGATTATTTTTAAAAGCTCTTATAAGTGCTAAAAAATCTACTCCATAATGAGAATAAAAATTTTTATCTTCATACAAAATAACTGCATTTTTTAATTTTTGTGGTATAAAATCACTCTCTAAATGCCATTGTTCATTAGCATCTAAAAATACACTAAGAATTTCTTTGTTTTTATTAAGCAAAACCTTGCTATAAGTGCCTTTAAATAAATCCTTGCTATCAAAACTAAAATAAACTAAGCCTATGTAAAAACATAGGCTTAAAAAGCATATCGCAAGGCTTATTTTGATTTTCACTGCACTACTTTGACTCTTTTACTCTCACTTAAAGCTTTATAAGCATTATCATACATTGCTTCAGCATAAGCTCCACTCAAAGTATAAACACCTGGAGTAACAGCACTTAATTTCACAAAAAATTCTCTTGATTCATCAGAATATAAAGGAAAGAAATACATGATTTTATCATCTCTTATATCGACAAAGTCATAATAAGAATTTTTCACAAAATCAGGAGTTTCATCATCTAAAAGATCATGCACTATCTCCCATCCACTTGGTAAAATTTGAGTTAAAGCTATATTAGAAGCGCCTGGATAATTTTTATTTGATATTTTTAATTTCATATAAAAAATTTGAGAACTTTTTATAGCACTTTCATCTATTTCATTTCCATTTTCATCATAAAAACTTCTTTCTATATACATACGCTGCGCAAAAGGTTCAGCAATACCTTTTTTAATACCCTCTACTCCAAAATGTACATAAGTATCTTCTTTAGCTTCTATCAAAGCGCTGCCTTGATTAAACTCAAATTTAGAAAAACTTGTATTGAGCTTTTTACTCTCATCATTAATTTTTACTCTTGCATTGATAGTTTTAGAACTTTCATCACTAAAACTATTTGCCAAAGCATATAAAGCATAACCTGCACTTTGAGTGCTAAGCCAAACTTGGCTTTCTAAAGTTTTTTTAATATCATCTAATAATTCATCATTATCTTTACCATAGATTATTTTATACGCATTTGCAATAATAGCTTCATCTCTTAGAAAAGATCCATAAGTATGAGTATAATTAGCTTTTTCATCAGGCTTTGTGCTTAAATTTTTAGCTATATTTAAAGCTACCTCATCAAAACCTGCTAATTTATAAGCTGCGCTAAGTTGCCAGAGACTTACATTATTTAAGCTTTGCAAATAAGTACTATCTTCATAAATAGCATTCATTATGCTTAAATTTGGCTCTTTAGCTAAAGCTAAAAGATATAAAGAATTTATTCTAATTTCTTTATTTGTTTGAGCTTTTAAAACATAGCGTTTTTGATAATCAAGCCATGCTTTAAACATTCCCTCACTCACATAATAACCTCTTTCTTTGGCTAAAATCATAAACATACCCGCATAATTACTTCCCCAAGCATCAGAATCTTTAAGTCCTTGCCAATAAGCAAAGCCACCATTAGCAGTTTGAAAATTTGCGTATTTACTTAACAATGCATTGATATTGTTAATATTTTTTTGCTCATTTGCCCCTTGATCAAGTTTTTGTAAAAAAAGTTGTGGTAAAACTGCTGAAGTACTTTGCTCTATACATCCATAAGGATAATTTTGCAAGTATTTTAATCTATGATTTATATTTAAAATAGGCTTAGAACTCACACTTAAAAATGCCACTGGATTAATATAATCTTGTGTGATTTTAAATTCCATAGAAGTATTTGCAGGAATTTTAAAAGATTTACCCTCATAAGTAATGGTATTTAGCGCTTTTATATCAATTTGCGTATTTTGAGTATAGGTGTAATCTTTTGCATTTAAACTTAACTCTATTTCTTCTACTCCAAGCTTGTTTGAATTTACTTTTGCATTAACATAAATATCTTTGCTTTTTTCATCACCAAAGTCAATTAAAATTTCATCGTTTTCAAAATTTATGAGTGAATTTTTTGTTTTTAATTTAAGTTTTACATTTTTTACATCATCATCTACTTTAAATACTTGCACCAAAAGCTTAAACTCATCATCAAGCCTTAAAGCCCTTGGCAAAGTTTCAAGCATTACAGCAGGTGCGCTAACTTGGATATCTTTAGAAGCGCTGCCAAAACCTGCTAAGTTGTTTGCCACCACCATAACTCTAACCGAACCTAAGTATGATGGCATATTAAATTTTAATTTTGCATAACCATTTTCATCACTTTGTACTGGCTCTTGAAACAACACAACAGGTTTAAAGCGTCTTGCTTTTTCATCATTTTTGCTTTTATTTGCTCTACTTTCTAAGAAAACATCACCACCCGTAGTTAATACCTTAGAAGCATTAGAAATATTTTTAGCAATGATTTTATCATAGGTATCATATATGCTCATGTTAAAGCGTGTTTTTTGGTAAAAATATCCCCAAATATCTGGGGTTTTAAAAGCATTCACATCAAGCAAGCCCTCATCTACAATAGCTACAGTATAAGTATAACTTTGCTTGTTTTTACTTTGAATTTCTACTTCAAAATCTTGTTTTGGCATGATTTTATCCGGTACTTTTAAATCAAACTCGATTTTACTTTGCTCATCTACTACATTTAAAGGCACCACGCCAAAAAGTCTTAAAGCTCTATCGTTAGTGTATTGATCATAATCTTGAAGTAAAATCACACTCACATAAACATTTGGCATATATTCTTTAAGAATAGGAATTTCAACCTTTGTAATATCTTCATGTGTATCTATCACAAAGCGTTTTAAAACCTTTGCATTATCATTTAAAGTAACAATAGCTTTTGCGCCCTTAACACTTTCAAATTCAATATAAGCTGTTTCGTTTGGTTTGTATTCTTTTTTATCACTTTTAATCTTTAAAGAACTCACTATATCAGCATTACTTGGCGTACCAAAACTACTAATATAAAAAAACTCTCCTGTGCTTGTTTTACTTTGTACATCTTCAAGTTCTATGAACATTTCACCATGATATTCTTTTGGATCAAATTCTATTTTAACCGGTTTATCCTTACTTAAAATACTTCCTTGAGTAACGATTTGTGTGTTTTTATCTTTTTTGAGTGATTTTAAAAAATCATCATAATTATCATAATCCCACCACCAAGAATAATCATTTGCATAAATAGTATATTTAATTTCCCTATTTGCTATCAAATTCTCATCTAAATCACTTACAATGGCTTCAAAATTGATAATAGAACCTGAGCTTAAATAGTGATTTTTTAAACGCTTAATACCTACAAAATATTCATGCAATATTACTTGTGAATTTACAAGCGCTTCAACTGATCTTGAACCTTTTTCAAAAACCCTGGCTCTTATGCTAGCTTCTAAATTATATGGAGTATTTTTAAAAAAGTCATTTAAAGCAAATTCTTGCTTTGTAAAGCCATTTTCATCTAACATACCTTTTAAATTATCTTGATATTTTTGCACTAAAACACTAGGATTTGAAAAAATATATTCTGGGTATTTTGAATTTTTATATTCTTTTTTACTCACAAATAAATCAGCTTGATATTGTAAATTACTCGCTGGTGTTCCAAAAAGATATTTTGAGCTAATATTAAAATCTAATTTTTCATTTTCTTTTATACTTTTTGGAGCTTGCATAGATACTTTTATACGATTTGGCACTATATTTTGCACTAAAATTTCTTTATCAAAAATCGTATTTGCAAATTCAACCCTAGTTAAATACACTCCACTTAAAGCTTGTTGATCAAGTGAAACCTTTTTGTAAAAAGTTCCATTACTTAAAGGATCAAGTTTAATTTTATCTAAAAGCTTTTTATTGCGTGGATCAAAAAAACTTAAAAATATAGGGTGATTAACAGCTCCTTTATCATTTCTTGCAACCATAGTTAAATAGATATCATCACCTGGTCTATAAACCCCTCTTTCTGTGTAAATAAATACTTTATTTTGAGAAGTTAAATCAAAACCATCTACATCAAAACCATCATATAATAAAGGTGAGCTTAAACGTAAGATAGAAGCTTGTTTATCTTTTGAAGCAATGATAAATAAAGCTTTCGATTCATCAATATCATCAAAAACAGCCAAACCATTATCATCACTCATTTTAGAAGCTAAAACTTGATTACTTTTACTAATCACATCAACCTTAACCCCATCTAAAGCCTTTTGCGTAGTAAAATCTCTCACATCTACAAATAGCTTTTTGTTTAAATTTTGAGCAATCAAAGCTATATCTGAAAAAATTAAATTCTTACTTACTTTTGCTTTTTGATTAAAAAATCTATATTTTTTCCAACTCTCCATTCCCTCATCAAAAGCATAATCAACATCTTCTTCTTTAAAATAAAGCTTGACTATAAACACACCACTTAAATCTTTTAAACCATCTAGCACTATTTCATTTTCTTGCCATTGATTTTTAGTATTTTTTATATCAAAGTCTTTTTTTAACACTATTTCGCTAGTATAATCACTCTCTGAAAAAATATCACTATCATAATCACTTAAATTTTTAGCACCTTGAAGATTTTTATATCTTAAATATTCACTTAAATTATTTGAAAACACTTGATGAACTTCCAAATGAACCTTTTTAATATTCATACTCTTAAAAGCTATTTTTTTACTTGCTTTGCTAGATAAAAATACACCTTGATTTGTAAAACTTATAGCAGGTTCATAGTCTTTTAAGCTTACTTGAGTTTTATAATCTTCTTTTGTGCCAATTCCATCAGCACTTTTAATCCCTTGAGCAAGTTGAATTTCATAAGTTTTATTTGGAGAAAAATCACCTGTAAGTTTAATTTTATTTCCAAAAGCTAATGCTTTAAAATCTACTTTGGGAGTAATAAAAATCAATTCTTTTAAATTTTGATCTTGCGAAATATTTTGAGAAAAAAGTAATTCTATGTTTTTATTAACTATATTTGCATTTTGAAAAACAAATTCGCTCTTTGCAAGCAAAATATATTCTAAATCTATATTGTTTTCTAAACCTAAAATGTCTTTATTAAAAACCACTTTTACATTAGTATTAGTATTTTTAATACTCAGCGCTTTAGAATACACACTTGCCATATCACCTTGAATGATAATTTTATCTATTTGAATTTCTTTTTCTTGTGCAGTAATTTTAATAGCTTTTAACAATTCGTCTTTATCAAAAGTATAAAAACTTTGAACATTTAAAACTAATACACTCTCATCATTTGAAATATTTTGAAAATATCCTTTAATATCTAGTTTTTCAAAAGGAGTTTGGACTTTTAATTGTACTTTTTCATTTGCTAAAATATCATTTAAGTCTATAAAAATATCATATTTTTGATTTGCTTTTAAAGCTGTAAAAATATTTAATCTTGTAGGCGTTTCAAGCTCATATTTTACTTTTGTCTTTTGACTATTAACAACAATTTCTCTTTCTTTTACAACGCCTATTTCTTGATTAATAATATTAGTATTAAACTCTATAAAAATACTTTGTGTATTTTCATTAAAACCATAAGCTCTTATAGCAGAACTTTTATCCTCATTTTTAGAGCAAGCAAACAATAAACTTGCAAGCAAAAAAGCAAAAAAATAATGTAAAAATCCTCTCATATAAACCTCATTTAGTAAATTTTTCAAATTATATCTAAATTCACTCTTGCTTCACTCAAAAAATTATATAATTCTTGCATAAAAAATAAAGGAGAAAAAATGAAAAAGAAAATCGCTACATTATTAACGGCTTTAAGCCTTTCAAGTCTTGCTTATGCAGATGGAATTTATGGTGTAATAGTAGATGTAAATGATGGTGCAAAGACTATTTTAATTGACACTACTTATGGTCAAAAAATGAATGTAAAAATTCTACCAAATACAGAGATTGATATGGATGATTGTGGTATTTTTGGTATGGATAAATACGGCACTTTTAGAGATTTAAAAGTAGGAACTTTTATAGAAGCTGAAGTTTTCCATGGTTATGCTCAAACAACACCAAATCCACAAACACCAAATCAAGTTCAAAATATAACCGCTAAAGAAATCAAAATCGAATGCAAAAAAAGAGCTTATTAAGCAAAATAACTCCTAAAAAGGAGTTATTTTAATGCGTTTTTTTCTTATATTAATTTGCATTAGCACTTTTGCATTTGCCTATAAAGTTCAAGGTATCTTAAAAAACACCACTGCAAATACATTAAGCATTCAAACAAGTTTTGACAATAATTTAATCATCACGGTTTTACCCCAAACACGCATTGATATTTATAGCTGTGGAATTTTTGGAAGCAATAAAAAACAAGCTAACGTACAAGATTTAAAAAAAGGAAGTCTTGTTAAAGTTAAGGGTAGTAAAAATGGAAGTATTATCATCGCTGAGAAAATTATAGTAGAATGTGATGATCAAAGAAGAGCTTATTAAGATAATAACTCTTCTTTATCTTCTTTGTTGATTTTTTCTATATAAAGGCTTTGTGAAGGAAAAGCAAAGCTAAGCTTATTTCTTTCAACAATTTTCATCAACTCAAGCAAAATACTTTGTCTTGCCTCTCTAAAACCTGCAGCATCTACTGCTTTAGTATAAAAATATACTTCTATATCAATGGAGCTTGCACCAAAACCACTCACAGCCACATAAGTATTGTTTTTATACCCTTCTAAGTCATTTACTGAAACTAAATTTTGTCTGTATCTAGCACGGGTTCCACCATGATTTAGCGCACTATCATCAACTTGAGCTATCAAAGGACTAGTTGCTAATAAATATCTTATATCTTCTACACATTGTTCAAGTTGCTCAGGTCTTGCATCATAAGTTACACCGATAAATAATTTTACATGACGCCCTATTTTTCTTTTGCTCCAATTTTTTATATTTGTTCCCATGATGGTTGAGTTTGGTAAAAATACTAAAGAGTTATCAAAAGTTCTAATAGTAGTTTTTCTAAGTCCAATTTCTACTATAGTTCCTTCTACACCTGAAATTTCCACCCAATCACCTTGATTAAAACTATTATCAAAAAGCAAAAGCACAGAAGCAAAGAAATTTGCGATAATATCCTTAGCTGCTAATGCTACAGCCAAACCACCAATACCTAAAGATGCAATCAATGCTGAAATATTAAACCCTAAATGCGCTAAAACAAATAAAACAGCTATCACTATAATGATAAAATATAAAATTTTAATGATTAAATTTACTACCTCACGTTTGCCACTTTTTTCAGCTAGCTTTGCTACTATCACCATGCCATAACTATCAAAGATATTTATCACAAGCCAAGCAGTTAAAATAACATAAACAATTGATAAAATATTACCAATTCTTACATCAACAGGCGCAGGATAGTAAAAAATAGTAAAACAAATTCCTATAGCATAAGCAAACAAAAACCAACCCACTGGCCCTTGGAGCTTTTCTAGAAAATAAGTTTTTATTTCCATATTATCTGAATTTTTTCCAAGCAAGCGTATAAGTATAAAATACAAAATCTTTGCTAGATAAAACTTCAAAGAATAAAAAAAGACAATTACAACAATAGAAATAACTATTTTTCCAACATTTACACTACTAATAGAAATTTGTTCATTGATATAATTAATTGCATTTTGCAAGCCCAAACCTGCAAATAAAAAGTTAGTTTCAAGTAAATTTGCATTGTTTCTTAGATAAACTAAAATTTCATTATAAGATTTAATAGCATTTCTTAAATTATTTTCATTGATTTCTAAGGTTCTAAGCTGAGCAATATCATTAATTTTTTCTTTATCTAAGGTAAAATTAAACACCATATCTTCTTTAAGCACATCAATACTTTTATCAATAATGCTTCTTATAGTCTGACTTTGTGCTCCTTCGATAAAAACTTTTTCTAATTCAAAGATACATAAATAAAAATGCTCCGCGGAAGTTAAATTTAAAAGTTTGATTTTATTATCCACATAATCATAATATCTTTTTTTAGCTTGAGCATTTTCAACACTTTTTTGTAAAGCATTTTTAGTTTTTAAAAAATCTTTTGCTTCTTTATCATCAATTTTTTGAGATACCATTTTTAAAGGTAAAGTAGTTAAAATCGCAGCTTTTTGTTTTTCTATTTCTTTAATATTATCTTGAAATTCGCTACTATTTGTATCACTATTTTTAAAGCTTTCCAAAAGTAAATTAAGCTCTATATAATTTTGCACTAGGGCAAAAATACTATTTTTATTTTCTAAAATATTTTTTTCTTGCGCTTGCAAGGTATTAATAAATAAAAAAAATAAAACAATACTAATAATCTTTTTCATACTTTTTTTACCCTCTCTTGAATTAAAACAAAATTTTCAAAATTAAAATCATATTCATAAATTTCACCTGTTTCTATAATGTAATACCAAGCATGAAGTTCAATTTCTTTTTTATTTAAAGCCTCTTCAACACCTGGATAAGTTAATAAATTTTGCAAAGAATTTACCAAATTCATTTTTTCAGTCATCCAAGCACGCATAGCTAAATCATTACCCGCAACTTTTAAAACCTTATTTTTTATAGGCTCAAGTAAGGTAAGCCATTTTTTAACATTAGGCATATTTTTTAAATCATTTTTATTTGCATATAAAGCCGCACAGCCACCACAATTACTATGACCACAAACTATAATATTTTTTATATGTAAAGAATTAAAAGCATACTCAATAGCTGAAGTTGTTGCTAAAAAATCATCTCCTACTCTATAAGGTGGGACTATATTGCCTATATTTCTAACAACAAAAAGCTCCCCTGGCCCTGTATTAGTGATTAAATTTGGTATCACCCTTGAATCAGCACAACCTATAAAAAGCGTATGAGGATTTTGCTTGTTTTTTAAACTTTCAAAAAGCTCTGCATGCTCTTTAAAATCTTCTTGCATAAATTTTAAAGCACCTTCGATCAAGTCTTTCAAGAAAAGTCCTTTTTTGGTTTTAATAAAACATTATACTAAATTATTTTTACTTAAAATAAATCTATAAATTTATTTTTTGTTGTATTTTTATGTGGTTTTAATCTTTCATTTATCTTTTTTTTGTAAATTTTAGTTTTAAAAATTATTGGAGGATTTTAATGAGTCTTTATGATAGAGATTATTCTAACTCTAAAACTCAAGAATTTGAAGGTTATGCTAGAAGTGATTTAAGCATTTTTATAAAACAAACTTATCAGCTTTTTGCTGCTTCATTGTTAGCTGCAACAGCGGGTGCTTACATAGGAATTTTTGCCCTAGCGCATTTATTTGCACAATCTCAAGCAACTTTTTGGATTTTATTTATCGTTGAAATTGGTTTATTGTTTGCATTGCAATGGAAAAAAAGAGAAGCTCCGCTTAATTTAATTTTGCTTTTTGCCTTTACTTTTGTTTCAGGGCTTACTTTAACACCGCTTTTATATTCAGTTTTAGCGCTTCCTGCAGGGGCTAGCATTATTGCTCAAGCTTTTGCTTTAACAACAGTAGCTTTTGGTGCTTTAAGTGTATTTGCTATGAATACAAAAAGAGATTTCACTATGATGGGAAAAATGCTTTTTATAGCTTTAATCGTTATCGTAGTAGCTTCTTTAATTAATCTATTTTTCCAAAGCTCACTTGTGAGTTTAGCTATTTCTGGTATTGGTGCAATTTTATTTTCTTTTTATATCCTTTATGATACTCAAAACATCATTAGAGGAAATTATGAAACACCGATCGAAGGCGCAGTTGCACTTTATCTTGATTTTATCAACCTTTTCATCTCTCTTCTTAATATTTTAAGAAGCTTTAATAGCAGATAAAAATTTGCGAGATTTTTTCTCGCAAATTTTCTTTACCTCTTTCAAGTTTTTATCAAACTTTTTAAGTTAAAATACTCATTTTATTTTCAATAAGGAAAATTCATGACTACTCTTTTAATTATTTTGCAATTTGCAATTGTTGTGATTATTTGTATTGCAGTTTTATTACAAAAAAGTTCAAGCATAGGACTTGGAGCTTATAGCGGAAGTAATGAAAGTTTATTTGGAGCAAAGGGTCCTGCAGGATTTTTAGCTAAATTTACTTTTGTAATGGGTGTTTTACTTATTGCTAATACAATTGCTCTAAGCTATATGTATAATAATGCTAATTCTAACTCACTTGCTGAAAAAGCAGAACAAATTTTGCCAAAAGCACCTGAAACAAACACAACTAGCATTCCAGTTGCACCAAGTGCCCCAATTAGCGAAAGTAATACTAGCAAATAAAAAGGAAAAATCATGCTAAATGAAATTTATACCAAGCAAAAACAACAATCAGATAAAAGCTTAGAGGCTTTAAAAAAAGATTTTACCACTATAAGAACTGGTAAAGTAAATATCAATATACTTGATCATATTCATGTAGATTATTATGGTAGTGCAACCCCACTTAATCAAGTAGCAACAGTTTTAGCAACCGATGCTTCAACCATTAGCATTACTCCTTGGGAAAAATCAATGCTAAAAGCCATAGAAAGTGCTATAGCCGCAGCAAATATAGGAGTAAATCCAAACAATGATGGCGAAAGTGTAAAATTATTCTTCCCTCCTATGACAAGAGAACAAAGAGAAGAAAATGCTAAAAATGCCAAAGCTATGGGAGAGAAAGCTAAAGTAGCCATTAGAAACATTAGAAAAGACGCAAATGATGCAGTTAAAAAACTAGAAAAAGATAAAGCAATTTCAGAAGATGAAGCTAAAAAAGCTTATGATGAGGTTCAAAAACAAACTGATAGCTACACAGCAAAAGTAGATGAATTAGTTAAAAATAAAGAAGCAGAACTTTTAAAGGTTTGATAATGAACTTAGAACAAATTTATAAAGATTGTGGAGCATACCTACAAGGACATTTCTTGCTTAGCTCAGGAAAACACTCTGAGTTTTACCTTCAAAGCGCTAAAGTTTTAGAAAATCCAAAACTAGCAGGTGAGCTTTGTGATGAGCTTGCAAAAGTTATTGCTAGTTTTAACATTGAATTTGATAGTATTTGTTCTCCTGCTTTGGGTGGAATTTTAGCAGGTTATGAGCTTGCTAGAGCTTGCGATAAACGCTTTATTTTCACTGAGCGCGTAGAAGGAGTGATGAGTCTTAGACGTGGTTTTGAAGTAAAAAAAGGCGAGAAATTTATCGTTTGTGAAGATATTATTACAACAGGTGGTTCTGCACTTGAGAGTGCAAAAATCATCGAAAGTTTAGGTGGAAAAGTAGTAGGTTTTGCAGCTTTAGCAAATCGTGGTTTTTGCGCGGTAAAAAATTTAAATAATCCAAGAAAAGAAAATGCAAAATTGCCTGAAAACTTACCACTTTTTGCACTAGGAAATTTTGAATTTGATATTTATGAAGCAAATGCTTGTCCACTTTGTGAAAAAGGCACCAAAGCTATCAAACCTGGTAGTCGTGGAAACTAATGAAAACTAAAGCAAAAATAGCTACTCGCTTTTTAAGATTTAAAGCTTTTTTGATTGATCTATTTTTGCTTTATGTGCCTGTTTTATATTTATTTTATTTTACACTTGGCTCTAAAGAAGCCTTTTTAAACAATCAACTTATAATTTTTTTATGTTCTTTGCTTTTTGGGCTTTTACAAGCCTTATTTTTAGCAAAAAAAGCTCAAAGTCCTGGACTTAAAGCTTATGATTTATATTTAATTGATCTTAAAAATGGCCAAAAACTTAATTTTTTTAGAATACTCTTACGCTATATGATTTTTATCGTAAGTTTTGGTTTATTAATCGGCTTTTTGGTAAGTTTTTTAAGAAAAGATACTTTGGCTTTGCATGATATTTTAAGTCAAAGCGTTATTGTCACAAAGGTAGAAAAATGAATAGAAAAAGAATTTACAACCCAAAATCAAACGAAACTTTAAATGATAGAAAAGTATTTAATGGTAATCCTCATGGGATTTTAAATTTTACTAAAGCAAAATACACTTGGGCTTTAAAGCTTTGGGATTTAATGGAGGCAAATACTTGGTTTCCAAAAGAAGTAGATACAACCAAAGACGCGCTTGATTATCGCTGTAATCTAACCGTAGCAGAAAAAAGAATGTATGATTTAGTTTGGTCTCAACTTATCTCAATGGATAGTTTTCAAACAAACAATCTTGCTGATAATATTAATCCTTACATCACAGCACCTGAAATCAATGCAGTTTTAGCAAGACAAGCTTATGAAGAAGCAAACCATTCAAAATCTTATGCAGTAATGGTTGAAGCAATCTGTGAAAATACAGACTTAATTTATGAAATGGAAAAACATGATGAGACTTTAAGAGAAAAAAATGATTTCATTTCAAGCATTTATGAAGAATTAGCCGGTGAAGTGGATGATAATAAACTTTTGCTTGCAATGGTAGCAAATCAAATCTTAGAAGGAGTATATTTTTATAGTGGTTTTACTGCTATTTATGCTTTAGCGCGTGCAGGGAAAATGCTAGGATCAGCACAAATGATACGCTTTATACAAAGAGATGAGATTACACATTTGTTATTATTTCAAAATATGATTAATTCTGTACGCAAAGAAAGACCTGATTTATTTAATGACACTAATGTAAATAAAATCTATGATATGTTTAAAAAAGCAGGCGAACTTGAAATTAAATGGGGTAAATACATCACTCAAAATCAAATCATGGGCTTTACAGATGATATTATAGAAGAATATATTCATTATCTTGTTGATCAAAGACTAATTGCTATTAATCTTGATAAAATCTATAATGCAAAACATCCTATTAAATGGGTGGATGATTTTTCTAAATTTAATGATCAAAAAAGCAATTTCTTTGAAAGCAAAGTTACAAATTACTCCAAAGGAAGCTTAAGTTTTGATGACTTCTAAGTCACAAAACTACTCATTTTTTATACTTTTTAAATCAAATCTCTTTTTTAATTTAATATTTTATTTTTATTTATTCTAATATAGTAAAATCGGCGGTTTTTATTTTATTTATAAGGAGTAATTATGGAGTTTTTAGAACTTTTGTTAATCTTTATCGCCATAGTTCTCATGATAGTTAAACCAGAAAAAGAAAAACTAGCTTTTTCTATACTTGTAATTTCATGGGCTATTATGGTATTTGACTATTTAGGTCGTAAATCAGGCGCAATCTTAGGCCTAATGAATCTATAAGGTGGCAAATATGTGTGATATTAACAAAACTAAATTCTTTTACTTTTTAATGTGTTTAGCAGGCTTTTTAGTTATCTTAATGCCTGTTGGAACTGCAAACTTAATTTTTGGCTATATGCTAGGTGATAGCCCTTGTACTTCTTGTTGGGGTCAAAGAGAATCAATGATTTTCATCGGTGTAGCGGCTTTATTTATTGTGCGCTATGGTGTGAAAGGTAAATTTTTAGCTTTCCTTTTAATCGCAACTGCTTTTGGTTTATGGCAATCATTCAACCATGTTAGTTGGCATGCGCATCGTGATCTTGATCAAGGTTTTGGCTTACCTATTTTTGGCTTACATACTTATTTTTGGGCTGAAGTAGTATTTTGGGCTGTAGTTTTATTGCTTGGTGTTATTTTTGCTTTTGCTCCAAAATTTGGTTCTTTTGAAAAAGAAATGGAAGGAGCTAGCTTTAGAAAACTAACCAAATTTAACTTAGCTGCTATGGTTATTGTTGCTTTTATCGTAGCTTCAAATGTATTCCAAGCTTTTGTAAGTACTGGTCCTATCCCATATAGCGGACAAGGCGATCCAGTTCGTTTTAGTTTAAATCCTAAATACATCATTTGGTCTGATTCAGGTTGGAGTAAAAGCTGGAAAAGTTTCTCTATACTTGGAGCACGCGATGTAAAAGAACCTGATTTTGCTTTTGCACCTGCTAGCGAGAAACTAGGTATTCAATTTGATAATAATATTAGTAATGCTCCATTTGCAAATATCGATGAGAGCTTAAAAATAGCTAGCGAAACCAAAATAGAATTCCCTAAAGCTATCAATACACTTGATTATATCAATGGAGAGTATGTTGCAAGTTCAAAATGGGAAGTATTTTTCCTAGATAATAATTTTAGCACTAAAGTTGATTTTGTTTTAGATCCATATTTTTCAGCTACAATCAACCCTATCGTAGGAATTATCCCTTATTTAGATAACAAATACATCTTAATGGGTTCTAATAAATCTTTCTTAAGATTTGCTCAAAATCCTAACGCAGATGATGCTTTACAATATGCACACTTTATGAAAGGTGCAGATAAATTTGAAGGAACTGGCAAGGATTTGGGTCGTGGTAGAATTGATACAGTTAGAGCTAAATTCCACCATATCTTAAGTACAACTACCGATGGAAAATATATGTACACAGCAACTGTTCCAAACAATAAAGACGCAAAAACTTTTGTAATTTCTAAAATTTCTTTAGCAGATAGAGTTCTTTCAGCTGAATTTACTCCTAAAGCTAACTTAAAAGAAGGAAAAACTTTAGGCGATCTTTATATAACTTCAATGGCATTTAAAGATGGTAAAATTTATGCATTAAGTAAAAAACATAATGTTATTGCTGTAATTGATCTAGATAAAGAAGAAGTTGTAAAAACTATTTCTTATCCAGAAAATATAACTAACGCAAGAAGCTTATTCTTTAAAGATGGCAAAATGCACATCTTATCTTATCAAGATGGATCAAACATCCTTTATACACTTGATTAATCTTAAGGCGTTTTTACGCCTTAAGGATTTTAAAGCTAGATAAATAAAATTTAAGATAAAATAACGCTTTTTATCAAGGAGTGCTTATTGATTCATATATTTGAACAAAAACAATGCCAAACTATGGCAGAAGAAATTCGCAAAAATACTTTCATCAATGAAGAATTATTTGAAGCTTTTTGTTCTACTCCAAGAGAAATTTTCTCACCTTTAAAAATGCATGCTTATAGACTTGATGCACTTCCTTTAATGGGTAATCAATGGATAAGCTCGCCTTTAACCGTGGCTAAAATGACTATGGCGCTTGATTTTAAAGATGCTGATAGTGTTTTAGAAATAGGTTGTGGTAGCGGGTATCAAGCTGCGATTTTAAGTAAGCTTATTAGAAGAGTTTTTACCATAGAGCGCATTGAAAAACTTGCGATTAGCGCTATAGAAAAATTTAAAAAACTAAACTATGCTAATATTCATGTAAAATTTGATGATGGGCAAAATGGTTGGAAAAATTATGCACCTTATGATAGAATTTTACTCTCAGCTTATATAGAGCATATCCCAAATGTATTATTTGATCAACTTGAAAACAATGGAATTTTAGTAGCTCCTTTACTCATAGGAAATCAACAATTCATCACTAAATTTACCAAAAAAGATGATGAGATTAGCAAAGAAGTTTTAGATGAATGCCTTTTTGTGCCTATTAAAGATGGTAAAGAATAATCTTGCTAATTTTTAAGATAAATATTTAATTTTAATATAATTATTTTTAAACATAAGCTTTTTATAGGGGATGTTTTTTTATAATTATGCTAAAAAAGGAATATTATGAGTTTTAAAAAAATACTTTTTGGTTTATTTACCACTAGCATGCTTTTTGCCTATGAGCAAATGCCTCAAAATGCCTCACATGGAAATTTCATAGACAAAGACAAATGGAAAAATTTAGATAAAAACTGGATTTATTGTGAAAGTGGTTTAAATCAAGATTTTATCAATATAAACAGTAAAAAGGCTACAAACAAAAATCATTCTTTAGAATTTAACTACTCAAATGATTCTTTTGGCTTAATAAATGATGGTTATACCATAAAAATGCATTTTGCAAGCAATGGAAGTCATATCATGCTAGATAATACAGCTTATAATTTATCTCATTTTCACTTCCATAGTCCATCAAAGATTTCTATTGATAAAAAATCTTATCCTTTAGAAATTCATTTTAGTCATGTAAGTCAAAAAGGTGATATAGCAGTGGTTGTGCTGTTTTTACAAGAAGGTGCGGAAAATCCTTTTATTAAAAAAATCATCCGTGCTTTTCCTAAAAAAGAAGGCGATAAACTTTATGTTCAAGGCTTAAGTGCTAATGAGTTATTACCAAACAATCTTCAATCTTTTTATATCTTTAAAAACAAACTCAACAAGCCTTGTAATCAAAAAATCACTTGGATAGTTTTAAAAGACATAAGCTATGCCTCTAAAGAGCAAATCCAAACCATACAAAATTTAATGGGAAAAAATGAGAATTTAAAAATACAAGAAATTAATAATTTAGAACAAAATGATTAAGTAAGCTAAACTTAATCATGTATAAAAGCTTGAATTTTTTCTAAATTAGTTCTAAAAAGTTTAAAATTTAACTCGCTTGAAATTTTTAAATCAGCAAAAAAAGGATTTTTCAAACTTGCTATGAGCAAATAATCATCTTTTTTCAAAACTCTTTGTGTAGAAAATTCTTTATCCTTTACTTTTTCAAAAATACTTTCATTTGAGTTAATATCTTCTTTTAATTTCTTACTATAAAGCAAAATTCCACAAAAGAAATTCCCAAATTCATCTTTAAATTTCACATCATAAAGAATAAAATCATCAAAAATAAAAGAATTTTGAGAATGATAAGTTTTTAAAGAAAAATCAAAAGTAATTTTTTCAAAATCTTTTTGATCAAAGCCTTGTTTGTCAAATTTAGCATTGTTTTGCTTTAAAAATTCCTCACACATTTTAAATACAAGCTCATTGCGTCCCCACATAAGCTTTCTTCCTAAAATTCTAAAAAACAAAACTCCTGCTAAAACAGCAAAAAACAAAGCTATAATCACATCCTTACTAAATTGAAAAGCAAGAAAAAATATAACCAAAGCTTCAGCAAATGCTAAAATTTGCAAAGCTTTGAGTCTTTTATTTAAAGCTTGTCTTATGGCTTCAAAATCCATTAAGACTTAGCCTTTTCCATTCTTTTTCTTTGAGTAGGATCAAGATATCTTTTTCTAACTCTAATATTTTGTGGAGTAACCTCTACAAGCTCATCTTCTTCTATCCACTCTAATGCTCTTTCAAGGCTTAATTTTCTAGGTGGTACAAGCTTAATTGCATCATCACTTCCACTTGCTCTAACATTCGTTAAATTTTTACCTTTAATCGGATTAACATCTAAATCATTTGGACGCGAATGCTCACCTATAATCATACCTGTATATACTTTTGTTTGAGGATCGATAAACAATACCCCTCTATCTTGTAAATTAAATAAAGAATACCCTAGCGCAACACCATTTTCCATAGAAATTAACGCACCATTATTTCTTTTTTCAACTGCTCCACTAAATGGACGAAACTCTAAAAAGCTATGGTTCATCACACCCTCGCCTTTGGTATCTGTTAAAAATTGCGATCTAAATCCTATAAGCCCACGCGCAGGAATTTCAAACTCAAGTCTTGTTTGGCCATCTCCAGTTGGTGTCATAGTTTTCATTTCAGCTTTTCTTTTACCTAGTTTTTCAATCACAACCCCGGTAAAATCATCAGGCACATCAATCACTAAGTGCTCAAACGGCTCTGTTTTAACTCCATCTTCTACCTTAACGATAACTTCAGGTCTTCCCATACAAAACTCAAAACCTTCTCTACGCATATTTTCAGCCAAGATAGTTATTTGAAGCTCGCCTCTTCCGCTTACTTTAAATTTACCCTCACCTGTGCTTTCATATTTCATAGCAATATTAGTTTTCATCTCAGCTTCTAAGCGTTCTGCGATTTTATTTGAAGTTACATGCTTGCCTTCAGTACCCGCTAAAGGACCATCATTTACTGAAAATACTATACTTAAAGTTGGTTCTTCTATATGTAAAGGATCAAGTGGCATAGGGTTGTTTGGATCTACAACGCTATCTCCTACATCTAAAGCTTCAAAACCTGCAATCGCTACAATATCGCCTGTCCCTGCTTCTTCAATATCCATTTTTTCTAGACCCATAAAACCAATAAGTTTTGAAATTCTTCCATTGATTTTAGAACCATCTGCCTTAGCAAGCATTACATTTTGATTTTTCTTTACTTTACCATTAAAAATTCTTGCAATTCCTATTTTACCAACGAAATTATCATAACCTAGAGTAAAAACTTGAAGCTGTAAAGGATTTTCATCACTACCACTTGGAGCAGGTACGCGCTCAAGTATAGTCTTAAACAACGGCTCCATATTAGTGCTTTCATCTTCAAGTGCAAGTTTTGCATAACCATTTTTAGCAGCTGCATAAACCACTGCAAAATCAAGTTGCTCATCATTTGCCTCTAAAGCCACGAAAAGATCAAAAATTTCATTGATTACTCTTTCAGGATCAGCAGCTGGTTTGTCAATTTTATTAATAACAACAATAGGTTTAAGCCCTAAAGATAAAGCCTTTTTTACCACAAATTTAGTTTGAGGCATAACCCCTTCTTGCGCATCAACTAAAAGCAAAACTCCATCAACCATTTTTAACACACGCTCAACTTCACCACCAAAATCAGCATGGCCTGGAGTATCTATGATGTTTATTTTGGTGCCTTTATAATTAATAGCAGTATTTTTAGAAAGTATAGTAATACCTCTTTCTTTTTCTATATCGTTGCTATCCATTACGCGCTCTGCTATTTGCTCACGCTCGTTAAAAGTTCCTGATTGCTTTAAAAGCTCATCTACCATTGTTGTTTTACCATGATCAACGTGAGCTATAACGGCTATATTTCTAATATTATCCAAGTTTTTCTCCAAAGTCTTAAATTTAAAATCTAATATTATATAAAAAAAATGCTTAAAAATTAAGATTAGCAAATTGGAACACTTGTTGCTTTTGTCTTGGATAAGAATTATTTTTAAGGAGAAAAATATGTCAAACCTAAATACTCAAATCTTTAACGCTAACTTAGAAAAACAAGGAACTTCAGTTTTAAATAGTAAGCATTTTATGGAACTTTTAAATTATTTAGAAGTTGTAAATTCAAACGAAGAAAAAGAACTAAACTATGCAAAGCTTTCAAGCAAAGTAAGTGAAATTTTAGATGATGCTCATAATGAAAATGCAGTTTTAAATGCTAAAAATATAGAAGAATTGTTAGTAATATTTAAAAACTTTAATCTTTCTCATGAAAATTTAAAACTTGATTGTGCAGCACAATTACAAAATTTATTTCCAAATTTAGCAAAAAATAATTTTTTAGTAGGTTAATTAATGTCAAATATCCAAGCAGGCGATGCTTTAAACTTACTAAGCATCGCTCCACAAAATGAAAATCCTAGCAAAGAAAGTACTAATTCACAAAGCGATGGAGAGGAATTTTTAAATTCCTTATTGCAAGCAATAAACGAAAAAGATGGAAGTTTACCAAAAGACTTTAAAGCACCACAAAAAGAAAATAAAAACGAGAGCTTAAAAGAAGCCATTGATGATAAAGCTCAACTAGATGAAAAAGATGCTATAAAGCTTTTTGAAGGTGCAAGTTTTATGCAAATTCTTTCTTTATTAGAGGTTTTACAAAGCGATAGCAAGGATATAAAATTAAATAAACTTGTCCAAGATAATACTGCTATTTTAGCTCTTGAAAAAAACTTACACAAGCTTAAAAATATCAAAAATATTAATGAGCTTTTTAATATAGCAAAAGAGCTTGGATTAAATATCAAAAATATAAAATTTGAGCAAATTAAAGATTTAAAAGAAGTCTTTCCAAATCTTGACAAAAAAGGCTTCTTTAAAACACCAAATTTAAATAATAAAGACTTAATTGAACCACAAAAACAAAACAATACTAATGTTTTTCAAGATTTAATCAATCAAAAAATTACCAAACTTTTAAAAGAAGAACCAAATACAAGCAAAAATGCAAAAAGCAAAGAAAATGAAGGTGTTTCTTTGCTTTCTTCTGCTTTAAAAAACATAGAACTTCCAAAAAAAGATGTAAAAGCAAAAGAAAATATTCAAAACATAGATTTTAAAGAAAAACTAGTAGAAAAAATACAAGATAGCAAAGAAATCAAAGACACAAAAAATATAAAAAATATTAGTAAAAATGATAAACTAAATGATATTGAGCTTATCAATCTAACTCAAAATCCAAACTTAAAAAAAGAAATTAAAAACAAAGAAAAGATAGATTTTAAAGAAATATTAAAAAATGAAAAATTAACCACTAGCGAAGATAGCTTTAGTAAAAAAATAAGTTCTGTTTTAGAAAATTCAAAAGATTTAAAAACCGAACTAACAAATACAAAAAATATCCAAAATTTACAAAATCAAAATCAAGATTTGAAAATTAACTTAGAAAATTTACTAAACACTCAAGACAAACAATTAAAAACAGACAAAAATACTCAAAACACAGACAGTTTTAGTGATATTTTTAAAAGCACTAAAGAAGTTATAAAAGATGAAAAAGATCATAGCGAAGAAAATTTAAATTCTTACGTGAAAGAAATGAATAGAGTTTCTAATAATTTTGTAAAAAATCAAAATATTCCTATGAAAGAAACTTTCAATGATTTTGCTCAAGAATTTAAAGAAAAACTAGAAAGTTATAAAGCGCCTATAACACGCTTTAGTATAACTCTAAACCCACACAATCTTGGAGAAGTAGAAGTAACTTTAGTCCAAAGAGGATCTAACCTAAACATCAGCTTTAATTCTAATCAAAATACTTTAAATCTTTTCATACAACATCAAGCTGAGTTTAAAAATGCTCTTGTAAATATGGGCTTTACAAATTTAGAAATGAATTTTAACAACCAAGAAAGAAAAGAGCAGAATAATCCACAAAAACAAAAAAACAATAATAATAAAGAAGATAAGGTGAATTTTGAAAAAGAAATTCAAGAAAAACCAAGCTTAGAGATGGTTTTAGCTAAATATTTTTAGTATGGAATATTTTTTGCTTTAAGCTTTAAAAACATATAAAAAAGGATTTTTATGTCAAATATAAATACACAAACTCTTCAAGGTCCTTTAGCAGCACTTAACACCAAAGATATGCCAAATGCTAAAGGAAATGCTAGAGCTGGGGAAGGCGATAGTGGGTTGATTTATAACCCTGGAGCAGAGCTTGACAAGGATGCATTTTTAAAGCTTCTTTTGATAGAACTTCAACATCAAGATCCAACTGATCCTATGGATACTGAAAAAATGCTTACTCAAACAGCACAACTTTCAGCACTTGAAATGCAAGATAATACTAATAAAACTATGACTCAGCTTGTAGTAGCAATGACTAAATTACAAAATTCTATTGCAGCAAGTACTGGTATGAGTGCATTAGCTGCGGTTGGAAAACTTGCAACGGTTAAGGATAATTATCTTGTAGTGGCAGATGATGATATACAATTTCAAATTAATATGTATTTACCACAAGAACCACAAAAAGGTAAAAAGACTGATATTGATATTGAAGGTTTTGAACTTAAGAAAAATGGTGAAGATAAACTAGATATCACAGGTAAGGTAGATAAAGAAATAGCAGGACCTGGAGAAACTATATATGTAAAATTAGTTGATGATAAAGGCCAAGAAGAAACTGTTAAAGCAGTAGTTGGAGAAGATCAAACCTTTAAGGTTATAGGACATACTCCAAGCGTTGATATCAAAACAGCTAAGATTGATTCAGCTTATAAATCAGATAGTGAACCTGTAACATTTACTATTTATAATGAAGCAGGCGATCCTGTAAGAACAATGAAAGTTAAAGATATGACTGCAGGTATGAAGCAAATTGTTTGGGATAGAACCGATGATAGTGGAAATCCTGTACCATCTGGCAAATACTATGTAAGAGCAAGCTATATAGGCGAAGATGGAACGACAGTAAACTCAACTTACGGTGCATACCCGATTACCGGTGTTAAATTTGAAGATGGCGAAGCTCTAGTTGGTATGGGCGGTAGCTGGGTTAAATGGGAAGATATTAAAGAAATTACAGGATAAAATCATGTTTACAGCATTTTATAATGGAGTAAATGGAGTAAAATCCCAAAGTTATGGTATAGATAATACTGCTCATAATATAAGCAATGTCAATACAGTCGGTTTTAAATACTCTGATGTAGCTTTCAAAGATGTATTTTATAGCACCATAACAACGCAATCCTATAATAAAGGTCAAACTGGTTATGGTAGCGTAGCAGGAGCTACTAATGATATTTTTGAACAAGGACCATTAGTTTCTACTGATAATGAATTTGATGTGGCTATTGCCGGAAAAGGCTTTTTTGGTGTAAGTAATGGCAATGGAGTTTATTATACTAGAAATGGTGCTTTTAAACCTGATGCAAATGGCTTTTTAGTAGATTCAAACGGAAATTATGTGCTTGGAACTATGAATCCATCATTAAAAGAAATTCAACTAAGCGATAGGGTTTCAAATATGTTTGGTCAAGTTATGGGACAAAAAGTTACCACAGCTTGGAGTGGAACACCTGGACAGAATTTCCAAATGGGTGGAGTTAATACTCAAGGACCTATTTCTGTACCTAAAAATCTTTATTTGCCACCTCAACCAACGCAAAATATCACTTGGAGTGGCAATTTAGACACAAGCACCAAAACAGAAGCAGTAAATGTAGATGTAGATGCTTCTAAATTTGAATTTAGTAAAAATGAAGATGGTAGTGTAAAAATTTCAGGTAGTGTAAAAGATGAGCAAATTTATGGCTTAAAACCTGGCGATACTATATATTTTAAAATTACTGATGAAAAAGGTGCTAGTCAAACATTACAAGCTACTTTAGATGAGAATTTAGCTTTTAGTATTGATAATCAAAAACTAGATAAAGTAGATTTAGAAACAGCTAAGTTAGAATCATCTCATTTAAGCGTAGAAAAAGAAGTGGCTGATAGCTCAGAACTTTCTGCAAAATTAATCAATCCTGATGGTTCTATTAGTTGGGTAAGAGTTAAATTAGATAGAGTTTTACCACAAAATGGCACAGACTTAGAATACAAAGCCGTTGCTCAAGTGTATGATAATGATGGCAATAAAATAGGTGGAACTACCGAGGGCTTAATCACCTTTAATGAAGCTGGAGCTTTAGTTTCTAATACCTTAAATTCAGTAGATAACAACGGTACAAGAGTTAATATAAATCTTGGTTCATATTATGATCCAAATATACCAAATTCAGGCTATGATGGACTTCATGCCTTACAAAACAAACAACCTTCAGTACATACACAAACAGATGGTAAAGGCGAAGGGTTTTTAAATAATTATTCTATTAACACAGATGGTACTATCATTGCCACTTTTACTAACGGCGATCAAATAGCTATGGCAAAACTTGCTTTGTTTAATTTTACAAACGAACAAGGCTTAGAAAAGCTAGGAGAAAATCTTTATGGACAAACTAGCAACAGTGGCAATCCAACCTTTTTGCTTGATGCTAATGGAAATTTCAGCACAGCAACCTTTAAAGGCTCTTATTTAGAGCAATCTAATGTAGATTTATCGGTAGCTTTTACAAATTTAATTACTTTACAAAAAGCTTATGATTCAAGTAGTAAAAGTATCACAACAGCTGATCAAATGATACAAAAAGCAATCAACATGAAACGCTAATTTTAGCCTTTCATGATGGTTCTTTTGAATTTTTTTCTAAAATATATTTTATTTCTTGCTCAAAAAACTCATACACCCTAAGTTGTACCAAAGCTTCTTCTTCATTTTTATCCATTAAACGCTCAAGCCTATGGAAATTAATCTTTTTTGCATATCTTGGATTTTTCTTTAAAAGCAAAGCAATATTTTTAAGTAAAGCATCTAAACTAAGCTCATTTTTTAAAACTCTATCTACATATTCTTTAGAAGTTTGTACTAAAATTGCCTGCCTGCTTTTATCATCTGGATAAACTTCATTTGCAATATCAGCCAAAACTTGCCAAATTTCTGTTTTTATATTTTTATTTGCCACGATAATAGCAGCAAAAGATTTTGCTCTAAATTCTAAAGACAAATGACTAGGAACAAAAAATTCTCTAAATTTAGATAAAAAGTTTGCAAATATACTCAACATACTTCACCTCAATGTTTTTTAAGATATTTTAAGGTATTATTTCAACTGCCTTCTCTTAGACCTGTGCAATGCTATTTTTAAGCACCGCTTCAGGGTGGGAACACAGCAGAGCACTTAGACTTAGTGTGTGCCGCAGTCATCTGGGAGAGGGTTTTTAAAGTTTAAAATACCCTTTAATATCCTCACAAATTCTAAAGAAATTTACCCCATTAATAGTCGGATTTGTTTTAAAATACTCATACATTCCCACAAAACCGCTTTCAAGCTCTTTAGACTTTACTCCATAGCTAATCGATAAAGCTGCTTCTATAAAAGCTGCTAATTTATCACAATACTTCAAAGCCTTTCCATCAATAGCCTTAAAACGATCCTCATTTACCGCATCTAAACTACCACTATAAACACTTGGCTTGTTATTAAAAATACGATTTTCAAATTCATTTTTTACAAAGGCACTTTCTTCATTTTGCCCTTCTCTAATACCAAGTATATAACTAAATTCCTCTCTAAAAGATAGTGGTATAAAAGGTAAAATTTTCTCATTAATAAGCTTCATTTCATACTCATTGATGATTTCATTTAAACCATCTATGCCATATTTTACCGGAGAGATGATATCTCTAGTTAAACTTTCAGGCAAATCATGAAACAGCGCACAATAAAAATTGCTTTCTATTCTACCATCGCATGCTTTTACTTCTAAAGAATAAAAATAAGACAAAATAGCTACCACAAGCATATGTCCTAAAACCGCAGTTTCAGGAATCCTTGGAGTTTGCGCCCATCTTTTTTGAAAGCGCAAACGTCCGCTTAGATCGATTATTTTAGAAATTTTTTGATTAAGAGCTATTTTTCTTGCACCGATTAATTCATAATAATCTTCTAATTCTTCTTCAACCTTAGCCTTAATCTCATCAATATCACTTAAAAACGAGCTAGTTTGATAAACTATATTAAACTCCCACCTTGTCGCAAAATACGAAGCAGCTTTTAAAATAAGCCTTTCTTTCGCATAATCTTTACCTTGTAAAAAAAGCTCATAGCGTTTTAAAAACTCACCATTTTCAATATCTTGAATCATCGGTGCGATTTTACTTAACACCCAAGCACTTACTTGCTCATTTTTTGCACGCGTTATTTCATGGTACACATCAGGGCGTATATCAGTCACTACTACCCTACTTAAAAACTCAAAAATCCCAGCTTCTATGATAAAGCGCATATTGACATCTTTTTCCATTTTAGCAATGAAATAAGCAATGATAAATTTATGTGCTTGCTTATCAAGCTCGACTAAATTTGTCATTCTAGGATAATCATTCCACCTTGATATAGAAGCAGCTTTAAAAATATGCTCTATTAATTCTACACTAATCATTTATTTCCTTTTTTTGCTGTGATTTTACTTTATTTTATAATCTTTAGCAAATTTTATTTTGATATTGTGATTTAATGTTTTATTATTAAGTAATGCAATAAGAAGAATTTGAGATTAACAAGCTTATGTCAATAAAAATTATAAAACTAGCTTTAAATCATCAAAAAAGCTCTTTTGTTTTATAGAGTGTATATCCTTCATAATAATAGCTTGCGTCAATCCCTCTTGCAAAAATATTAAAACTATGAATGTCATCACTCAAAGCATTTTGAAGTAAAATTTTTATCTCTACATCTTTAATAGGACTTCTTTGCATAGCCATTATATAATCATCTTTATCAATCAAACTCCAATCAATCACTTTTTTCAACTCTTTTTTAAGTATTAAATCAAGCCAAATTCTCATGCTTCTGCCATTTCCTTCTCTAAAAGGATGAGCTACATTCATTTCTACATATTTTTCTACAATTTGTTCAAAGCAAGATTGCTCCATGAGTTCTATTTTTTTAATTGCCTCATGTAAATAAACAGCAGGAGCAAATCTAAAATTTCCTTTTGAAATATTTACCTCTCTTATTTTTCCTGCAAAATCATAAATATCTTCAAATAATTTTTGATGAATTACCCTTAAGCTTTCAAAACTTCCTGCTTTTAATGTATCTAAAAAACCACTTTCAAATAAAGCTTTTGCCTTTAGTTTGCTTATTCTTTCTTCTTCTTTGGCTAATTCTAGTTGATTTTTTATACCAAGTTTATTTGTAAGTATCATTTTAAACCTTTAAAGTTTATATTTTATAAGATATTTAATATAAACTTTATTAAATTTATGATTTAAAACTCTTTTGTTTCGCTTAACTTAAGATAAATTTCATCATTTTTACTAAGCTCTTTATGATGATAAATGCTAAAAATATGTCCTTCCAAACTCACATTTATTTCATAAAAATCCCCATAAAATACGCATTCTAAAACACTGGCTTTTAAAGGGGTTTGTGAAGTTGAAATTTGTATATCATTAGGGCGTAAAATGCCATTTTTACTTTGCAAATATGCTTTGAATTTCTCATCCAAAATTGTATTTGGATCTATAAAAAATGCCTCGCCCAAAAAGCAAGCACTATCTATATTTTTAGGCTTATAAAAAAGCTCTTTAGCGCTTCCATAGTCTAAAATTTTCCCATCCTTAATCAAAGCGATATTATCTGATAAATAAAAAGCATCGTCTTTATCATGTGTGACAAAAATAGCACTAAGCTTATGCTCTTTTAAAATATTTTTGATTTCTTTGCGCATTTTAACGCTTAAAGTGTGATTTAAATTTGAAAAAGGTTCATCAAAAAGTATAATCTTTGGCCTTGCAACTATGGTTCTTGCTAGTGCTACTCTTTGGGCTTGCCCGCCACTTAGTTCATTTGGATAGCGCTTTAAAAGTGTATTTAAATTTAAAATTTCTAAAACTTCATCAAGTCTTTGTTTTTGCTCATTTTTGCTTAAAGAGCTTATACCAAAACACATATTTTCTTCTACATTTAAGTGCGGAAACAAAGCATAATCTTGAAACAAAACTCCCACATCACGCTCTTGTGGGGCTAAATACACATTCTTAGAAGCAACTAATTTATCCCCTATATAAATACTACCATCATTGATTTCAAAAAAACCTGCTATACAACCAAGCAAAGAACTCTTACCACAGCCACTTTCTCCCAAAATACTGACAATCTCACCTTCTTTTAAACTCAAAGAAATTCCTTTTAAAACTTCTGTTTTTCCAAAAGATTTGTAAAGATTGTCAATTTTTAAGATTTCCATTATTGTCCTTTTTGGTTGTTTTTATTTTGCAAATAATGCATTAAAAATGTAGGGATAATCCCAAATAACACTATAACCAAAGATGGCAAAGAAACATTGTAAATTAACTCATTTTCACTATAAGCAAATACAAGCGATGAAAGCGTTTGAAAACCTGAAGGTGAAAGTATAGTCGAAATAGGCAATTCTTTTAAAATATCCACACAAATAATCACCACAGCTAAAGCTAAATAATGCTTCATCAAAGGAAAATGAATTTGAGTGAAAATTTTAAATGGTTTTGATTTTAAGGTTAAATTTGCATAGTCTATATTTTTAGAAATTCGCTCATAACCTGATTGAGTTGCAAAAATCCCTGAAGCTAAAAATCTCACAAAATACCCAAAAAACAACACCAAAAATCCACCACCTATGGCATATTCAAAAGATAAAAGATCAAAAATATAATTTAACACACCCAAAATCACTAAAATTCCCACAGCCACCACAGCTCCAGGTAAAGAATACCCCAAAGTCGTAAGCCAAAGAATGATTTTAGAAGCTTTTGTATCATTTAAACGCACCACAAAACACAAATAAAATGCCACTCCCACAATAGTAAAAGAACTCACCAAAGCCACACTAAGACTATAAAATGCAGGTGTTAATACATTGCTTAAATTTTGCATAAAATCAAACCCAGCCCAATAAACAAGCCATATAATAGGCACGACAAAAGCTAAAAATGCCACTAAAAAGCACCATAAAAAGGCTAAAAATGCCTTAAAGCCTTTTAACTCATCTTTTGGAGTAGGTAAAAATACATTTTGATTAAAACCTTTTTTACCTCTTTGAATTTTTTCTAACAGCATTAAAAGTGCGATAAATACAAGCAAAGCCACGCTTAAAGCCACAGCGCTGACTTCATCACCGCCGCTTCCCCATGTTCTAAAAATTCCTGCACTAAAAGTATCTACGCTAAAATACGCCACCAAGCCATAATCACTCAAAACTTCCATAGCCACCAACAGCAAAGCACCCACTATACCCACACGGCAAAATGGCAAAATCACTTTAAAAAATGTTTTTAAATTAGAAGCCTTAAGTGTTTTAGCACTTAAAATGATATTTCCAAGTCCATAAGCAAAGGTATTTTTAGCAAAAAAATACACATAAGGATAAAGCGCAAAAGATAAAATCACAATCACACCATATGCGTTCATGATATCTATACGCCTATCAACGCCTAAAAAAGTAGGGATTAAGCCTTGAAATTCAAACAAATCAATCCAAACAAAACCCATCACATAAGAAGGTATAGCCAAAGGTAAAATCAAAAACCATTCAAAAAATTTCGAGCCAAAAAATTTATAAAAAGCTATCAAATAAGCACTAACTAAACCTATAATCAAACACAATACTAAAGTCCCAAACAATATAAAAGCACTACCAAAAATATATCGTGGCAAGACATTTTTACTCAAATGTTTTAAGGTGTTAATATCTATAAAAGGAAGGTGTAAGATAATGGCAAGTATAGGCAGTATGATTAAACTACAGAAAAAAAAGGTGGCAAAAGACCACCTTAGACTTAAAAATTTCAAATTTTATTTTTCCTTAAAATTATTTCCATTGAACTTCATCAAAAATCATTAAAGCTTCTTTAGCATTACCCCAGTAAGCTTCAAAATTTGGTTTTTCGATTTTAAACTCGCCCCATGATTGTAAAATTTTAGCAGGTTTTACTTCTTTATTTACCGGATACTCATAGTTTTGGTTTGTTAAAATTTCTTGTGCTTCTTTTGAAAGCATAAACTCGATAAATTTAACAGCAGCTTCTTTATTTTTAGAAGTTTTTAAAACACCTATACCACTTACATTGATATGCGTTCCTCTATCATCTTGGTTTGGAAAAATCACTTTTACTGAATTTGCAGCTTCAACATCTTTAGGGTTTTTTGAATTTGCTAAATGACCTAGATAATAACTATTTGATATAGCTACATCGCCTTCTTTTGCATAGATTGCACGAATTTGATCACGGTCCCCACCTTTTGGAGTGCGTGCAAGATTATTTGCTATGCCTTGAGCCCATTCTTTTGCTTTTTCTTTGCCCAAAGTATCAATCATAGCACTTAGTAAAGAGATATTATAAACATTATTTGAACTTCTTACTAAAACTTTACCTTTAAATTTAGGATCAGTTAAATCCTCATAAGTTTTAATCTCTCCATCTTTAATTCTATCTTTAGAAGCGATGATGATTCTTGCTCTTGTTGTAAAAGCATACCATTCGTTGTTTTTACCTCTTAATTCTTTTGGAGAAAGTTTTTCTAACTCAGGTGAGCTAACTGATACAAAAAGATTATTTGTGCGAACTTGTTCTAAATTTCCCGCATCAGCAGTCATAAACAAATCTGCCTTTGAATTTTTACCTTCAACTTCTAATCTTTTAGCAAGCTCATTAGCCTTAGCTTGCACCACATTTACACTAATGCCTGTTTTTTCTTGAAATAATTTGAAAATTCCTTTATCAGAATCATAATGACGATGAGAATAAATCGTAAGCTCTTGAGCGCTTAAACTCATAGCAGCTAGTAAAGATAGTAAAACTACTTTTGCTTTCATTTTATAAAATTCCTTAATTTTAAATTTTGAAATTGATAAGGATTATTATATTAATAATTCACTTTATATTTACTTAAATTGATACACATAATCATTTTAAAATAAAATAATACAAAATTAACATAAATCAAGATATTTTTTCTCTCATTTTTATATAATCATCAAAAATACAATATACAAAGGAGAAAAAATGACACAAGAACAAATTCAAATCATCAAAGATTGTGTGCCGGTTTTACAAAAAAATGGTGAAGTTTTAACTAAAGAATTTTATAAAATCATGTTTGAAGAATATCCTGAAGTAAAACCTATGTTTAATATGGAAAAACAAGCTTCAGGCGAGCAACCAAAAGCTTTAGCAATGGCTATTTTAATGGCAGCAAAAAATGTAGAAAATTTAGAAAATATGAGAAGCTTTGTTGATAAAGTAGCTATCACTCATACAAAATTAAATGTCAAAGAAGAACATTACCCTATAGTAGGCGCTTGTCTTTTAAAGGCTATTAAAGTAGTATTAAATGCAGATGAAACTACACTAAAAGCTTGGGAGGAAGCTTACAAAGCTATCGCACAATTTTACATAGACATTGAAAAAGAAATTTATGCAAAAGCTAAGTAATCATAGGCTTTGATTTTCAAAGCCTATTTTAAAAACGCTATCCCTGCTTTAGCTATTTTTACATCCTCATCTAAGTGTGCTCCACCCACACCTATACCACCAACAACAACTCCATCTATAAAAATCGGCACCCCACCGGGCATAATGGAAAACTTATCATCTAAATAACGAATATCTTCAGGTATTTTACCCTCTTTTACACCTTTAAAAATAACTGCTGTTTCTCTTTTTTGTGAAGTGGCTGTGTAAGCTTTTTTATAACTAGCATTAAGCGTATGCACACCCGCCTTATCATCTCTTAAAACCGCTAAAATTTGACCAGATTTATCTACTATGGTAATACTTACATAAAAGCCATTTTTTCTTGCTTCTTTCTTTGCAAGCTCCAAAATCCCTTCAACCATTTGTGTAGTTAGCACAGGCTCTTTTACAAGCTCAAAAGATTTTGCCATCAAACTTACTCCTAAAAATACACATAAAATAAGTAATTTTTTCATTTTTTTCCTTTAAAATTTTTCTACCGTGTTTTTTGCTAATTCTTTTATATCGCCTTTTAATTCACAAATTTGACCATTTTGTGCGAGTAAAATTCTATCAGCCATATCAAAATACACATCATCATGAGTTATAGCAAATATAGTAATACCTTTTTGCTTTAAAAGTGGCAAAAGTTTAGTATAAAAAAACTTCCTAAACATAGGATCTTGATCGGCAGCCCACTCATCTAAAATCAAAATATCTCTTTTTTCAAGCAAAGCATTAAGCATAGCTAGACGCTTTTTTTGTCCAGCTGAAAGTTTTATAGTGCTAAAAGTATTTTCTACAAGCTCTACTTTTTCATTAAGTTCTAAAATTTCAAGCCAGTATGCTAAGTCCTCTTTGCTAAATTTTTCATCTTCTAAAACATGCTCAAATAAATGAAAATCACTAAAAATCGCACTAATTAAACTTCTATATTCATACATATTTTCCGAAGTTATTTTTTCATCATCTAAAAAAATACTTCCTTTAAAATCTGTAAAAAGCCCTGCTAAAATCATAGAAAAAGTAGATTTACCGCTACCATTTTTACCTATTAAAAATACACATTCGCCTTTTTTAAGCTCAAAATTTACAGGTTTTAGTGCAAATTTTTCATTGTATGCAAAAGATACATCTTTAAAAGAAAGTTTTTGCCAAGTTTTTTTATTTTGACTGAGTTTAAACTCATGAGAATAATTTTCTAAATTTAAATTTGAAATTTTATCTAAAGCGATTTTTGCCATCATAAGCGTAGGAAAACTTCCTATCATAGCTCCAAGTGGCGCTCTTAAAAAAAGCACACTTAAAGCAATAGTCGTAGCACTTTGCAAACTAGCAAGCTCATAATTTAAAGCTATATAAAACTCCACTCCTACTAAAGCTAGCATAGCACTATTGCTCCAGTTGTTAGATAAAATATGCAAGATATTTCCCATAGTGGAGCTTTTTTTCTTTTTCAAAGCATTTTTTTCAAACTCATTTTCATAATAATACTTCGCCCTTAAAGGATTTAAGGTTAATTCCTTATGTCCTTGTAAAATATTTTGATAGTTTTTTTGCAAAGCATCATCATTTTCCCTAGCATTTTTAAAATAAAAATACACCTTGCTCATCAAAAAATTATCCACCAAAAAAACACACACTATCCACGCTAAACACAAAAAGAAAATTTCTAAAGAAAGATAAGCTATATAAGCACTTACACAAATAATCAAAACACTTGATTGTATGAATTCAGGAAGTCTTAAAAGTCCAAAAGAAATACTACGCACATCATTATTTAAAGAAGCCAAAATCTTTGCTTTAGTAGTATTTAAAATACTCAAAACACTTGTATCTAAAATTTGCTTTACAACCCTTCTTTGCATTTTAAAAATAAAACTTTGTCCAAACGAGCTTAAAGCAATTTCTACAAAAGAAGAACTCGCAAAAAATACAAGCAACAAAAGCACAAAATACACGATAATATTTGAGTTTTCAAGATTAGCTTTTAATAAAAATTCATTGATAAAAACTAAAGTCAATACACCTAATATACTCGTAAAAATACTAAAAAGCAAAAAAAGAATGATTTTAAGTTTATTTTCTTTAAAAAGTATCAATATAAATTGCAACTTTAACTACCACTTAAAAAATACACCCTAGTAGCCAAATCTTTAAAAGCTTTAGAGTGGATTAAACTTTGACAAGCCTTAGACTTTGAAGTGCTTGTAAATTCACTTTGACTAAAAGCATTTAAAGCCTCATCCAGTTGAGTTTTTATACTTTGATTTTTAGGATCTTTCAAAGCTTGATTTTTTAAATCTGCTATATTTTGGGCTTTGCTTTTTTGAGCATTATCTACTATAAGTGCTAAAAGCAAAATGCTTTCTTTATCCACAAAAAGTACTTTAAAACACTGCTCATCATTTCCTACACTAAAATCAAGCTCTTTGGTGGAATTTTGCAAAGTTGATAAATCTTCATTTTTTATATTTGCTACATTACTCATCAAAGCTATACTTGAAAGACTTTCATTTTTTAGCACATAAGCACTTATATCATTGATAAAAGTTTTTAAATTTCCCAAAGCTTGAGCCGTGCTTGCTTCATCTTTACTTGTGCTAAATTTTGGCAAAGCAACCGCAGCTAAAACCCCAAGTATGATCACCACAAACACAAGCTCTATAATAGTAAAAGCCTTTTTCATAATACGCCTTGTAAGTTTTTTACTTTAGGGCTTATAAGATCATCTTCAATACTTACAAATTCTTTACGCTCATAAGCTTCACAAGCTACCCTTGCTATCATCAAAGCATTATCTGAGCAATACTCAAGTGGAGCTAGCAAAAGCTCACATTGATAGCTTTGGCATAAATGCTCTATTTGACTTCTTAAGCTTAAATTTGCACTAGCTCCGCCTACTATGCCAAAACGCTTAAATTTATACTCTTTAAAAATTTTTTCTAGCTTGTTTAAAATATGAGCTATGGCTGCTTTTTGAAATGCAAAAGCGATTTTACTTTTACGCTCTAAGTTTAACTCTTCTTTTAAAATTTCCAAACGCACTTGGTTTTTAAGTCCTGAAAAACTATAAGCTAAGTCTTTAGAATGAAGCAAGGGTATGCTAAATTCTAAATCACTTTCTTTTACATTTTTAGCTAAATTTTCTATGATAGCCCCACCAGGATAACCAAGCCTCATCATCTTAGCTACTTTATCAAAGCTTTCTCCAAAGCTATCATCGGTTGTTCTTGCTAGTTCTGTGATTTTACCTTGCTCATTAATAAAAAGCACCATAGTATGCCCACCACTTACAAGCAATACACCCATATCAAAACTAGCTTTTTTATCTAAAAACATAGAGTAGATATGTCCTTTTAGATGATTAATCGCTATAAGTGGTAATTTTAAACTAACAGCAAGCATTTTAGCCATAGCTACCCCACCTATCAAACTCACACTAAGACCAGGTTCATTTGTAACTGCTATGGCACAAAGTTTGTCAAAGTATTTTTGGCATTTTTCTAAGATTTTAGGTAAGGCTTCACTGTGTAATCTTGCTGCAAGCTCAGGCACTACCCCTCCATAAACACTATGAGCATTTTCTTGAGAAATCTTTGTATGAAAAATGCATTCAAAGCTGTTTTTATCTATGATAGCAATAGAACTATCATCACACGAGCTTTCTATAGCAAGGATTAGGCTTTTCATTGAAATTCCACTAAAATCATACCGATAAATTTGTCTTTTTCTTCTGCTTTTTCTATGGCTTTTGCAGGTATGTTTGCTTTTTTGATTTCTTTAAAATTTGTTTTTTTTTCTAAGGCTTGATCGGCTAAATTTGCATTTTTTAA
The DNA here is from genome assembly GCF_025771825.1 of Campylobacter sp. IFREMER_LSEM_CL2101. Lineage (NCBI taxonomy): Bacteria > Pseudomonadati > Campylobacterota > Epsilonproteobacteria > Campylobacterales > Campylobacteraceae > Campylobacter > Campylobacter sp. IFREMER_LSEM_CL2101. The sequence goes on from NZ_JAKMQZ010000008.1 coordinate 69,130, forward strand.
CTCATAAAATTCCACTCTATAAATTTTTCTTTTTTTATCTAAAGAATAACGACTTTGCATTTGATTTTTACTTATTTCTATACCGCTTTCATCATTACCCCTATCAAAACCTATGACATTAACCCTTACACCTACAATAGGAGGAATTTTAAAGCTATTTTTTACCATGATTTTTTGAGCAAAATTTGTTTGTATATTTTTTCCATCTACTATCATTTCAACACTATCTAGGGCATTTGAAAACTCAAAGTATTCAGGGTATAGTCTAGTTTGCAAGCGATTGCCGTAATTGACTGAGTATGAATTAGCATTTGAAATCACTGCTGTAATCTCATTGCTTGCTTCATAATTTAAAGCTTGGTTGGTAGGAAAAGGTAAAAAATTCACTCTATTAGCGGGTTTGTCAAGATAAAGTAAAATTTTATCATTAAAAAGTCTTACTTCCAAAGGCTTTTCAATGGCTCTATAAACCCCATTTGGAGTTAGATCAAAAGTTCTTTGAAATTCTATATTTGCCTTTTTTAGATAATACTCCACCGCCAAAAGATGATAATACACTCTTAAATGTGTTGGTAAATTTTTACTCGCTTCATTAGCAAAGGCTGCTTTGTGATTTGACACCACAAAATAAGTTAAAGCTTTTAGCATATCTTTGTCATTGCTTTCTTGGGTTTTGGTGTTTTTTAAATGATATTGATGTTCTTCTTTTACCAAGGCTTTATTGATATTTTCTACCGCTTCTTTAGCTATGCTTTCTAAGTCTGCATATTTTGTAGAATTTACCTCACTTTGATCGATAATGCTAGTATTACCCCAGCGGTTTGGATTTTTATCTTTGCTTTCATATTGTGGTCTATAAAAACCACTTCCATCGTGTAAATTTATGACCATATTAACTTCAGGGTCTAAAATAAGCTTTTTTATACGCTCTATGGTGTGAAAATCAGGATCGTTTTCATCTATATGGGCAAATTTTCTATTTAAATCTCCAAAATTTCCCCTATTTCTAGCAATAATACTTTCAAAAGCCAAATTTGGTGCAACGATAATTTTACCTTTAGTGATATTATAATCACTCAAAAGCAAGCTAGCTGCATGAAACCCACCTGGCTCATCTCCTTGTATGCCTCCAAGGATTAAAACTGTGTTATTATCATCTAAACTTTTTCCATTTTCTTTCACACTAAATTCTAAAGCAAAAACTGCATTTATAAAAATCAAAATACTTAAAAAATATCTCACTTCATTTCCTTATCTAAATAAAGCCTTACTTGTTTATCGTACTCAAAAACATCTTCAATTTGGTTAATCTTTGGCACACCAAAATGATCTAATGCTTTAAAAATTCCTTTAGCTATGTCTAAAAACTGTGCTTTTTGGGCTAAAAATTGATACACCATATACTCATTTGCACTATTTATAATCACACCCAAATCAGGCTCTTTCAAAAGTTCATCTTTGAGTGAAAATATAGGATATTTTTTTAAACTAATTTTTTCAAATTTTAAACTTGGTATAGCTAATAAATCTAAATTTTCTATAAAGCTTTGATCATGCTCATCTAAAATCGCTTGAGCTATAGACAAACGCATATTTGCATGAGAAAAATACGCACTTATACCACCGTCTTTAAACTCGCACAAAGCATGCACTAAAGATTTTCTTTCTATCAAAGCATCTATTTGTTTAATACCATAAAGATGATAAGCTTCGATGATTTCAAAAAGCTTATTGCACATACTAGCACTATCTATGGTGATCTTAGCTCCCATACTCCAGTTAGGATGCTTGAGGGCTTCTTTTACGCTGACATTTTTTAAATCTTTGATTTTATAATTATAAAAGGCCCCGCCACTTGCTGTGATGAAAAGTTTTTTAATGTTTTTTCTTTTATCTATCAAACACTTTAGTGCTGCGTGTTCGCTATCTATAGCTTTAACCTTAGAAGTATCAAAAAATTTCCCTGCTACTACTAGGCTTTCTTTGTTTGCCAAGGCTAAGGTTTTACCAAGCTTTTGTGCCATAAGACTTGAGTTTAACCCCGCAAAACCTACTATAGCATTTACCACCAAAGAGCTTTTGCACTCAGCTATCATCGCTTTTAAGCCCTCTTGAGCACAAAAAATCTTATCATGATCAACCAAGGTTTTATCTTTTTCATCTTGGATACATACAAATTTAGGCTTAAAAAGAGCTATTTGCTCATTTAAAAGCTTGATATTTTTACCACAAGATAAAGCTTCTATGCTTATGTTTTTTTCTTTAGTAATAAAAAGAGTATTAACCCCTATACTTCCCGTGCTTCCAAGTACAATCATACTAAAGTTGCCATTGCAAATGCTGCAATGATAACAGCATCAATTCTATCTAAAACTCCCCCATGTCCTGGGATTAAATTACCGCTATCTTTAATGCCTGCTTGTCTTTTAAAATAACTCTCAAGTAAATCCCCTATCACAGCAAAAATAGCTACTATTAAAGATATATAAATACTTTTTACTAAGCTAAATTCAAAAGAACCTATGATAGTTCCTAAAATCCCTGCACAAACTATGCCACCTACTACACCTTCTAAGGTTTTATTTGGGCTTGTTGGAGAAAAAGCTCTCTCGCCAATGAGTTTTCCTATAAAATACGCCCCACTATCGCAAGCAACGACAATCACTATAAGCCAAAACAATACAAACATACCCTCATAGCTTAATACTTGATAGAGCATTAAAATAGGCAAAGTAGGATATATATAAGGCATAAGTTCATTTAAATTTTCACTTTTTTTATAAACTAAATATCCCAAAATCAAAATCAAAGCCATAAGGCCTATAAAGAAAGGTTTATCCAAAAATGCACCTATTGCAAAAATACACAAAGCCACAAAAGCACTTGCGTGTTTGCTTTTAAACATAGCTTTTGCTTCATTAAATGCCAAAAACAATAAAACACCAAAAATAGCAAAATTAATCAAAAAATTATCCACTAAAGCAACAACAGCTATCACAGCTATCATCACAATAGCACTAAGAATTCTTGTCTTTGAAAACATTTTTATCCTTTCTATATACTTAAATCAAGCAAATGAGAGCTTTTTTTAACTACTTCTTGCCCTTCTTGTTCATCTTCATCTTCTTGCTCTTGTTCTTGATGATGTTTAGAATGCTTTTTTTCTTCCTCTTGTCTTTCTTTTACCTCATCGCTTACTTCGTGAGTTTGATTGACTTTTTCAAGTTTTTCAACTGTTTTTTCTTTTGCTTGAAACTCACTCATATTCACTAAAGTCGCAAAAGAATCTTTTGCTAGCTCATTGCTTACTTGTGCTGAATGTACCGGTGCATTTTGGTTAGCATAATTAACGCCACCTATGGGACTTATAGGCATATTCACTCCTTTAAAATGCTTATAGTCTTATAATTTGTATAATTTACAAAAGCCTTTTCTCTAACCTTAACAAAATTCTTACTCGTATAATCGACCAAATAAGCTCCAGAGCTTAGCTTGGAAAATTCCACACAAAGTTTTGCTGCAAATTCTAGCACTAATTGACTTATTTTTAATTTATTTGAAGTAATGATCACATGTGCACTAGGATAATCTTTCACATGTAGCCAAATATCATCTTTTTTAGCTATTTTTAATAAATATTCATTAGCTTTTGCATTGCGCCCTACGCTGATTTTAAACTCATCAAAATAAAAGCTACTAACCCCTGCGTTTAACTCTTCTTTTTTAGTTTTTTTACTTTTTTTAGGCATTAAAACTTCTAATTCTCGCAAAGAAGTGCTTTTAGTGATTAAATCTTTTAAATTGATTAAAAAATCAAGTTTTTCACTTAAAATTTCTCTTTCTATATTGATATTTTTAGCCTTTTGTTTTAGCTTTTTAGCTATTTTGTAAAATTCATTCGCACTATTTTTAGGTGTATCTTCGAGTTTAAAAGCAAGTTCATTTGCATTAAAATCTTGCAAAATAAATTCTCTTTGATAATCTTTTAAAGAATTTAAATTAGCAAATAAAACATCTGCTTTTTGGCTTAATTCTTGAGCTTTTTTTAACAAATTACTTTCTTGCTCTAAATTTTCTATACTCTCTTTAAGAGTAAAGATTTTTTTATCTACATTTAAAAGTTTATTTTCTTTTATATCTTTTAAACGATCTTGTTGTAACTTTTTAGCACTTTCTTTAAAATATGCATTAAAATCATCAATCTTTACAAACTTTTCTTTGATCTCATAAGCTTTTAAAGCTTGGAGTTTTTCGCCTATTTTTACAATACGGTAGCTTTTATCTATATGACGCAAAGCTTCTATGATAATATCATTAGTATCTGTGATGATTACATTAGTGTTTTTTCCTGTAAATTCAAAATAAATCTTAGCCCCATAAGCTTTGTAAGATTTTTCCGATAAAACTTCAAAAGATAAAATTCTATTATTTTCTAATACTTCTAAATTTAAAATCTTCGCATTAGAGAAGTATTTTTTTAACATAAAATCAAAAGGTGCGTTATAAGCTTTTGCTTGGAGTTTATCTTGGTAAATTCCACTTTTTCCGCGTGTTAAATCTAGTATAAAAGCTTGATGATCTAAGCTAAGCTCTAAGATATTATCATCAAGGCGTTTGAGATAATTTAGTCTTTGAAATTGTTTAAAATAATCTTTTATTTGTATTAAATCTGTATATTTCATAAATGTATTATAAAATATTTTGATGAATTTATGAGGTTTTTATGAGTGAAAAAATTCCCTATCCTTGTGTGATTTTATGTGGTGGAAAGTCTTCACGTATGGGAGAAGATAAAAGCTTATTGCAAGTAGATGATAAAAACTTAACTCTTTATCAATATGAAAAAATGTCAAGGATTTTTAATCAAGTTTTTATTAGCACCAAAAAAGATAAATTTCATCAAAAAAACTTAGCACTTATTTTAGATGAGGATTTAAATAACTACTCTCCACTCATTGCCTTAAATTCCATACTTAAACATTTTCAAAACACCTATGTATTTATCCTTAGTGTAGATACTCCAAATATAAGTAAAGAAAGTATTTGCAAACTTTTTCATCATCTAAAATCACAAAACATACTCTTAGCAAGCACAAAAAAACACAAACATTATTTATGTGGATTTTATCATAGTAGAAATTTTGAAAAAACTTTGCAATTTTTACAAGAAAATAACCATAAACTAGCCCTTTTTTGTGATACAATGAAAGCAGAATTTATAGAGTTTGAAAATGAAAATGAGTTTATAAATTTAAATTATTTAAACGAATACAAAAAGTGGCTTCATGAAAAGGACAATTCTACCCATACTATGTGCTTTTAGTGCTTTAGCAAATGAGGATTTAATCAATCAAGCCTTAGAATATGAAAGGCAAGGTAAGTATAAAAAGGCTATGCAAATTTATAAAAGCTTAGCTTTAAAAGATACAGCAAAAACAAAAAATTTAGAACTTTCTCTTAATAATGAGCAAAATACAACAAAAGAACGCAAAATAGATGATTTTAATCCAAGAAGCGAAGCTTTGGCAAATTACCTTGGCACAGAAAAATCATACAATCCTTTTGGTATTAGCACGCATAATCTTAGCTATTTTATGCCTATTTCTTATAGTTTTAGCAAAAGAGATTATAAAAGCACTGAAACTAAATTTCAAGTAAGTCTTAAAAAAACTCTTTTTGAAAATCTTTTGGGTTTAAATGAAAGTTACAACATAGGCTATACACAAATTTCGTGGTGGCAACTTTATGAACATTCATCGCCTTTTAGAGAGACTAATTATTTGCCTGAATTTTTCATCAATTTTCCTATAAGCGGGCATGGAGCTTTTGAAAATTTAAAAAATGTACGCGTTGGTTTATTACACGAATCAAACGGGCAAGATGATCCAAAATCAAGATCTTGGAATAGAATTTATCTAAGCAATGCATGGTTTTTTGACGACTTTGTGTTCATACCTAGAGTTTGGCTAAGAATTCCTGAAAAAAGCTCAGAGGATGATAATCCTGATATAGAAAAATATTTGGGTAATTTTGATATCAATCTTGCTTATACTCAAGATGATTATTTTATCAATATCTTATGGCGTAATAATTTAAATTTTGCTAATAACCGCGGTGCAGTGGAAATAAGCGGAGCTTATAAAATTTCTAACAATGGCTTGTATATTTACACTCAGTATTTTAATGGTTATGGTGAGAGTCTTATTGAGTATAATAAATCTTCAAGCAGACTCTCAAGTGGAATTTTGCTAATGTATTAAAGCAAACAAAATGCTATAACACTACCTAAAATAAGTAAAGAGCCATTAAAACATAAAAAGGTTGGTATGCAAGTATCTTTGATGTGATCACCTTGCTTATCTGCATTAAGCCCTACGCTCACTCCTAAAGTTGTTTCACTAGCAGGCGATCCTGCATCGCCTAAAGCTCCAGCAACACCGATGATAAAAATAATCGCAGCAGGTGAAAAACCAAGCTCTATACATATAGGACAAAACAAAGCAGCGATGATAGGAATAGTCCCAAAAGAACTACCTATGCCTATGGTGATTAAAAGCCCTATGGCTAGCATGATAAAAATAGCTAAAAAGTGACTTTGCTCCATAAAAGGCACGCTTGTTTTTACAAGCTCAGCTATACCCCCACTTTGCTTTAAAACCTCTCCATATCCTGAAGCAACAAGCATTACAAAGGCTATATAACCCATAATCTTAAGCCCATCATCAAAGACTAGATTAACTTTGTTATATTCTACTCCGCCCAAAATCACCATCAATACAAAACCCAAAAGCCCGGATAAAGGTAAATTGTGCGTTAAAATTTGCAAAATCAAAGTCAACCCAAGACCAGCTAAAACACCCCATTCTTTTTTACTCATTTTTAGATTTTCAAAGTCCATTTTGGCAATTTGTTCTTCTTGATATTCTCTTGGCTTAGCATAAAATACAAACACAGCCAAAAACAAACCAACTAGCATACAAATAGCCGCAAAAGCCATAGTTTGAGAAACCTCTCCTAGGCCAATTTGCACTCCATTTGAATTTAAATTATCCACAAGCAAAGTTTGAAAAATAAGTCCAAAACCTAAAGGCACTACCATATAAGGAGTTGTAAGTCCAAAAGTTAGCGCACAAGCTATGGCTCTACGGTCTATTTTTAATTTATTAAAAAGTTTTAACAAAGATGGGATCAATAAAGGCACAAAAGCCACGTGGATAGGGATTAAATTTTGTGAAAAACAAGCAATAAATGCCAAAGAAAGTATAAGTAAGTATTTTTTATGTGAAATATAATGCGAAACTATTTTAATCAAATATGCTGTCAAATTAGTTTTTGATATAGCAGCAGCCACCGCTCCAAGTAAAATATAACTTAGTGCTGTTTGTAAATTTCCTTGCATGCCGTCAATTAAAACTTTCATAGAATCCATCATAGCTTGTGGAAGTTGAGTAAAAAACTCCATCAAAGTTAAATGCTCTACATTCATAAATTTAGACCAAACACCCACAAAAAGCCCAGAAAGCAAAACACTAAGCAAAACATTAAACCTAAAAAAACACAAAAGCGTCATTAATACAACGCCTATAAATACTGGATTAGTTAAAAGCATTACATTCCTTAAATCAAAATAATTTCACATTTTAAATAATTTTCTTTAAAATACCATTTAAGTTTAAAAAATTTAAGCAAAAATTGCAAAATAAAAGCATAAAATGATAGTTTTTACTTTAAAAAAGGATACAAATGAGAAGTGATGCGATCAAAAAAGGACATTTAAAAGCACCAAATCGCTCTTTGCTTAGAGCATGTGGCTTAAATGATAAGGATTTTAACAAGCCTTTTATAGGTGTGGCAAATAGCTATATAGATATCATCCCGGGGCATTTTTTCTTAAATGAATATGCAAAAATCATTAAAGATGAAATTCGCAAAAATGGTTGCATTCCTTTTGAATTTAATACTATAGGTGTTGATGATGGCATAGCTATGGGGCATGATGGTATGCTTTATTCTTTACCAAGTCGTGAAATCATTGCAAACTCTATTGAAACAGTGATGAACGCACACCAACTTGATGCGCTAATTTGTATCCCAAATTGTGACAAAATCACTCCAGGTATGCTCATGGGGGCTTTAAGAGTTAATGTGCCGACTATTTTTGTGAGTGGTGGGCCTATGAGAGCAGGAGTAAATAAACATGGAGAAAAAATCAGCCTAAGTTCTGTTTTTGAAGCAGTGGGAGCTTATGAGGCTAAAAAAATTGATGAAGATGATTTAAAAGATATAGAATGCAAGGCCTGTCCTAGTGGAGGATCTTGCTCGGGTATGTTTACTGCAAATTCTATGAATACTTTATGTGAAGCTATGGGTATAGCGCTAGAAGGAAATGGAACTATTTTAGCACTTAGTAAAGAAAGAGAAGAGCTTTTAAGAAAGGCTGCGCGTAGAATTTGTGAGATTGCTCTAGATGAGCGTTTTAAAATTCGTAATATCATCACTAAAAAGTCCATTAACAATGCTTTAGTTGTTGATATGGCTATGGGTGGAAGCTCAAATACTATCTTACATATGCTTGCCATTGCTTATGAAGCAGGTGTAAATTTAGATATAAAAGAACTCAATCACATCAGTGCTAATGTAGCTCATATAGCTAAAATCGCCCCATCTTTAAATACTGTTTATATGGAAGATATACATAAAGCAGGTGGGGTAAGTGCAGTAATGGCTGAAATAGCTAAAAAACCTGGCCATATTTTAGAACTTGATACTCTAGATATTAGTGGAAAAACTTTAAAAGAACGCATTGAGAATGCTAGCATTAAAGATGAAAATATTATAAGAAAAATAGACAATGCCTATTCAAATGTAGGCGGGCTTGCTATACTTTTTGGGAATTTAGCCAAGCAAGGCTGTGTGATAAAAACTGCAGGTATTATGGGTGAGCGCAAATTCAAAGGTAAAGCGGTTTGTTTTAATTCTCAAGAAGAAGCTATTAAAGGTATTATAAAAGGTAAAGTTAAAGAAGGCGATGTATGCGTAATACGCTATGAAGGGCCAAAAGGTGGACCTGGTATGCAAGAAATGCTTAGCCCGACTTCATTACTCACAGGCATGGGACTTGGTGCTAAAGTTGCACTTATAACAGATGGTCGTTTTAGTGGAGCTACAAGAGGACTTAGTATAGGTCACATTTCTCCTGAAGCTGCCGAAGGTGGGCTTATAGCGCTTTTAGAAGATGGCGATGAAATAGAGATTAATGTAGATACTTACAGTATCAATGCAAATTTAACTCAAGATGAAATTACCAAACGCAAAGCAAACTTTAAAATGCCAAATAAACAAGTAAATTCAAGATGGCTTAAAATGTATCAAAAGCTTGTAAGTAATGCTAGCAAGGGTGGAGTTTTAGACTTAGAATAATTTTCTTAATTTCTTTAAGAAATTAAGAAATATCTTTTTAAATGTGAAAACAAAAATATGAAAAATTATGTTAAAGTGGCCGGGAGAAAGGGATTCGAACCCCTGGAGGTGTGACCCTCAACGGTTTTCAAGACCGCCGCTTTCGACCACTCAGCCATCTCCCGTATAAAGAATAAAAACATCAAGTATTAACATCGCATTGGAGGCGACATCCGGATTCGAACCGGAGATCAAGGCTTTGCAGGCCCATGCCTTACCGCTTGGCTATGTCGCCTTGAGTTACCAAAAAGTGGTGCCCGAGGCCGGACTTGAACCGGCACGGAAGAAAAATTCCGAGGGATTTTAAGTCCCTTGTGTCTACCAATTCCACCACCCGGGCGGGTGATAATGGAGCGGGAAACGAGATTCGAACTCGCGACCCCAACCTTGGCAAGGTTGTGCTCTACCCCTGAGCTATTCCCGCATTAAAATTGAAATTATATCTATTAAAGCTTAAAGATATATAAAAACATTAATTTTTTTCGTTTTTTAATTATTATTTTTCATTTTAAAAAGATTAAAATTTTATTTTTTTCTAATTATTTTAAAAGTAAAATACTCGATTAAAAACAAAAAATAAAGGAGCAAGAATGTTTAAATTTAACAGTTTATCTAATAAACTGACTATAATAGCTTGTTTTTTAATAGCTGTTATATTAATAGTGGTTAATGTTATTAACTATTACCAATCTAAAGAAAGTACAAGTTATTATCTTGAAGAAATTCAGAAAAAAACTATGTATGATGTTAATGAAGCATATAAAATATACTCTAATAGCAAAAGAACTGCTATTGCTTCTATAGTTAAATTTGTAGAAAGAAATCCAAATGCGGATACAATGGAAATTTTTGATGCTTTAAGCACCATAAAAGAATCAGCTGGTTTTGATGTGGTTTATCTTGGATTTGAAAGTAATGGTAAATTATATCAATCTAATAGAATTATAAGAAGCCCTGAAGATACAGGATTTGACGCAAGAACAAGATCATGGTACCAAGAGGCTAAAGCAGCAGGAAAACTTGTAGTATCTGATCCTTATAAAAGCATTGAAGATGGTTCGGTTACTCTTTCTTATACAGCTCCAATTTACAAAAATAATAAACTTTTAGCTGTAGTTGGGGGAGATTACAACCTTAACACTTTCTCTAAAGATGTTTTAGCTCTAGGACATTCTGATAGTTCTTATGCAGGTGTATATGATAAAGATGGTGTAGTAATCTTCCACGAGGATAAGGAAAAAGTACTTACCAAAACAGATTTAAGC
>NZ_JAKMQZ010000009.1:0-75867 GCF_025771825.1 Campylobacter sp. IFREMER_LSEM_CL2101
TTTAATTTAAATTCACTACTATGCTTTTTGCATCTTTACTTACACTTAGAGTGTATTTAGCTTTTTGAACTTTTGCTTTGATGTTTTTATGTAAGCTTTGATTGTTTTTAGTAATAGTTTCTAATAAGCTTTGTAAGTCTTTTTGATTTAAGTGTTTATTGTTTGCATCTACAAAGCCTTTTTCACTTTGCATTAAAATAATGCTTTTATTTTTTACATTATTGTTAGTATATACATTAATAGAACTATCTTTAGAAAGATTAATAGCTTCTTTAGCACTTAAATAAGTTTTAGTATCATCTTTTAAGATAAAGCTATAATGATCAAAGTTATTAATAGTATTTGCTTTTATATTTGTATTTAATACTAAATGATTATTAGTGCCACTTTTATGCATTAGTGCTTTTGAGCTAAAATCATTTTCCATTCTAGTTTGTAAAAAGCTACCTGCTAATACTTTTATATTAGTATTATTAAAAATATTAGTATTGCCACTTAAATATAAGGTATTATTATAGCTTTTATCATTTTCACTATATACACCAGAAGCTGCTATGATGATAGTAGAATCATCTTTATACTCATCTATATTTAAATTATTTATATGAGTATAATTATCATGAGTATTCTTAGCTATACCTGCACTAATAATAGCTATACCTTCTCTTTTATCAGAAGCTGTACCTAGAGCAAGTCCATCAAAGATAAAAGTATTATTAGCACTTTCATTTTTTGCATTAATAACATAAACATTATCATGTGCTGCAGAAGAATAATCTTTAATATTTAAAGTATTATCATTAGCATTTTCATTGGCTCTTAAAATGATTTTAGAACCTTTATCTATATTAGAAGCATTCGATAAAGATTGTACAAGATTATATTTTATAGTGTTTTTTTCTAAATTATCTGCTTCTATAATAGCAGTGAGGTTTCTACCTGATTTTACATTATCTAAAACTATACTATTAGCATTAGCACTACTAGCATAATAATCTTTATTATCTATACTTGCTTTACTAACTCCATATAAGTATAAAGGCATAGCAATGTTTGAGTTTTTAATAACAATGCTATTATTATTTGCTTTAGAACTTAGAGTTTGTGCTGCTGTGATTTGAATTTTATCTTGATGATTTTCAACAGTAAGTCCTTGGGTTAAATCTCCATTGATATTAATACTATTTCTATTAGCTCCTTTAGTAGCTACCCCACCATAAAGATTAAACTCATTTTTACCTGTAAAATTAGAATTAATCTCAAATGGCTTTTTAAGATTAATGCTAATGCTATTATCATTAGCTATACCATTATTAGTAGCACCTGCATAAAAGTCTAAAAGAGCTTTTACTTCTACATTAGTATTTAATGCTAATAAGGTTTGTAAGTCTTTTATATCTATGGTGTTTTTATAAGCATTACCTTGTATGATTTTACCCCCATAGATTTCCCCTACTAAGATAGCATTATAAGCTAATGGAGTATTTTTAGTATCTACTCTTAAATCTAGTTTTAAATCATTGATTAATACACTATTATTACTTACTTCATAGCTTTGATTATTATTTACATCTACAAAAGCTCCTCCTAAGTGAGTAGCAGCTGATGTTGAATATGCTCCACTTGGACCATGAACTAATAAAGAAGCTCCATCTATAATAACCTTATTATTTTTAGCATTAGCATTATAAGTAATTGCTCCTGTTACATGAGTCATTCTCTCATCAAAGATATTATCTCCTAAAGCACTTTGTCTATAAGGGGTAGTATGAAAGTCTATCTTTACACCCTTATTTAATATAACTGTATTATTATTAGTATTAGCATCAATACCAAAAGCACCTACTACATAAGGAGCACCATTTAAAGGTAAGGTGTAAGTGTTTTCAACACCCATATTTACATAGGCATCTTTTAAGAAATTTAAAGTATTATTACTTGCTTCACCTTTTCTTGCTATGGCTGGAGTGATTAAAAAATTATATTTATTATCTAAGCCACTAGCTTTAGGATTGATTACTTCTTTATCGGTAGGTTTTAAATAATATACTGAAGATAATTCCCCTGCTTTTAATACCAAGGTATTATTATTTGCTTTTGCATTAAAGGTATAAGCAGAAACTAAAAAAGGTATATAGCTTAATTGATTAATGGTAGTATTAGCTGAGTTAGAACTATGAAAGCCATTAACTACAAAAATATCTTCTTTAATACTTGGAGTAAGTATGTCTTGTTTAAAATATAAATCATTCATTTTAGAATGAGCTTTATCTTTAGGATTATCATAGATTAAAGTAATATTTGAAAGATTTTTATTAGTAGCCATTTGGCCATAGAAGTTTTTACCACTTAAGAGTTTATATGTATCAAGATTATAATCATAGACATCATTATTATTAAATTTGTGTTGTTTGATAATATAAGCATTAGAGGCTTTATCATAGTCTGCCTAGGTGGCAGCTTCTAAAGAGCTTAAGGAAATAATAGTAGCAAAGGATAGTTTTAGTAAAGTGTTATTACCCCCCCCCATGAGGCACTTTTTAGACAATTTTTTATTCATTGAAAATTCCTTTCAAAAAATAGTTAATGTGTTGTTTGATTTATTGCTTGTTTGTATATTTTGTAACGCTCATTACTAACAATTTAATAATGAACTAGGAATATTAATATTTTGTTTATAAATTTTTCCTTAAAAATATTTTAAGATAGAAAATATCTTAAAATATTTTATTTAGCTCAAATACCTATTTTATGGTATTTTAGATTGAAAATATACTTTCAATCTAAATTTTCATCTTGTAGTTTAAAAATTAGTTCTTTGGAGCATTTTTTACACTTGTAAGCTATATTTAAATACTTAATTTTTACATGTAAGCCATAATCAAGCTTATGAGTCATATCTTTACAACCACAAATGTATTCAAATTTATCATCTTTTTCCTGCTCTTGTATTTTGTCTTCTTTTTCCAAGCTTTTTTTGAATTTGTTAATCCTCATATCGTGCTCTACAATATGTTCTAAAAGCCATATTGAAACTATTTTGTAAAGTTTTTCCTTAAGATCATTTGTGCTAGCACACTCGCTAAGTAATGCACTCATATCTTTAACGATTTTTTTATGCATTGCTTTATGCTCTGATAAATACGGATAATTTATTGAATGCATATAATTTTCTTCATCTTTAAAATGCGTTCGCATATAATCAAAAAAGTCACTTAATAACTCTTTAACCTCTGTCTTGTAAATATGCCTATTTAAAAGCTTGGCAGTTTTATCTGCTAAAATAAAAAGAGTTTGGTGTTGCAAGTCAATATCTGCATTTTCAATACTATATTTATCATGCCATATAGGGAATGCTTCCACAAAAAACCCTATGCAATGCGAATGGTTTTTTTACAAACTTTACAATTATATTTTGCACCATCAAGAATTTGCAAATGCACGCGATGAGGAATTTTATGTTTTTCATTTAAACAACCACAAACATAAATAATATATTTTGGTGTAATTTCTTCAAAAGTACATTCTACAGCCGAAGTATCTTCTTCAAATGTACTTTCTTTTGCTTGAAGTTGTTTTTGTTTTTCATATTTGTGGTATTTCATATCTTCTTTTAATATATGCTCTAAAAGCCATTTTTCTGTAATGACATTAAGCTGTGCTTTAAATTCATTCACAGTTTTGATATTTTTTACTAAAGCAATTAATGAAGCTGTGATTTCTTGATGAATTTTTTTATGATGTTCTAAATCAGGATAAGCTATGCTTTCCATATATACTTCCTCATCTTTAAAATGAGTTTTTACATATTCAAAAAGCTCACTTAAAACACTTTTAATCTCACTTATACTTGCGTGATTTTCAGCAATTAGATAAGCCTTTTTGGCTATATCAAACAAAGCTTTATGTTGCTCATCAATAGTTTTATTGTGCACACTGTATTCTTTTGCCCATTTAATCATAAAAGTCCTTTTTTATAATATTTTTTAACAATCAAGCAATAAGCATAAATAAACACAAAAAAACGGGCAAGATTATATAATAAATTTTAAATATTTGCAATAGCAATAGTATTAATTTATAAAATATTTAAAATAGAAGAAAAAATATCTGATTTATTCAAAATATGATATTTTTAAGTTTTTTTACTAAAAAATAATTACTTAAAAGCTATGAAGGTTTCAAAATTTACCCATTTAAAAACACTTTCTACTTTAGAAAATCCTGCTTTTTTAAGCATGGTTATATTTTCATTTTGAGTATAAGGTATGAGAACATTTTCCAAGGCTTCTCGTTTGCTTGAAATTTCTAGCTTACTATAACCTTGCTCTAGTTTATACTGCTCATAAATTTGTATCATTTTTTTGGCTATTTTGACATCTTCATAAAGAATTTTTTCACTAAGCACAAATATACCATTTTCATTTAGGTTTTGATAGATTTTATCAACCAGCTCTTGTCTTTTAGGTGGGCGGATAAACTGCAAAGTATAAGTAGCTATAAAAACATCATTTTTAAAAAACTCAAAGTCATCTAAATTTTTTTGATGAAAATCCACTCTAGCTCCAAAGGCTTGGCATTTACTTTTAGCAATCTCTAGCATAGCATTAGCCTCATCAACCCCACTTAAAAGAAAATCTTTTCTTTTTTCATAAAGTGCAAGCAATAAACTAGCAGTAGAACAACCAAGATCGCAAATTCTCGCATTTTGCGAGGCAAAATGATCTATGAGTTCGACTATGAGTTTTAAATTTTGCGTATAAAAAGGCACGGATCTTGACACCATATCATCAAAAACACTTGCTACACTTTTATCAAATTCAAATTGTTTTTCTAAGGGTTTTTTAAAAATTTCATCTTTCATTTAATTTTCCTAAAATTTCTTTTGCTTTGTTGATATCTTTACTAATTTGTGCTTTTAATAAGGCTAAGTCGTTAAATTTCTCATTAGCTCTTATATAGTCAATGAAACTTAATTCCACTGAATTTGCCTTTGTACTTGTAAAATTTTCATCTAAAATATGCGTTTCTAAAGCAAAATTTTCATCAGTAGATCTTATGCCTATAAAGCTTACACTATGATAGCTTTTATTTTCAATCTTTACCAAAGTCGCATATACGCCATCTTTAGGTAAAAAGAAGTCTTTTGCGTATAAATTTAAAGTTGCAAAAAGCTCTTTAGCGCCTATGCCCTGCCCTTTTATGATATTTGCATGTATAGTATAAAATCTACCTAGAAATTTTTTAGCTTTCTTAACTTTTGCTTCTTTGAGTAAGGTTTTAATCATACTTGTATGAACACTTTTGTTTTGAATTTTAAACTCATCTACAATGATGGTATTTATACCACAAAGGCTTTGTATGTCTTTGGCACTGCATTTTCTTTCTTTACCAAATTTAAAATCATAACCTACGATGATTTTTTCTAGTTTGGGAAATTCTTGCTTTAAAAGCTTTAAAAAATCCTCGCCTTTATAGTTTTTGATTTTATCAAAATCACAAAAAATCATAGGAAAATCAACTAAATTTACTCTAAAATCCTTAGGCGTTAGAGCTTCTTTTTCTTCTTTTGTGATGATAAACAAAGCTCCATTTTCATCTAAATGCTTGAAAAGCTCAAAATGCCCCAAATGCATACCATCAAAACGCCCTATGGCTAAATTTGTGATTTTAGTTTTTTCTATAGGCGTAGAAAAACTCAACATTACCTTCTTTTCCTTTTAAATGTGACTCTTGACTTACTTGCAAGATCCAACCAAGCTTTGCACAAGCTTTTTCAAAGCTCTCTTTAGCAGTTTTAATAGCTTTTATATCTTTTACCACTCCATTTTTATCGCGCTTAGCGTTTTTACCTACTTCAAATTGAGGTTTAAAAAGCAAGATGATAAGATCTTTAGCAAGCTTATCTATATGAAAAATCAAATGTATTAAAGAGATAAAACTCACATCACAAGTGATAACATCATATAAATTTTCACTTTTAAACTCACGCAAATCAGTGTTTTCACAAATTTGGATATTTTCTAAATTTCTTAAGCTCTCATGAAGTTGGTTAGAACCTACATCTAAAGCTGTGATGTGTTTAGCCTTATTTTGATGCAGAATTTGCACAAAGCCTCCGGTTGATGAACCTATATCTAAACAAATTTTATCTTTTATGGTAAATACATGCTCTTGTAAAAAATGCTTGAGCTTAAAAGCAGCTCTGCTTACAAAAAGCTCTTCTAAAAGCGTGAGTTTTAAACTCTCATCTTCTAAAGGATTTAAAGATGTGATTTTAAAAGAGGTTTTTTTAAACTCGCCATTGAGTAAAATTTGCTTGTTTTCTATAAGCTCACAAGCTTTATTGCGAGAAATGTTTAATTTTGTGCTTACAAAAACATCAAACCTCATCATCACCGCCTAAAAGAGCATTAAACTCAGCTTCATTAATACATTTAACCCCTAAGTTTTGAGCCTTTTCAAGCTTTGAGCCTGCTTCACTTCCATATAATACAAAGTCAGTTTTTTTAGATACGCTTGAGCTTACTTTTGCTCCAAAGCTTTCGATTAGCTCTTTAAAATGATCGCGTGATTTGCTTAAAGTACCTGTGATAACAAAGGTTTTATTAGAAATATTATCATTTACAATAAGCTCTTTTTTCTCATCCTCTAAATGCAAAATTTCATAAAAATGCTTAATACGATTTGCATTGACATGGGTAAATTCTTCTAAGCTTTTAGCCATTTGCTCGCCAAAGCCTTCTAAATTTGCATAAGCTTCATAGCTTTGCATAAACCATTCAAAGCCAAAAGATTGTGCTAGTTTTTTAGCTGCTACTTCTCCGATATGCTCTATACCCAAAGCAGTGATAAACCTTGATAAAGAGCATTTTTTTGCATTTTCAATGGCGCTTAGAAGATTGTTGATTTTTTTCTCTTTAAAGCCTTCTAAACCTTCAAAATCACTGTATTTTAAGAAAAATATACTTTCTATGTTAGTGATTTTTCCTTCTTTAAATAAAAGCTCGACGATATTTTCTCCAAGACCGTCTATATTCAAACACTTTTTAGATACAAAATGTATAATAGAATTTACAAGTCTTGCTTTACAGTCTAGGTTTTGGCATTTTAAAAAAGCGCCCTCATCTAAAAGCTCATTTAAACACTCAGGACAAAGAGTTGGCTTAGCAATTTGACTTTCTAAACCATCACGTCTTTGGGTAAAAACTTTAGTGATTTTAGGTATGACATCTCCACTTCTTATCACACTTACGCTATCGCCTATCATCACTCCAAGTCTAGCTATCTCATCAAAATTATGCAAGGTTGCAGACTTTACGATAACCCCATCTAAATTTACAGGTTCTAGCACTGCCACAGGGGTAATCACTCCACTTCTTCCAACTTGTAAATTAACCCCAAGCAAGGTTGTGGTTTTTTCCAAAGCAGGAAATTTAAACGCAGCCATAAATTTTGGAAATTTCACGGTATAACCCAAAAGCTTACAATGAGCTAAATCATCTACCCTTACAACCATACCATCCATCATCATAGGCTTTTGATCTCTTTTTTCTAAAAGCTCATGATATTTTTCTAAAACCTCATCTAAAGTTTTCACACAAAAAACAAAATCGTCTTTTAAAAAGCCAAGACTTCTTACAAACTCCATCACTTCAGAGTGCTTACTAAATTCTAAAGAATTCTCCCCCACTCCCCAAGGATAAAATTTTAAATTTCTTTCTTTTGTAATGCTTGTATCAAGCTGTCTTAAAGAGCCACTTGCTGCATTACGTGGGTTTGCAAATAAACTTAAGCCATCTTTAGCTCTTTTTTCATTGATTTTTTCAAAATCTTCTTTTAAAATTACCACTTCGCCACGAATTTCTATCTTGTCTTTATAAGGAATTTTTTGAGGTATGTTTGATATTTCTTTTACATTTAAAGTAATATCCTCGCCTATTTCGCCATCGCCTCTTGTAGCACCGCTGATTAAAATACCATTTTCATAAGTAAGATTTAAACTTGCTCCATCAAATTTAGGTTCTATGAAAAAATCAAACTCGCATTTAGCTCTTTTTGCCCAAGCCCTAAGCTCAGCTTCATCAAAAACATCTTCCATAGACCACATTTTTGCACTATGTGCAAGTTTGTGAAACTCACTTTGTATAGTAGGGGCGATATTTTGTGTAGGAGAATCTTTAGAAATCTTTTCTTGATGAAGCGTTTCAAATGCTTTTAACTCTCTTATAAGTTTATCGTATTCTTCATCGCTTGCTAAAGGCTCATCATCTTCATAATAAGCCCTCATCCATTCTTTTGCTAATTTTACCTTTTCTAAATACTCTTGATAAGTCATCATTACTCCAAAGAAAGTTCATCCATAGCTTTTGCAAGTTCAAACATTTGCTTATGTTCATACACATCATGCACTCTTATAATACTTGCACCATTTTTAAAAGCCTCTAAATGTAAATAAAGCGTACCTGCTAGTCTTTGCTCAACACTTGAGTTAAAATAAGCATTTATCATACTTTTCCTACTAGCTCCGATTAAAAGTTCTTTTTCAAAGCGTAAAAAATGCTCTAAATGCTTAATTAACATCATATTATGCCAAGAACTTTTGCCAAAACCAATACCAACATCTAAAATCACATCTTCTAAACCAAGCTCACTTAGCCTTTCTAGCTTTTGCGCAAAAAAATCATCAAGCTCAGCAAGTACATCTTCATAATGCGGGTTATCTTGCATATTTTGTGGGGTATTTTGTATATGCATAAGTGTATAAGTGGCTTTGTATTTTAAAGCTAGTTTGGCTAAATTTTCATTTTTAAAACCAGTAATATCATTAATAAGCTTAAAGCCTTTATTTAAAGCATATTCTAAACAATACTCATCAAAGCTATCTAAGCTAAAAATACATTTTTCATAAAGTTTTTCTTTATAGATTAAATCTAGGGTATTTTTTAAGCGTTTAAACTCTTCTTCTTTCCCACAATACACACTACCAGGTCTTGAAGAAACCCCGCCTATATCTATATAATCCACTCCTTGAGAGATCATAAGTTCGATTTTTTCTAAAACTTCATTTTCTTTAACCCTACTTTGAGCATTAAAACTATCTTCATTAACATTAATCACACCCATAATTTTTGCATATTTTGGTTTGTTAAAATTAGACTTTAAAAATAGTGCTAAATTTTTAAGTTTAAAATCTTGTAATTTTTCTTTTTCTATAAGCTTTTTGGCTTGATCTTGTGTTACCATAAGTAAGGCATTAGTATGTTCTTTACCTAGTATAACTTCTTTGTGTGTTACAAGTTCAGCTCCAACTCTTAATGCATCTTGCTTGAGTATATTTGCAGCAGGCGCTCTTAACTCTTTAATAAGAAAAAAATGAATTTGAGTTTTTTCACTCATAATTTTCTCGCCTGCTTTGTGTGGTTTTATGTATTTAGAAATTTGTTCAAAGTCTGTGTTAGGATTGATTTTAATGATTTTCATTTTTTCTCTCGTGTAAAATTAAAGCTATGGTACTTAGTAAAATAGTTGGCTTTGCATTTAATTTAGCTAACTCATAAGCTTTGTAAAAAAATTCAATTTCTTCATCGTTTAATTTTATATCTTGTTTAAAACATTCATGGCTTAAAGCATTAATTAGCTCTAAACACTCATGCTTGTCTATATTTTCATATTGTTTTAATAATGAAGCAATTTGAGCAAGATCTATTTTTTTAAGATCTAAATTTAAAGACATTTTTTCTTTTTGAATTTTATGTTTTTCTATGATAAACCTTGAAAGTATAGTAGGTAAAAAAACATTTTTTGAAGGAGCTACGATGATAAAATATACATTTTTTGGTGGCTCTTCAAAAAGTTTTAGTAAAAAATTTTGCGCTTCTTCGCGAAAAGACTTAGCTAGTATAACAATGATTTTAGCTTGCGCTTCAGCTACATAGCTTTCTTTCATAATAGCTTTTGCGGTTGCTTGGGCGTTTTTGTCATAAGTTAAGTCATTTAGTCTTAATTCTAAGTCAGGATTTTTAGGTATGAAAAATTTAAGATTTTTTGCTCCATATTCTTCTGTGAGCTTTTCTTGCATTAGTTCAAAATCATTATGGATAATGATTTTATTTCTTAGATTCAAATTTCTACCTTAGAAAAAAGTACAGCCTCTAAGCTTTGTTCAAATACTTTATATAAAGAAATGAGTTTATAGTCTAATTCTTTATCGCGTGAGGAAAGATAAAAGCTATTTTGTAATTGCTCATCAAAAAGCCAAAGCATACTTTCTGCTTTAGAATTAGCGATTTTAAATTTAAACCCTGTATTAGTTCCTATATAAAAAAAGGCATAACCATTAGGAAAAGAAATGCTCAAAAGATCATTAAGCAAATCTATATCTTCTTGGGTATTGCAAGCTTTATTATAAATTCCTTTTAAAGATACAAAAGGCACTAAAGGTCTTGTAGTATTAGCATTGATTTGGCTTAAAAAATACTCTTCAAACCAAGCTCTTTGCTCATCAGTAATCACAATAAAAGTATAACCTTGCAAAAGCAAAGCTAGCTTAGAAGCGATCAAAGGCGACCATTCAAGACGCCTTTCTTCTAACCAACTTGTATAAGTGCCATTTTCTCGGATTTGTTCTAGGGTAAATTTTAAAAAACTATTACTCATTTATATATCTAGTTTATAAACTTCATGCAATACTCTTACAGCCAATTCGCCGTATTTTTCATGCACGATAACTGAAATTTTAATTTCACTTGTAGAAATCATTTGTATGTTGATATTTTCATTTGCTAATGCTTTAAAAGCTGCCGAAGCTACTCCAGAATGTGATTTCATACCCACGCCCACAACTGAAACTTTTACCACAGCACTATCTGTTTCTATATTAGCATTAGCACCTAAAACTTTTTTCATAGCATTAGTTGCTAAATCAAGCTCGTTTTCAGGCACAGTAAAGCCCAAATTTGTAGCTCCATCTACACCTACATTTTGGATAATCATATCTACATTGATATTTTCATTTGCTAAAGTCCCAAAAATTTCAGCAGCAATTCCTGGCTTATCATCAATATTTCTTAAAGTAACCCTTGCTTGGTTTTTATCTAGTGCTATACCACTAACCAAAGCTTGTTCCATATTTTCCTCCTTAGTAATAATCGTCCCTTCATTTTCATTAAAGCTACTTCTAGTAACTAATTTTACATTTAATTTTTTAGCAAGCTCTACAGAGCGATTTTGTAAAACTTTAGCCCCCAAACTTGCAAGCTCTAGCATTTCTTCATAAGAAATTTTATCTAGCTTTTTAGCCTTTGGCTCAATTCTAGGATCGGTAGTATATACCCCATCTACATCAGTATAAATTTCACACAAATCAGCATTTAAAGCTCCTGCTAATGCAACTGCACTTAAGTCACTTCCACCACGACCCAAAGTAGTAACATTACCCATTTTATCAATACCTTGAAAGCCAGCAACTACTACAATATACCCCTCATCTAAAGCTTTGTTGATATTTGTAGTATCAATGTGTTCTATTCTTGCTTTAGTATAAACATCATCTGTAACAATCCCTGCATTGCGTCCGGAAAATGCAGTGGCTTTTAAACCCATTTCATTTAATGCAATGGCAAGTAAAGATGAAGTTACGCGTTCACCACTACTTAAAAGCATATCCATCTCACGACCTGAAGGATTTTTGCTAAAATGATGAGCAAAATCAATAAGCTCATTAGTAACCCCACTCATCGCTGAAACTACTACAACTAGCTTATCGCAAGTTTTTTTACTTTTTGCCACTCTTTTAGCAACTTCATCAATACGCTCAAGCGTTCCTACACTCGTTCCCCCATATTTTTGTACGATCAGCATTAAATATACCCCCTTTCTTTAAAATATTTCAAAACCTTGATATATATAGGTTTTTTAAAATGGTTAATCATATCATAAACATCTTCTAATGAAGTAAATTTATATGCATCAAATTCAGGATTTTTAGTATTTAGATTAATAATAGCTTTATTTTTTAATCTAACTAAAAAATATTTTTGACTTTGACCATCATAAGGATACATTTTTTGCGCAACCTTAGCTGGAAAATCATAACTAATCCACTCAGGATGTTCAGCTAAAATTTCAACCTCATCTGTGCCTATTTCTTCTTTTAACTCTCTAAATAATGCACTTTTAACATCTTCTCCCTCATCTACTCCACCTTGAGGAAACTGCCATATATCTTCCATATCATTGCGTTTAGCAAGTAAAATTTTACATTCAAAAGGATAAGCTGATGATAGCACTATAGCGGCTACATTTGGCCTATATTTTTTTTCTTTTTCCATGATTTTCTTATCCTTGACTTTTTAATAATATAATTCTAACAAAAAAATACGAATTTATAATCACATTTTAAAGAAGTTTTATGCATTTATACATACATATACCATTTTGTGAAAGTAAGTGTTTTTATTGTTCTTTTACTTCACTTAAAAAAAAGGACTTTGAAAAAGATTATCTAAACGCATTAATGCAAGATATAAAATATCAACTAGATTTTTTTAAGCTTGATAAAAATTCCATAAAGACTGTTTTTGTAGGTGGTGGTACGCCTAGTTTAATGGAAGCTAGTTTTTATGAAAAAATATTTATTTTTTTACAAAGTTATTTACAAAAAGACAGCGAAATTAGTATAGAAGCTAACCCCAACTCGAGTAATTTTTCATGGCTTAAAGAAATAAAAAATTTAGGTTTTAACCGTATTTCTTTTGGAATGCAAAGTTTTCATGAAAAAAAACTACAATTTCTTGGACGCATTCATGATCAAAAAAGCATTTTTACTAGCATAGAAAATGCAAAAAAAGCAGGATTTGATAATATCAACTTAGACTTAATTTATGATACAAAACTTGATGATAAAAAAATGCTTGATTATGAAATTTCTAAACTAACCCTGCTTGATATTAATCATATAAGCGCTTATAATCTAACCATAGAAGAAAAGACAAGATTTGCTAAAAAATTTCATTTTAAAAAAAATGCGCCACGCCTTGCAAAATATTTTATCAAAGCTATTGAAAACCTTGGTTATAAACAATATGAAATCAGTAATTTTGGACAAATTTGCAAACACAATCTTGCTTACTGGCAAGGAAAAGACTATATAGGATGTGGTTTAAGTGCGGTAGGATTTTTAAAAAATCAAAGATTTTATACCAAAAAAAGTTTAAAAGATTATATCAATGATCCTTGTTTTAGAGAGATTGAAAATTTAAATTCAAAAGATTTGTGTTTAGAGCATATTTTCTTAGGACTTAGAAGTATTATAGGAGTGGATGAAACAAAACTAGAACCTTTAGAAAAAGAAAAAGCTATGTTTCTTAGCAAAAAAGGAAAGCTAATTTATAAAAATGGAATTTTTTATAACACCAACTACCTTTTAAGCGATGAACTAGCTTTGTATATTAGCACTTAAGTTTTACATTCACAAGAAATTCTTTTTAACTCAGGAAGCTTTATAGAAAGCTCGTTAATGTTTTTTAGTATATCATTGCAAAAATTATTTAAATTTTCTTTTACTCCATAATACGCCCAAACACCTTGCCTATCTACTTCTAAAAAATTAGCTTCTTTTAAAATTTTTAAATGTCTTGAAAGTCTTGATTGACTCATATTTAAAGAACTTTGCAAATCACACACACAAAGTTTTCCGTATTTTTGTAAGAAAGCTAGGATCAAAATCCTGCTTTCATCATTAATCGCACTTGTTATTTTTAAAAACTCTTGCATAAAAATCCTTATATAAAAAATATTAAAAGCCCAAAACTAATTGCTATAAAAACAATCATACCTGCAAATAAAATCAAAAAGCTTGTTTTGAAAATTCTTTTAAGCAAAATAATCTCAGGTAAAGAACACCCTGCTCCTGCTATTAAAAAACTCATCATTATACCAAGTGGAATTCCGCTGGTAGTTAAAGCTAGTGCTATAGGTATCATAGCTGTACAATTCATATAAAGCAAAACTCCTATAAAAGCTGCTATAAATACACCTAAAACTCCATAATCTTTCATATAATTTTGAAAAAAATCTTGCGGAAAAACACCATGTATAATAGCCCCTATAGCCATACCTATAACAATATAAGGTAAAATTTTTTTATACTCTTTAAAACTTTGTGAAAATAATATTTTGATTTTATTTTCTTTAGTTTTGTTTTTAAAATTTAAAATTCTACTTGTTTTGGAATTTTTGTTAAAAACCAAGCTAGATTTTTGACAACATGAGCTTTGAAAAGTATTATTAGAACAACATGACTTTTGCTCTAATTCATTTTTTAAAAAGTCTTCATTAAAAAATCTTTGAGTGTTTATTTTAGAAACACAAAAAGCAAGAAGTAAAATCACACAAAATAAAAATCCCACGTATAATAAGGATATTTTTAAACCAAAACTTACTACAAACATCACTACTATAATGGGATTGATTAAAGGTGAGGTGATTAAATAAGCTATGCATACCCCAAGTGGAACTTTAGCTTTTAAAAATGCGTTTAAAAGCGGTATGCTCGAACATGAGCAAAATGGGGTTAAACAGCCTAAAAGTATGGCTTTTATATAGCTTGTAAAAGAATCTTTCTTTAAATGCTCATTAAAAAATTTGGCATAGCGCTCATTTAAATAAGCAATAAGCATACTAACTAAAATAAACAAAACAGATATTTCTATAAACAAAATAAGAAAATCTTTTAAAATAAAAACTAATTTTTCCATGCTCTTCCTTTTTGTTTTTAATCAAATATAACAAAAATATATTAATATATCAAGATATCTTTATATATTAATATAGTAAAAGTAATAATATTTTTAAGTATTTTTATGTAAAATGTAAACCATATATTCAAGCGAAAGAAGACAAAATAATGAGTTTTGGTGAAATTTTAGTTATTTTAGTTGTAGCTATTTTAGTACTTGGGCCTGAAAAATTACCTTCAACTATAGTTGAAATTGCAAAAATTTTAAAAGCCATTAAAAGCAATATTGATGAAGCAAAAGCAAGTATTAATAAAGAACTAAAAATAGCAGAATTAAAAGATGAAGCACAAAAATACAAAGATGAATTTTCACAAACTAATGAAAATATCAGAAAAAAACTAAGTTTTGAAGAATTTGATCAACTCAAAGAAGATATTTTAAATAATACCAAAGAATTAAAAAGTGAAATTAATGATTTAGAAAAGGATATACAAGAACTTTCTAATCTTGAAGAAAAAATTCAAAAAGATGAAAAAAATACTCAGAAAATGGAAAGCTAAGAATGTTTGAAGAATTAAAACCGCATTTAGTGGAACTTAGAAAAAGATTATTTATAAGTGTTGCTTGTGTTGTTGTGATGTTTTTTGTATGTTTTAGTTTTAATAACTATATCATAGACATACTAAAAGCACCTGTTGAAGCAGCCTTACCTGAAATTTCAAGACAAATGACCTTCGTTGAATTGCAAGAGCCTTTATTTACCGCAATGAAAGTTTCATTTTTTACAGCTTTTTTGATTTCTTTACCGGTTATTTTTTGGCAGTTTTGGAAATTTGTAGCACCTGGACTTTATGATAATGAAAAAAGATTAGTAGTGCCTTTTGTAAGCTTTGCTAGTATTATGTTTGCACTTGGTGCTTTGTTTTGTTATTATATAGTTATACCTTTGGCTTTTAAATTTTTGATTGATTTTGGGGTGCAAACCCAAGATTTTAAGCCTTTAATTAGCATAGGTTTATATGTAGGCTTTTTTACTAAATTAGTAATTGCTTTTGGTTTAGCTTTTGAAATGCCTGTAATAACCTTTTTCTTTGCTAAACTTGGACTTGTTGATGATACTTTTTTGAAAAAACATTTTAGAGTTTCTGTTTTAGTGATTTTTGTTTTCTCAGCTATGATGACACCACCTGATGTTATATCACAATTTTTAATGGCTGTGCCTTTGTGTGGACTTTATGGGATTTCTATTTATATAGCTAAAAAAGTTAATCCTAGTCAAAAAGAAGATGATGAAAATGATTGATAAAGATCTTTTGCTTTCTAGTTATGATTATGATTTACCCAATGAACTTATAGCAAATTTTCCTATTTTACCCAAAGAAAATGCCAAGCTTTTAGTATATGAAAGATGTAAAGATCAAATTTCACATTTACATTTTAAAGACTTAGCTAGAATTTTACCACCTTGCGAAATCATCTTTAATGACACTAAAGTCATCAAAGCAAGAATTTATGGAAACAAAGAAAGTGGTAGTAAAATAGAACTTTTTATCAACCATCCTTTAAAAAATAATGATTTTTTAGTGCAAATTCGGGGTAAGGTTAAAGAAGGGCAAATTTTATATTTTGAAAATTCTTTAAAAGCTAAAATCAAAAAATTACATGATGATGGCACAAGAGAAGTAGAATTTTTTAATGATGAAAAAGAGCTTAGTCATCATGAAGTTTTTGAAATTTTAGAAAAAATAGGCCATGTGCCTTTACCACCTTATATAAAAAGAGCAGATGAAGCACAAGATAGCATTAACTATCAAAGTATTTTTGCTAAAAATCAAGGCGCAGTTGCTGCACCTACTGCAAGCTTACACTTTGATGAAGTAATGATCGATGAACTTAAAAAAAATCATAATATCCACACTATCACACTACACGTTGGCGCAGGAACTTTTAAAGGTGTAGAATGTGAAGATATACGTGATCATAAAATGCATTCAGAATTTTTTCATATTGATGATGAAACTTGTGCTTTGATTGATTCTTCTAAGAAAATACTAGGTGTTGGTACCACAGTTACTCGTTGCATAGAGTACTATCATAGAAAAAAATTAAAAGAAGGTTTTTGTGATTTGTTTTTACACCCACAAAATACCCCGCAAAGACTTGATTATTTACTTACTAATTTTCACTTACCAAAATCAACTTTAATTATGCTTGTAGCAGCATTTATAGGTAGAGAAAAAACCTTAGGGCTTTACCATGAAGCTATAAAAAACAAATATCGTTTTTATTCTTATGGCGATGGAATGCTAATTATTTAGTCTTTTTCTTGATATATTTTTTATCAATATAACCCAAATCTATAAGTTTTTGATAAATTTTAGCCAGTATAGGTCCCCCTGTGCTACTACCACTTTTCCCATGTTCGATTAAAACCACTACTACATATTGTGGTTTTTCATAAGGCGCATAAGAAGTAATCCAAGCATGAGATCTTAAAAAATACTCTAAATCCTCTTCTTTAATACGCTTTTTTTCACTTTGAGAAATTCCAACCACCTGCGCTGTTCCTGTTTTGGCTGCTATGGTAATAGACGAATTTCTTAAAAATCTTGCCGTAGTTCCACCATCCTCATTAGCAACTTCATACATCGCACGCCTTAAAAGTGGGAGTTTTGATAATTCAAAAGTTGTAAAAACACTTTCATTATTGTCAAAATTTATCTTAGTAACATTATCATCAACGCTATGTAAAAAATGTGGAGTTATATTTTTAGCCGTAGCAATCATAGCTGTAAATTTAGCCACTTGCATAGGAGTAGCAAGAAAATCACCTTGTCCTATACTTGTATTTAAAGTTTCACCTTGATACCATGGTTGGTTGTATTTTTCTTTTTTCCAAATTCTATTAGGTACTGTTCCTATAAATTCATTAGGTAAATCAACTCCTGTTTTTGCACCAAAACCTATTCTTTCAAAAACAGAACTAATAGTGTCAATACCAACTTCTAAAGCACCTTTATAAAAATACACATCACAGCTTTCTCTAATAGCATCATTCATATTTACATAACCATGACCTGTAGCTTTCCAACATCTAAATTTTCTACCACCAAGCTCAAAGTTAGAATCACACAAATATTTATGATTTTCATTCACTTTTCCACTATCTAAAAAAGCTAAAGCTGTACCCATTTTCACAACTGAACCTGGAGGATAAAGACCGTTAATAAGTTTATTAGTAAAAGGATGGTTTAAATCATTAGAAAGTTTATCCCATTCTTCTTGGCTAATACCTGTAACAAAAGGATTAAGATTATACTCAGGAAAACTACCCGCTGCTAAAATAGCCCCGCTTTTTACATCCATTATTATAGCCGCACCTGCTAAATTTTCAAAAATACTAGCTAAGTATTCTTGCAAATCAAGATCTATACTTAAAGTGATATTACTTGAAGTAGGTTTTTTGTAAGAAAGCTCTTCTATTTCTTTATTTAATGCATTTACCTTACTAACCTTTTCGCCCTTTTGGCCTTGTAAAATTTCATTATAAGAACGCTCTATGCCACTACGCCCGACATAGCTAGTTAATCTTGCAATTTCATTTTCATTCATATCATTTAAATTTGCTTTTCCAACATAACCTACAACATGGCTAGCTAAAGCATCATAAGGATAAAATCTTTGAGTAGTAGATTTAACTTGCATATTTTCACGCAAATTAAGCTTAGTAAAATGCTTAATCATGGCATCATATTCTATAAATGGCACCACTTCTATATAATCTTGATTATAATAAGAATCTGCTTTTATATAATTTCGTTTTAATTTAGTTATATTTAAATCAGGAAAAGCATCTACTATGGCTTGTAATTCTTGCTCTAAAAGATTTCTGTTTTTCTTTTTTATATGCAAATATGGCTTTATAGAGATTGAAAAACCTAATTTATTTACCGCTAATGGTCTACCTTTAACATCTAAAATTTGCCCTCTTACAGGTGCTAAAAACTGCGTTTTAATGGCATTTTGCTTGGCTATTTCTTCATAATAAACATTAGATTTTATACTTATATAATACACTCTAGCAAGCAAAAGCATAAAAAAACAAGCTATAAAGCCCATCACTAAGCGCATACGCATAATCAGATTTTTCCTTTAAAAATAACAAAAGAAATCAAAGCTTCAACAGCAAAAAACCATAAATATTCAATACCAAATTTTAAAATTTCATTATTATCTAAATATGCTAAAAACACATCAAAAAGATAGATGAAAATATAAGCACATAAAGTGAATATAACGAGCAAATAATGTCCTAGTTTTAATTTACTTTTAAACCAATCCACAAAAAAATGATAAAAAATAAAAAAAGCTATCCATGAGCTAAAAAGATAAAATCCATGAATAACATCAATTAATAAAAGATAAAACAAAGAAAAATACCATCTAAAATCAAGTTTATTAAGGGTTCTTTCTTTTTCTTTTAAAAGCACTATCATATAACAAAAAAATACCCCAAACAAAGGAGGCATCCAGTAATACACAGAGCTTAGTACTTGATAAAAAATCAAAGATAGATAAAAAAATAAATAAGAAAAATCAAATCTATTTTTTACTAAATTTCTACTCCTCATTAAAACCCAAGCTCTCTAAAATGATTTTTTGTTCTAATTTATCAATACCACTTTTTTTCAAATTTGACACCAAAATGGCATTTTTATTTGCATTTAAAATTTTTGCTTTTTGGCTTTGATTGAGCTTATCTGCTTTTGTAAAAACTGTTATTTTTTTTTGATCAGCTCTGATAAAAGAATCTAAATATAAATCCAAATTTGTATCAATATCTAAATTATCATGCCTTGAATCTATTAGATGGATAAAAAGTTTAATAGAACTGCGCTCTTTTAAAAACTCATCTAAATTTTTATTCCAAATAGCCTTAGTTTTTTTGCTCACTTTCGCATAACCAAAACCAGGCAAATCAATAAATACTAGTTTAAATTTATCCTCATCTTTTTTACAATCAACTTCAAAAAAATTAATAAGTTGGGTTTTGCCCGGAGTTGAAGAGCTTTTTGCTAAATTTTTATTCTTACAAAGAGTATTAATCAAAGAACTTTTACCCACATTAGAGCGTCCTAAAAAAGCGATTTCAGTGTATATAGGTTGTGGGGCTTCGTCTATTTTGGAAGCAGAAATTAAAAATTTAGCATTTAGTATCATTCTTTTACTTCAAATACAAATTTCACAGGTTTTTTATCTTTACTCACTACTCTATAAGTCATATTTTTTCTATCTACTATGATTTTATCCCCTATGAGTTCTTTTTTTGTTTGCATTTCTGTGATTTTTGCATTGCCATTAATCTCATATGTATCCTTAGCTACATTATAAACAAACTCATCACCACTTCCATGATAAGTTTTATCTTTCATCATGATCTTAAATTTAGCATCTTTAGTAGCTATATACTTAATAGGTTGTTTGTTTTTCATATAAATAACTAATTTTTGCGAATTTAAAATATCTTTGCCTTTTTTAACTTCCACATCACCGGTTAATACACTTGTTTCGTTTTTTTCATCTAAATAAAAATCTTTAGCATAAACTTCTATTTTTTGTGCACTAAATGCAAATAAATTTAACAAACACAAAAAAATTATTGCTCTAAAAACCATGCTTTTATTCCTTGAATTTTTAATTCTTTTTGATTCACATCATATAAAAAATTATCCCCAAAAACCTCATTTAAACCTATATATGCTTTAAAATTATCACTAGAAAATAAAATTTTATTTTTCATATCATAAGTTGCTTTTTGGGTAAAAATAGAAGTTTGATTATGATCAAAATAACTTACATTACCTTCTAAAATGGATTTTTCATCATTTCTTACTAATAAATCTGAACTTAAATTATAATCAAGCGCTTGCACTTTAAAATCATCAAAAATATCTTTATCTTGGTATTTTACCCATCGACTTGCCTGATATGTAGCCTTAATTACACTAGCATTTAACTCATAATCAAGCACATCAAAAGCTTGCATATTTGCCACATCTACCTTTTGTGGTTTTATGGCAAATAAATAAGGATCTTGAGTACTTAAAATCACCATAACAAAGGCGAATAAACTCATTAATATAGCAAAAATTTTTATCGCCAAAGTTTATCCCATTGAGCTTGCATATTATTATGTTCAATTAAAATTTCTATCATCTCACTCACTGCTCCATTACCACCTTTTCTGTTTAAAACTTTATCAGTTTTTAAAGCCTTGTGTGCATCTTTTGGCTTAAAGCTATATCCAACTGCTTCAAGCAAGCTCATATCATTATAATAATCCCCAATAGCAGCACATTGAGAAAAATCCAAATTTAATTTTTCTAAAATTTCTTTAGCACAAGCTAGTTTATCACTAATACCTTGATAGACTAAATCAATTTTTAAATCCCTAGCTCTAAAATACACACACTCACTAGTTCTACCTGTAATGATAGCAACTTTTTTACCAAGCTTTTGCCAAGCCTCAATTGCTGCGCCATCTTTTACATTAAATTCTTTAATCTCACCATAATTTTGTGTGTAGATGATTTTACCATCTGTTAAACAACCATCTACATCTAAAAAAATAAGTTCTATCATGATTTTACTCTCTTACTATAAACGCACCTGGGAAAGATCCACTATCAACAAAATCTCTTGCTTCTTGCTCACTTCTAAAACCTTTTAAAAATACTCTATGTAAGCCATCTTTAGCACTTGTTTGTATAGTTGAAGTGTAAGAATTATAATTTTTATATCTACTTGCTATTAGCTCTGCACCACTTTTATTTCTAAATGCTCCAATTTGCACCATAAAAGATCCACCTTGGAAAATATGACCACTATCAGCAATCTCTCCACTGCTGCCTAAATTAGAATTAGTATGCACCGAACCCGAACTTGCACTTGTTCCAAAGCCAATCACTTCAAGTCTTACAGGAGCTGTTCCTGCTTGAATCATATCTATATCTCTTGCAGCCATATTAGATAAATCTATAATCCTACCTGCTACAAAAGGTCCCCTATCGTTAATCCTAACAGTAGTTTGACGATGATTTTTTAAATTAGTTACTTTTACTATGGTATTCATAGGTAAAGTTTTATGAGCTGCGGTATATGCGTGTTGATCATAAGTTTCACCATTAGAAGTTTTTTTACCATGGAAACCCGGACCATACCAACTAGCTATACCATCAGCAGTCTCACCTACTTCTACTACTGTTGGATAATAAGTTTTACCATTAATAGTGTAAGGCTTCATAGTGCCTTTTAAGCTTGTATTATTATGCTTTATACTTTTAAAATCTCTTTCTGGGTAATACACAGTAGGCGTGCTAATAGGTACCATACTACAAGCACTGAACAAAACCCCTACACAACTAACGACTAACGACTTTTGTATGAGAGTTTTTTGATATTTTTTGAGTTGTTTTAATTTTTGCATTATTATTCTCCTTAATTTTTAACACAAGTTTTTGATTGATATTGATTAAATTTCCTTTGATTTTATTATATTCTTTTATGCTTTCAACACTTATTTTGTGTTTTCTTGCAATAGTATAAAGACTATCACCCTCTTTTACTATATAAATTTTTGTATGCGGAATGGTTGTATCCACCTTAGCTAATTTTACATTCTCTAATGCCTTTTCTACTGCCACGCTTTTACTTAAAGGAATATACATGTAATAATCTTTTTTATCAGGTGGAGTAAAGTCATAATTAAAATGTGGATTATAACGTTTAAATTCATTATAAGACATTTTAGCTACTTTAGCAAGCTCTCTTAAAGAAACACTTGGGGGAACTGAGATTTTTTTAACTTCACTTGATAGGGCGTAATTAAGCAAGGCACTATCTTGTGAAATTAAAAAATCATTATTATTAGCCAAAAATGCCATAGTAAGAATTTTTCTAATAAAAATTCTAGTTTCTAATGGTAAGTATTTTTTATCAGGATCAAGCAAAACCCTTAAATCATCACTTTTTGCTTTTTTTATAGCTTGACGTAATTTACCATCACCACAATTATAAGCTAAAATAGCCAAATACCATTTTCCAAACTGCTCTTTTAATTGTTTTAAATAAGTAATAGCTGCATAAGTTGATTTTACTAAATCTTTTCTCTCATCTACATAAGGATCTATCCTTAAACCCAAAGTTTGCGCCGTTGGTTTCATAAATTGCCAAACACCTACTGCTTTAGTTCTTGAAATACTATGAATTTTTAAACCAGATTCTACAATCGCTAAGTATAAAAATTCTTGAGGAATATTTTCTTTTTCTAATATTTTACGGATAATCGGAGTAATTTTATAAAATTCCCTCATCGTATCTACTAAAGTTTTAGAATGCATATCCATGGAAGATTCTTTAAATTCTAAAAAAATCATATCACTAAGATAACTTGCTTCTATATCTAAATTTCTTAAGATTTGTGCTTGTTGCGTGTAATGCTCTGGAGTAAATTGCAAGGCCTTAGCATTTAAACATAATAATACTAAAATAAAAAACAAAAAGCTTTTTTTCATTATAAACCTTGGAAAAACAAACGATTAGCGTTAAAATTAGTAAGTTTTATTATTTCATTTTTTGATAAATTTAAAAGTTCAGCCATTTTTTGAGCTACAAAATGCGTCAAAATAGGATCATTTACCTTGCCACGATGTGGTTCTGGGGTTAAATAAGGTCCATCTGTTTCTAAAACAAGCTTATCTTTTGGAATTTTAGGTAAAACCTCTACTAATTTTTTTGCATTTTGAAAAGTTAAAACCCCACCTATACCAAAATAAAAACCATCATCTGCTAGCTGAAGTAAAAGCTCACTAGCATTAAAACAATGCAAAACACCACCTTGTAAATCTTTTGCATATGTTTTTAAAATATTAAAACTATCTTCATTAGCCTCACGCACATGCACAATCAAAGGCTTTTTATATTCAATAGCTAGTTGAATTTGAGCTATAAAAACTTCTTTTTGCTTTGCTTTTATTTCATCCTCATCAGCCCTTAAGCGATAATAATCAAGCCCACACTCGCCCACTGCAACGCATTTTTTATCATTTATAAATTCTTTTAAAATATCTAAATCAAAATCATCTATATCATAAGGATGTACCCCACAAGAAAAATACACATTTTCATAATCATGTGCAATTTCTCTTGCTCTTGGTAAATCTTTTATATCCGCACCAGGTATGACGATTTTATCTACTCCATTAGCAAAGGCATGGTTTAACATTTCATCTAAATATCCAAAATAAACTTGGCTATCTAGATGACAATGCGTATCTATGATTTTTTCACTAAAATCACAATCTAAAAACATACCTCTACCCTATTTTTACCATTAGACTTAGCTAAATCTAGTGCTTTTTGAGCATTATTAAGTAAATCTTGCATTTGACTTGTTTTAACTCCAAAAGCAACTCCCACAGAAACACTATAATCAACCTCATCTAAAGCTATTAGAACACTTTCTTTAGCAATATTTACTCTTATATTTGAAAAAGCTTTTAACGCTTCTTTATTATCTGTATTTTTTAAAAGTACATAAAATTTACCATCTTCAATTTTAGTTGCTAAGTCCATACCGCGAATTTGATCTTTGATTTTTTTAGCTGTGTGTTTTATTACTCCATCGCCACAATCATAACTTAACTCATAATTAATTGTTGCAAGATTGTCTATATCAATTAATGCCAAAGCCATTTCTTCATTTTCTTGCATATCTTCTAAATAATCTAAAAATCTTTTTTCAAAATTTACATAATCATCAAGTCCTGTTAGCAAATCTTTACCCAAACTATACTCATCAAGTAAAACACATTTTTGCATATAATCTAAGCAATTATTCACTCTACAATTGAGTGATTCTTTTTGGAAAGGTCTAATCACATAATCATTCACACCCTTTCTAAAAGCTCTTGCCTCTAGCGCATCATCTTTATCTCCAACCATAATCACACCAAGCTCTATTTTAGAGTATTTTGAGCGAATTTCTACAAGCAAATCTTCCCCATTAATTACAGGCATAGTTGCATCACAAATTACTAATTTTGTATCAGGATTATCACTTAAATAATTTAGCGCTTCTTCTCCATGCGCTGCTGCTAAGACATTAAAAAGTTGATTATTAAGATTTTTTTTCATTTCTGCACGTAAAGTTACATTTGCGATTGCTAGAATAATTTTAGTTTTATTATTTTTTTGAAGCATTCTAATAGAGTTTAGCATTTCATCAATACAGCTTTCGCTTTCTTTTTGAATATAACCTATAATATCTTTTTCCATAAATTTCTTACGCGTTTGTCCATCACTACTTCCTGTAAGCACTATAGCAGGAATATTTTTTTCTAAAATTACATCTACCACTTCCCCATTAGGAGCATCTGGCAAACAAAGATCTACAAAAGCCATAAAATAATCATTTTTCACTAATTCTTTAGCACTGCTCATATCAAAAGCAACATCTACTTTTAAACCTAAAGTATTTTCTACTTTTTTTGCCAAAAGCTTTGTAAGCATTTTATTATCATCAATAATTAAAATTTTTTCTTCCATAGCCAACTCTCTTTGTAATTTAAAACTATTATTATACCATATAGAAAATTTACTTTTTATTTTTAAAGTAAAGTTCTAGTAAATTCTAAAGCTTCTTGGGTAATATTTTCCCCACTTACCATTCTAGCAAGCTCTCTTACTCTTTCTTCTTTTTCTATTTTTCTTACCCTACTTTCATTTCCTATTTTTTCTACTAAAAAATGGTTGCTTGCTTTTGATGAAAGCTGTGGTAAATGTGAAATTGCAAAAATTTGATAAAACTTAGCAAGCTCTTTTAAAACTTCAGCTATACTCATAGCTTCTTTACCACTTAAATTTGCATCAATTTCATCTAAAAATATTATACCACTAGCTTTATTAGTAACATTGCATTCAGTTGCAATAAAAGAAAGTCTTAGACGGTTTATCTCGCCTGAGCTTAAATTTTTCAAACTAGCTTCATTGATATTTAAACTCACTTCATCTTTACCTAAAATACTTAAAGCACAATCTTTAAGTTCTAATTTAACTTCTTTCATATAAAGTTTTTCAAGATAAAGATTCAGTAATTTTTCAAGCTCTTTTAATCTTTTTTTACGCAAAGTACTTAATTTTTGACTTTTCTCATCTAAAAGCATTTTAGCACTTTGAACTTTTTCTTCTAATTCTTTTTTTTCAAAACTTAAATTTTCATAATGAGCTAATTCTGCTTTTTTCTTCTCTAAAGCTTCTAAAGCTTCTTCTATGCTTCCATATTTTGAAATCAAAGAAGAAAGTTTTTCTATCCTATCAAGTACTTCTTCTATATCAAAATCAAAATCGTCAAAGCTTTGATTTTCCCACACTGCCCTTAATTCATTTAAACACTCTGAAAAAAATGAACTATCAACATCACTAATTTGCAAAGCTTCAATCACTGCTGATTCTAATTCAAAAATTCTGCTTGCCCTATTCCAAGCAGCGTCAATTTTGTCTTTTTTAGAAAGTCTTTTTTTTAAACTCATCAACTCATCAAATTCGCCAATTTTTGGGTTAATACTTTGAATTTTTTGTATTTCAAAGCTCGTAAATTCTTTTAATTCTTCTACTTTTTTTTCTTCTTCTTGAATTTTTTCTAATTTAGTTTTATTTTCCATATATTCTTTATAAATAT
The DNA here is from genome assembly GCF_025771825.1 of Campylobacter sp. IFREMER_LSEM_CL2101. Taxonomy (NCBI): domain Bacteria; kingdom Pseudomonadati; phylum Campylobacterota; class Epsilonproteobacteria; order Campylobacterales; family Campylobacteraceae; genus Campylobacter; species Campylobacter sp. IFREMER_LSEM_CL2101. Next base: position 26,479 of record NZ_JAKMQZ010000009.1, read on the forward strand.
TTTTATATTCATTTAAAAAATCTTGAAATTTCTTATCCTCTTTTGATTGCATAAAATCAAGTAAGTTTAAAAATCTTTCATTTGAGAACTCATTATTTTCCTTAGCTGAAAGATATTTTACAAATTTCTTAGAAAGCAAGGCTAAATTCTTTTTTGAAATAAGTTGATTATTGATAAAATAACGCGAGCTTTTATCTTTTAAAAGTTTAAATACATTTAATTCTTCATTTTCGATACCAAACTCATCTAATTCAAGTTCATCATTTAACAAAATTTCTACCATTTTAGCTTCACTCTCACTTAGAGCAAATGCTGCCAAAATAGCCTTAAAAAGCACCGATTTTCCAGCACCACTTAAGCCAGTAAAGACAGTAAGTCCCACTTCTAAGTCTAATTTTGCTTGTTTAAAACCTAAATTTTCTTTAATCAAAATACTTTCTATCATCACTTACCCCAATTTAACTTTTCTTTTAAAACTTGGAAATAATCTCTATCTTTTTTATGTATAAAACTAAGTTCTTTTTTACTAAGTCCTATAATAATTCTATCATATTCTTTAGGATCAATCACTTCTTGCCCATCTAAATACAACAAACAATGCTCAACTTTTAGTTCAAGCTCGAAACCATAAGGTAAAACTATAGGCCTTTGGGTTAAAGAATGAGAACAAACCGGAGTTAGAACAAAAATTTCACTCCAAGGATGAACTATAGGCCCACCTGCGCTAATATTATAAGCAGTTGAACCACTTGAACTAGCTATGATTAAACCATCTCCATAATAAGCATTAAAAAGTTTATTTTCAAAAAAAACTTCCACATTTGCCATTAAAGCATTATCACGAGAAAAAACTGCGTCATTAAAAGCAAATTTTTTGATAATCTTATTTTTTTTATACAAAGTAATTTGAAGCATTTTGGCTTTTTCTATTTTAAAATCACTTTTAAAAAAATCTTCAAAAAAACTTTCTATCTCATTAAAAGAAAGGGCTGTTAAAAAACCTAAATTTCCTGCATTTATCCCCAAAATAGGCTTTTTAGCCTGATAAGCTTGCCTACATAAAGACAAAAGCGTACCATCCCCACCTAAAGAAATCAAAAAATCTAATTTTTGTAAATCTTTTAAATTAATTTTTTCTTGTTCTAATAATACAAGCTCTATATTTTTTTGCAAAAAAATTGTTTTTAAAAAAGCAATTTGCTCATTTAAATTTGTATTTAACCTGCAAAATAAGCCTATTTTTTGAATTTTTTCTATATTTATATTTTTTTTCATAAAAAAATTATAACAAAACTTAGCTAAGCAAAAGAATAAAATACTATAATAACAAAATTGAACAAAATTAAGCTAAGGAAAAATTTTGAGAACTCATTACAATACAGAGCTTAACATACAAAATGTTGGCGCGGAAGTAACATTATGTGGTTGGGTAAATTCTTACCGTGATCATGGAGGTGTAATTTTTATCGATCTTAGAGATCGTAGCGGACTTATACAGTTAGTATGCGATCCTGCAGATAATCAAGAAGCACACAATATAGCTTCATCAGTAAGAAATGAATATGTTTTAATAGCTCAAGGAAAAATTCGCCCACGCGGTGAAGGACTTGTAAATCCAAAATTAAAAACCGGGGAAATAGAAGTTGTTATAAGCAAACTTACTATTGAAAATGAAAGCGCTGTAATACCTTTTGCTATAGGCGATGAAAGCGTGAATGAAGAATTAAGATTAAAATATAGATTTTTAGATTTAAGAAGTAAAAAACTTTATGATAATTTTGCTCTAAGATCAACTGCTTGTATAGCAACAAGAAATTCTTTAGCAAAAATGGGATTTTTAGAGGTTGAAACTCCTATTTTAACTAAAGCAACTCCAGAAGGCGCAAGAGATTATTTAGTACCATCACGCGTACATCAAGGCGAATTTTATGCCCTACCTCAAAGTCCTCAACTTTTCAAACAACTTTTAATGTGTTCAGGATTTGATAGATATTTTCAAATTGCAAAATGCTTTAGAGATGAGGATTTAAGAGCAGATCGCCAACCTGAATTTACTCAAATAGATATAGAAATGAGTTTTTGTGAGCAAAAAGATATCATAGCTATGGCAGAAAATTTACTCAAAGATATTTTCAAAGCTTGCGGAAAAGAAATTAGCATACCTTTTAGACAAATGAGTTATAAAGAAGCTATGGAAAATTATGGTTCTGATAAGCCTGATTTAAGATTTGATATGAAATTTATTGATGTAATTGATATTTTTGCAAAATCAAATAACGAAATTTTTGCAAATATCGCAAAAGATACGAAGAAAAATCGCATTAAAGCTTTAAGAGTTCCAAAAGGCGATACGATTTTTTCTAAACGCCAAATGCAAAGATTTGAAGAATTTGTGCGCAAATTTGGAGCGGCAGGACTTGCATTCATACAAATGAAAGAAGATGGTCCTAAGGGTCCACTTTGCAAATTCTTTAGTGAAGAGGATTTAAACGCTTTAATTCAAAGATGTGAATTAGAAGTTGGAGATGTAGTATTTTTTGGCGCAGGAGCTAAGAAAACCGTGCTTGATTATATGGGTAGATTTAGATTATTCCTTGCTGATGAAATGAAAATTATTGATGAGGATAAGTTAGAATTTTTATGGGTTATTGATTTTCCTATGTTTGAACAAAATGATGATGGAAGCTATTCTGCAATGCACCATCCATTTACTATGCCAAAAAATATTGATGAGCAAGATTTAGAAGAGATTAATTCTATTGCACATGATGTGGTATTAAATGGTGTAGAATTAGGTGGTGGTAGCATAAGAATTCATAAAAGCCCTATCCAACAAAAAGTCTTTAAACTTTTAAATATTGATGAAGAAGAACAAAGAAAGAAATTTGGTTTCTTACTTGATGCATTAAGCTTTGGAGCACCGCCACATGGTGGTATAGCAATAGGCCTTGATAGACTTATCATGCTTTTAACAAAATCTTCAAGCATTAGAGAAGTTATAGCATTTCCTAAAACACAAAGAGCGCAATGTCTTATGACTCAAGCTCCAAGCGAAGTAAGCAATGAACAAATGAGAGAATTAGGTATAAGATTAAGGGAGAATACTAAATGAAACAATTATTTTTAATCATAGGCGCACCAGGTAGTGGCAAAACAACTGATGCAAGCATTATAGCTACAGATGATGCAAATATTACTCATTATTCTACAGGTGATTTACTAAGAGCAGAAGTGGCTAGTGGAAGCGAACTTGGAAAGACTATTGATAGTTTTATTTCTAAAGGAAATTTAGTTCCACTAGATGTAGTTGTAAATACCATCATCACTGCTTTAAAAAATGCACCAACCAACACGATACTTATAGATGGTTATCCAAGAAGTGTTGAACAAATGCTTGAGTTTGATAAGGTATTAAAAAATCAAAATGAAGTAAATTTAAAAGGTGTTATAGAAGTTAAAGTTAGCGAAGAAGTTGCTAGAGAAAGAGTTTTAGGGCGTGCTAGAGGTGCTGATGATAACGAAGAAGTTTTTAATAATAGAATGAAAGTTTATTTAGAACCTTTAGAAGAAATAACAAATTTTTATACTAAAGAAAATATCCACCATGTAATCAATGGTGAAAGAAGTATTGAAGCTATCGTAGCTGATATGAAAAATTTAATCAATGATTTATTAAAATAAAGGATAAAAAATGGATATTAGCAAAATCAAAGTTGGAGAAGTACCAAACAAACTTAATGCAGTTATTGAAATTCCTTATGGATCAAACATTAAATACGAGCTTGATAAAGAAAGCGGAGCCATCATGGTTGATCGTGTGATGTATTCAGCTATGTTTTATCCAGCAAACTATGGTTTTATACCAAATACTCTTGCAGATGATGGCGATCCTATTGATGTTTTGGTTTTAAATGAATACCCTATCCAAGCAGGAGCTGTGATTCCTTGTCGTTTAATAGGAGTATTGTTAATGGAAGATGAAAGCGGTATGGATGAAAAATTACTAGCTGTTCCTGTAAGTAAAATTGACCCAAGATATGATAATATTAAAAGTTTAGATGATTTACCAAAAGCAAGCTTAGATAAAATCAAAAATTTCTTTGAAACATATAAAATGCTTGAACCTAATAAATGGGTAAAAGTAAAAGAATTTGCAGGCATTGAAAAAGCAAGTGAAATTTTAGAAAATTCTATTAAAAATTATAAATAATCAAAAGTCCTTTTAAGGACTTCACAAAGGATAAAAAATGAAAAGTATTATTGCTTTTAGTATAGCTTTTGTGGTGCTAATAGGCGCTAGTATTGGTTTTTATATGTGGTATTTTGAAGATGATTCAAATACTTATGTATATGATTATAAAAAAAGTAGTTCTTATCAAAGCTACACTCCGCCAAGTACTCAATACAATCAAGAAAGAAATAATATAAGTGATAATACTTATCAATCACAACAAACAGTTCAAGAGCTCTTAAAAGAAGAAACTCCAGTGCAAAATAATCCTATCATGGATGAAAATAAAAACACTCAAGAAGTTGCACCAACAACCCAAACAAATATAGCTGAAGTTTCTAAAAATGAAACTATTACACCTAAAGCAACCCAAGAAAAACAAAAAGTTCTCGTTGAAAACAACAAACAAACAAGTATAAAAAAAGAAACAACAACAAAATATAAAAATACCATGCAAGAATACATTGCAAAAGGTAAAACTAGCAGATATGAGCCAAGTTTGAGTGATGATTTTGTTAAAGTTTATGTATTAGATGGAAAAAGCTTAAGTGATTATAGAATTGATATGTTAAAAGAAATGATTAATCCTGTTAAAGTTAATTCCCAAGATTATAATTTAACTATTTTTATTGATATGCTTTCAAATGACAATATGAAACTAAGCATATATAATAAAGATATTGTTTTTGCTAAAAATAAGAAAAAATACAATTATGTAGATGTTAAAATTTCTGATTTGAAATTTTTATTTGAAAGAAATGGGTATAGCGAATACAGCAATGAAAATTTACTGGAAAAAATCAATCAAAATCTAGCAAGAGAAGATATACTCAAAAGAGTTAAAATTCAAGGTTATGCAGACGATAGAGGTAGCACTTTTGCAAACTATATGATAGGGTTAAATAGAGCAATGAATGTGGCCAAACATTTCTTTAGTTTTACTGAGGTTATAGAAATAGAATCTTTGGGAAAAGATACCTACCCTACTAAAGATAAGTCTGATTCTCAAAGACAAAATAATCGTAAAGTAGAAATTAGTTTTTTATAACTAATTTCTAAATTTCAAAACTTCTTTAACAATTTTAAGCTAACATAACAATTTATTTTCATTCTCAAGGTAGCAATTATGTATGATAAATCACTAGAAAAAGAATATTATAAAATTTGCGAAGAACGCGGATATTTTGAAATCAATGGTAATGAAAAAATTCAAGAAAAAGGCAAAAACTTTTGCATTATGATGCCTCCACCTAATGTAACAGGCGTTTTGCACATAGGTCATGCTCTAACTTGTACTTTACAAGATATCACAACGCGTTATAAAAGAATGGATGGTTATAAGACTCTTTATCAACCAGGGCTTGATCATGCAGGGATTGCAACACAAAATGTTGTAGAAAAACAACTTTTAGCTCAAGGCATTAAAAAAGAAGAACTTGGTAGAGAAGAATTTATAAAAAAAGTATGGGAATGGAAAGAACAAAGCGGTGGTACCATAGTTAAGCAAATGCGAATTTTGGGTATCACTCCTGCTTGGAGTCGTTTGCGCTTTACTATGGATGAAGGTTTAGTAAATGCGGTAAAAAAAGCCTTTGTAGATCTTTATGATAAAAAGCTTATTGTGCGTGGAAATTACATGGTAAATTGGTGTACTCATGATGGAGCATTAAGTGATATAGAAGTAGAACATAAAGAAAATAAAGGAAAATTATATTATTTAAAATATTTCTTAGAAAATTCTCAAGAATACATTGTAGTAGCCACCACAAGGCCAGAAACTTATTTTGGCGATAGCGCTGTGATGGTTAATCCAAACGATGAAAGATTTAAACACTTAATAGGCAAAAATGTCATCTTACCTTTAATAGATAGAAAAATTCCTATTATTGCTGATGAGCATGTAGATATGGAATTTGGTACAGGTTTTGTAAAAGTAACCCCAGCACATGATCATAATGACTATGAAGTAGGCTTAAGACATAAACTTGATTTTATTACTATCTTTGATGAAAAAGGTATTTTAAATGAACATTGCTTGCATTTTAAAGGCTTAGAAAGATTAGATGCAAGAGATGTTATTATAAAAGAATTACAAGAAAAAAATTTTGTTGAAAAAATAGAAGATTATACTAATCAAGTAGGATATTGTTATCGTTGTAAAAATGTAGTAGAACCTTACATTTCTAAACAATGGTTTGTAAAAAATGAAATCGCAAAAGAAAGCATAGAAAAAGTTAATCTTGGTGGAAGTAAATTTTACCCTGCACATTGGATTAATAGTTTTAATGCTTGGATGAGGGATTTAAAAGATTGGTGTATTTCAAGACAACTTTGGTGGGGTCATCAAATTCCTGTGTATTATTGTGAATGCTCTCATGAATGGGCAAGCGAAGAAACTCCAAATCAATGTCCAAAATGCCAAAGCACTAATTTCAAACAAGACCCTGATGTTTTAGATACTTGGTTTTCTTCAGGTCTTTGGGCTATGAGTACTTTAGGTTGGGGTAATAAAGACTGGGGTAAAAACACACTTTGGCATGAAGATGACTTAAAAGATTTTTATCCAAATTCTTTATTAATCACCGGCTTTGATATTTTATTTTTCTGGGTTGCAAGAATGATGTTTCAAAGTACTAATGCCTTAGGTGAGCTTCCTTTTAAAGATATATATTTGCATGCTTTGGTTAAAGATGAGCAAGGTAGAAAAATGAGTAAGTCTTTAGGTAATGTCATTGATCCTGTGCAAAGTGTGGATGAATACAGTGCTGATATCTTGCGTTTTACCCTTGCTCTTTTAGCTATCCAAGGTAGAGATATAAAATTAAGCAACGACAAACTCATACAAGTTAGAAATTTTACGAATAAGCTTTATAATGCAAGCAAATTTTTACTTTTAAATGAAGAAAAATTTGAAGATTTAGATAAAAGCAAAATTCAAACTAACTTGGCAAAATACATACTGTCTCGTTTTGAAGTATGCGTAAAAGAAACAAGAGAAAATTTAGATAATTACCGCTTTAATGATGCGGCAAATACTTTGTATAGATTTTTCTGGGATGAATTTTGTGATTGGGGGATCGAGCTTAGTAAGGCTGAAAAATCAAGTATAAAAGAACTTGGAAGCATTTTTAAAGAAGCATTAAAGCTTTTAAATCCTTTTATGCCATTTATTAGTGAGTATTTATACCATGAGTTAAGTAAAACTTCTATCCAAACTCATGAGTCTATAATGATTTCAAGATATCCTAAATTTAATTCTAGAGATGAAAAAATAGAAAAATTATTTAATATCATTATAGAAAGTATAGTGAGTTTACGCCGTGCAAAAACCTTAGTAGAACTTGCAAATGCAAAAATTCAAAAAGCTTGTATAAAATTAAACGATGAGAGTTTAATAGCTGAGTTAAAAAATTACACTAATTTCATCTCGACACTTGCAAAATGTGAAAAAATCGAGTTTATCAATGCAAATTTAGAAAAATCTATTAGAGATGTAAGTGAGAATTTAGAAGTATTTATACCAACTCAAGATCTTGATTTAAGCGGTGTTTTAAATAGGCTTAATAGTCAAAAAACAAAACTTGAAAAAGATTTTAACAAGCTAGATGCTATGATGAAAAATGAAAAATTTATTTCTAATGCACCTGCTGCGGTTGTTGAGCAAAATAAAACTCAACTTGAAAGCATTAAAACTCAACTTGATAAAATCAATGATGAAATTTCTAATTTAGAAGGCTAATAAGTGATAAAAATACAAAATCTTAAAAAATATTATGGCAAAGAATTAGTTATAAATGATGTTTCTTTAGAAGTTAAAGAAGGAGAAATTTATGCTCTTGTTGGACACAGTGGGGCAGGAAAATCAACTTTGCTAAGATGTATTAATGGTTTGGAAAATTATCAAAGTGGTAGCGTAGAAGTTTTTGGTAAAGAAATAGCTACCTTAAAAGAAAAAGAGTTAAGAATATTTAGAAAAGATATAGGGATGATTTTTCAGCATTTTGCACTTATGAGTAGAAAAAGTGTATTTGAAAATGTAGCTATGCCTTTAGAAATTCATAATTTTGACAAAAGCGCAATTCAAAAAAGAGTTAATGAGCTTTTAGATCTTGTGGGACTTTTAGCTAAAAGCAAGGCATATCCAAATGAACTAAGTGGTGGGCAAAAACAAAGGGTAGCCATAGCTAGAGCCCTTGCTTTAAATCCTAAAATTTTACTAAGCGATGAAGCTACTTCTGCACTTGATCCAAATACTACAAACAATATTTTAGAGCTTATTGCTAAAATCAATCAAGAATTTAACATCAGCGTAGTATTAGTAACTCATGAAATGGAGGCAGTAAAGCAAATAGCACAAAAGGCTGTATTATTAGAGCATGGACAAATCATAGGTCAAGGGAAAATTGAAGATTTATTCTTAAAGCCAAGTGAAAAAATGCGTGAATTTCTAGGGGAGAGTGATTTTTTACCACAAAATGGAGTCAATGTGCGCTTATATTTTTGCAAAGAAAAAGCAAATCAAAGCATAATCACTCATATGGCTAGAAGTTTAAATATTGATTTTAATATAGTTTGGGGTAAAATAGAAAAACTAAACAACAATGCTTTGGGAAATTTGGTAATCAATATAGAAGCTAAAGATCAAGAAAGAGTTTTAAATTATTTACAAGAAAATGGCGTTATTTGGGAGCTTGTGTAATGAATTTAGAAGCAATTTTAAAAAATTTTGAAAATATACTTTATCCGGCATTATTAGAAACTCTTTATATGAGTTTTACAGCCACTTTTTTAGCCTTTTTAATCGCACTTATCCCTGCAATTGTGCTTACTGTTACTGATAAAGGTGGCTTATGGGAAAATAAAAGCATTTACAGTGTGCTTGATTTTATTATCAATATTTTAAGATCCTTTCCATTTTTAGTACTCATTGTAGTTTTAAGCCCTTTTACAAAATATCTCATTGGTATTAGTATAGGAACAACTGCTACCATAGTACCACTTACCATAGGAATTGCGCCTTATTTAGCTAAAATGATTGAAAGTGCTTTTAAAGAAATTGATCCTGCTATCATTGAAGCAGCAAGATCTTATGGAGCTAGCAAAGCACAAATTATCTTTAAAGTTATGTTTAGTGAGGCTTTACCAAGCATTATTAATGGTATCACTTTGATTTTAATCATCGTAATAGGATTTTCCGCTATGGCAGGAACTGTTGGTGGTGGTGGTTTGGGCGATGTAGCTATTCGCTATGGTTATGAGCGTTTTAGAACTGATATTATGATTCAAACCGTTGTGATTTTAATTGTTTTGGTTCAAATCATACAATTTATAGGAAATATTCTTTATAAAATCACCAAAAGATAAACAATGAAACATAAACTTGGTATTTTGCTAGCAGCGACTAAAAATTCAAGCTTTACCATAGGAACCTTGCTCATTAACATTATGGATGTTATGGGTGAGAAGGTAGATGTGTTTTACATTTTACATGATGGTTTTAGCTTGAATGATCAAAATATCATGCAAAAAATTGTTAAAAATAAAACAATTAAATTTCTTCCTTTTACTCAAGAAGATTTTTTAGCCACTCTTAGTAAAAATCAAAATGATATTAATAATTTATTTTTCTTAAAAAGATGGACGCATATGGCTTTTGCAAGATTTGAAGCTTTTAAGTTTTTAGATGAATGCGAAAGTATTATTTATCTTGATTTTGATGTTTTACTTTTAAAAAGTATAGATGAACTTAGCAAATTAAGAGCTAGAAAATATCATTTTGGTGCAAGATTAGGTAAAACTTTGCTTCAAACAGCTCTACCTTTAGAAAAAAATCATAATAATAAGCGTGTATATCAAACAGGGATTTTAGTTTTTACTGATCTTATACCAAATCCTTTACAGTGTTATCAGTTTATCTATAATTATCTTTCACAAAATACTAAAAACTGGCAAGATCAAGGAATTTTTTCCTTAATGGCTTATGAAAATCACTTTAAAGTTAAAGATTTAAAAGACAAATACACAGGAAGTACTCATTATCTTACAAATCTTACGCAAAATGCTTCTATAGTTCACGCTTGTGGAACTAATAGTCGTTTTTGGAATAGTAAATTTTGCAATCAAACATGGCCCAAATGGCAAGAATATTATGAAAAATGGCTAAAACTTGGTGGAAGTAAATATACAGGATCTTTTTATAAAGATAATAAACAATCCGTCCAACGCACAAGATATCATTTATCATACAAACTAGGCTATGCTTTTATAGAATGCACTAAAAATAAGAAAAAAATTCCTTTTTTACCTTTTACTTTGTTAAAGATTTACTATAAACACACAAAACTTGCCAAGCAATATCAAAAAGATTTAAAAACAAAACCTTATCTTAAACTTCCACCTTTATCAAGTTATGATGATTATAAAAGCGAGGGTATTAAAAACCAAAATACTTATTCTTATAAAATCGGACAAGCTCTTATTAAGGCTCAAAAAAATTGGCACAAAGGTGGTTATGTAGATTTTATAAAAGAACTCAAACATTTTGCCAAAGAATACAAAAACAAACAAAAATAAAACTTTTCCTATCTTATTAATATTTTTACAATATAATCAAGCATATTAAAAACTATAAAAAGGAGTTAAAATGAAATTGTTAAAATTGCTCGCCGCAAGCACAATTTTAGGTGCAAGTTTATTTGCTAATGAAGTTATTACTGTAGGTGCGACACCTGTTCCTCACGCTGAAATTTTAGAACAAACTAAAGATTTATTAAAAAAAGAAGGTTATACATTGGAAATTAAAGAATTTAATGACTATATTTTACCAAATCTTAGCACAGATAGCAAAGAACTTGATGCAAATTTCTTCCAACATCAGCCTTATTTGGATGAGTTTAATGCCAATAAAGGCACAAAATTAATTAGCGTTGCAAAAGTTCATATCGAACCAATGGCAGTTTATTCTAAAAAATATAAAAACATCCAAGATCTTCCACAAAATGCTACCATAGCTGTACCAAATGATCCAACAAATGAAAGCAGAGCTTTAGATATTATCGCTAGTACCAAGCTCGTTAGTTTTGAAAATAGTGCATTAAAAACTCCACTTGATATTAAAGATAATCCAAAAAATATCAAATTTAAAGAATTAAAAGCAGCACAACTTCCAAGAGCTTTAGATGATGTTGATTTTGCAGTGATTAATTCAAACTATGCTTTATCAGCAAATTTAAATCCTGTAAAAGATTCTATTTTAATAGAAAGTAAAGAAAGTCCTTATGCAAATATCTTAGTAACCACTCAAGATAATAAAGACAATCCTAAAATCAAAGCTTTAGTAAAGGCTTTACAAAGTCAAAAAGTAAAAGATTTTATCAATGAAAAATACCAAGGTGCAGTAGTCCCTGCATTTTAAAAATAAACCTTGAGTTTTAAAACTCAAGGTTATTTATTTTTAATAAGTTCTGTGGTAATTTTAGCTATTTCTAATTCTTCTTCTGTTGGAACAATTAAAATTTTAATTTTAGAGTCTTCTTTACTAATCTCGCTATTTCTAAGCTGTGCATTTTTATCTAAATCTATATCAAATCCCAAATGCTCTAGTCTTTGACAAACTTTTGCTCTAACAATATCATCATTTTCGCCTATACCAGCTGTAAAAATCAACGCATCGACTCTAGGTAAAATCGCAAAATATGAGCCAATATATTTACTCAAACGATAACAAAACATATCAAGAGCAAGTCTTGCTTTTTCGTTGTTTTGTTCAATTTGCGCTTCAATATCTCTAAAATCATTAAACCCACAAATTCCATAAACACCACTTTTTTTATTCATTATAGTATCTAAATCAGACGGGTTTAAATTTAATTCTTTTGCCAAAAATGGCAATACAGCAGGATCAATATCTCCACATCTAGTTCCCATGATCAAACCTTCTAACGGTGTAAAGCCCATAGAAGTATCTACGCATTTTCCATTTTCTATAGCACAAACACTCGCACCATTTCCAAGATGCGCACTAATTGCATTAAATTCATTAATATTTTTACCAAGTATATGCGCAGCTTGTTTACTTACATAAGAATGTGAAGTGCCGTGAAAGCCGTATTTTCTAACTTGGTGTTTTTCATAAAATTCATAAGGCAAAGCATACATATAAGCATAATCAGGCATGCTTTGATGAAAAGCTGTGTCAAAAACTGTCACATTAGGAACTTTTGGAGCTGCTTTTATCATAGTTTTAATACCTATTAAATGTGCAGGATTATGTAAAGGTGCTATATGAGCAACTCTATCAATTTCTTTTAAAATTTCATCATCCACTAAACAATGTTTGGTTAAATTTGGACCTCCATGAACTATCCTATGTCCGCATCCATCAAGTTCATTTAAATCATGTAAAATTCCACTTTGAGCAAATAGTTCATTTACTAATTCAATACCTTGCTCATGATCTTTAATCGCTAATTCTTTTTTGTATTTTTGACCACTTTTTAGATCTTTTAGTTCTATTTTAGAGCTTTGCTCGCCTATTTTTTCCACTAAACCAGATGCTAGGGCTTCATCTTTTTCAAAAAGCTTAAATTTAATTGAAGATGAGCCTGAATTTAAAACTAATATTTTCATTTTTCTCCTTATTCTTGTGCTTGAATAGCACTTAAAATCACAGTATTAACAATATCTTCTACCAAACAACCTCTACTTAAATCATTAATCGGTTTTTTAAGACCTTGTAAAATCGGGCCAATAGCTAAAGAATTTGCTGTTCTTTGCACTGCTTTATAGCAAATATTTGCCGCATTTAAATCAGGAAACACATATACATTTGCCTTTCCTGCCACTTTAGAATTTGGCATTTTGCTTTTTGCTGTTAGCATATCATATGCTGCATCAAATTGTATAGGACCTTCTAGCTCAAGTTGAGGATATTTTTCTTTAGCTATTTTAGTAGCTTCTTTAATTACATCTACACTAGCCCCGCTTCCGCTATCTCCACTAGAATATGAAAGTAAAGCCACTTTAGGTTCAAGTCCAAAAGCTTTAGCACTATTTGCACTCACATAAGCAATTTCAGCAAGTTGCTCAGGGGTTGGATTTGGCATAACAGCACAATCAGCAAAAACCAAAACCTTATCTTCTAAAGACATAAAAAACATACCAGAAACTAAGCTCACATCAGGTTTTGTTTTGATAATTTGCAAAGCAGGACGAATAGTTTCAGCAGTAGTTGTACTCGCACCACTTACCATAGCATGTGCTTTTTGAGTATGCACAAGTAAAGTCGCAAAATAAGTTTTATCTTGCACTAACTTTTTAGCTTCTTCTTTACTCATACCTTTGCTTTTTCTAGCTTCATATAAAAGCTTTTCAAATTCTTCATTATATTGAGAATTTTTAGGATTTATAATACGCACACCATCGATATTGATATTTAAACTATTAGCTTTCGCACAAATTTCATTGCTATCACCTAGCAAAATCAAATCAACAATTTCATTTTGTATCAAAAATTCACTAGCTTTTAATACTCTTTCATCAAAACTTTCAGGTAAAACCACTATTTTTTTATCTGCTTTTGCTTTTTCAAAAAGCTCATAAGAAAATCTTGCCTGAGTTTTATAAGTATATTCTTGTAATAAATCTTGAGTAAAATCTTTATTTTCTTTTAACAAAACAAAGTCGCTAAGCTTTTGGCTTAGTAAAAAATTTAACATAGTATGATTTTCACCTTGACTTTTTGCATATAATGGAGCATTTAACTCTTTAGCTAAGGCTATATTTAAACTCAAATCTCCCATCAAGCCAAAATCATCTACTCCAACCACTATAACAAAATCATTTTCCTTTTTTATTTTTTCATAATCTTGAATTATTTTTTTAAAAAAGTCATTTGAATTTTGAGTAAATTTGCTTTGATAATCATTTTTTTCAAAACTGCTAAAAAAATCTAGTTTAGTATTAGTTTTTGAGCATATTAAAGCAATTTTTTCTTTATTTTTTTCACAAAAAACAGGAAAATAAAAAGCTATTTTACCTTGAACTTTTCCTAAAGACTGTGTTAAAAATTTCTCATCAACACAATTTAATAAAAACATGGATTTCATTTTTTCCTCTTTTTTAACAAAATAATTGTTTTTTTGTAATATAATAATTTTAAAATTCATCACAATAATATAAGGTTATAAAGCTATGAAATTTAAAAATGTTAATTTTTACTTGTTACCTTTTGTAATGTTTGGTTGTAGCGCCACAGTCGATCCACATATTAATATGAAACCTCCAACTTATGTAGAAGAATTAGCTCCAAAGCAAAATCATAACACCCAAAGCAACCCTGGATCGTTGTTTGGTAAAGGAGATAATCCTTTATTTTCTGATAAAAAAGCAATGAATGTAAATGATTTAGTTACCGTAGTCATTAGAGAAAATGCTACACAAAACTCACAAGGCTCTAAAGCTACAAGTAAAAACAATAATGTTAATTTAGGCGGAGGACAAGTAACCACTGGTGCTGGACTTAGCAAAGCTAGAGATTTTATCAATGATTATACAAATATAGGTTATACCACAGCAAGCACTTCACAATATCAAGGCACAGGAAGCCAAACTAGAAGTGAAAATTTCCAAACCACCATTTCTGCTAGAGTGATTAAAGTTTTATCTAATGGAAATTATTTTATAGAAGGAAGTCGTGAGCTTTTAATTAACGGTGAAAAACAAATCATTCAGCTAAGTGGGGTTATAAGACCTTATGATATTTCTCAAGATAACATGATAGATAGTAAATACATAGCTGATGCAAAAATTCTTTATAAAACAGAAGGTGATATAGATAAATCAACGCGTAAGCCTTGGGGAACAAAATTCATGGAAACCATTTGGCCTTTTTAAGCTAAATGGTTTTACATAAAACTTGGCGCATCATTAGAAAATAAAATCAAATCTCCATTTTGGGTTAATTTTGATAAAGCTTGTACAAGTTGAGATTTTTCTTTTAATACATAAAAATCTAATGTAATATGTTTTTGCAAAATCGTGCTATTAGCCTCTGAAGTAATAATTACAAAATCGAAACATTCGTTGATTATCTTACATAATTTTATATTTTCTTCTTCATTAACTTCAACTATACCAGGAGTTACCAAAATTTTTCTTCCTTGATAGTTTTTACAAAGCTCATAGCTTTGACTCATACCTTTAAAATTTCCATTAAAACCATCATCTATGATAAATTTAGGCTCTTTAGAAATCACTTGCAAACGATGCTCTACTGCTTTTAAATTTGATACACTTTTTATAATATTTTCTATTTTTATTCCTAAATAATGAGCAAGTAAAATACACACGCTAATATTATAAGCATTAAAAGCACCTAATAAATTCGCATGAAAATCATAAATATTATCATCTAATCTTACTTTAAAATCTAAACCTTCTAAACTTGCCCTAACATCACTTAAACAATCATCATAAAATTCATTTTCATATAAGGTGCTTGAGTGTAAAAAGTATTTTTCCAAGCGCTTAGATTTTAAAGCTTGCAACTTAGCACTGCGGATATTATCTTGAGTTTTAAAATACTCCAAATGCGCCAAACCGATCTCACCTACTATGCAAATTTGAGGATTTAAAAACTCTGTAATTTCTAAAATATCATTTTGCTCTCTTGCGCCAGCTTCTACGATATAAATTTCAGTATTATTTTCTAAATTTTCATTGATATCTTTTACTATACCCATGAAAGTATTAACACTTCTTGGAGTTTTATAACACTTAAACTCATCTTTTAAAAGTTCGTATAAAAAATTTTTTATACTTGTTTTTCCAAAACTTGCAGTAATTAATATAATTTTTAAATTTGGATTATCACAAATCTTTTTATTTGCCTTTTTTATAAATGTATTTTGGTTTATTTTTTCTACTAAAAAGCTAAATAAAAATGCAGCTACTAAAGCTTCCAAACCTATCCAAAAAAATGGCATAAATACTAAAGTAAAAAGCGACAAAAATAAAAAATAACGCTTAATCCTAGCAGTAAAAACTAGCTTTTTATCTAAATTTTTATATAAGTATCCACCATATAACAAAGACAAAGCAAAAACTATAAAATATAAATAAAAATTTCCACTATATAAAGAAAACACAAAAGCAAAATAAGGAATTATTAAAAAATATAAATGCCACAAAGGCTTAGCAAAATGTAAAATTATGCGTGAGAATTTATAAGAATACCATTGCAAAGCTAAAATCAGATAAAATCCAAGTAAAAAATTCAAACTTAAAAAAGCTATCATACTAATCATTTTTTAAAAATTCCTCATGTATTTTTTCATTTATAAAATCAGCATGTTTTAAAAAGAAAAAATGATCCCCATCTAATGCAAAAAAATTTCCCTTTTGTGCTAAAGAATGAATAATCGCTCCACTTTTTAAAGGCGTAGCCTTATCTTCATTACCCCAAAAAATCAAAATAGGGTTTTTAAGCTTTTGAAATTCATTTTCTAAATTTTCATTAACAACCTTCTTAAAGGTTTCATACATCACTTCACTCATGCCTTGAGCGTCTTTGCTAATAAAAAATTTCCTCCAAAAATCCCCATAAGGAAGATTTTTTAAAATCTTAAACAAGGCTATTTTAAACCTCACTTTAAAGCTTTTTGGCAAAACCACACCTGCACTAGAAAGCAAAATCAAACCTTGAAAATTAGCATTATGACACATAATAGTCGCAACTTTCCCGCCAAAAGAATGCCCCATTAAATAATCTGCCTTTTGCTCAATTGTAGTTAAAAAGTCTTCTACAACCTTGGCATAAGCATAAGAATCCATAGGTGCATCTATGCTTGAATTTCCAAAACCAGGTAAATCTAAATAAATTTGTTTAAAATCATTCAAAGACTTTTCAAAAGCTTGTTTCATAAGCTCTTTATTAGCACCCCAACCGTGTAAAATAAGAATTGTTTTTTCACATTTTGGATTGATGATTTCATAGCTTAAATTATAAAAATATCCATTAGAATATACTCTAGTTTTTGCCATTTCTAGCCTTTTTTATCTTTATAAATTTTTTCTAAAAGCATTACAGCTTCATTTAAACGCTCATATTCTTCAAAACTTAAAAGCACGGCTTCAAATTTATTATTTTTTACTATCACCACCCTGCTATTTTCACTTTTTTTTGTTTTTTCAAGCATAGTGCTGAAATTTCTTACTACTTCAGTTGCAGTATAAATTTCATCTTTGCTAAAAGTAGCCATGATTATAATTTACCTTTTTGTCCATTAATGCTGTGAATAAAAGCATAATCAATCTTAATTTGCTTTTCTAACTCTATATTTTTTGCTAAATTATTAACTGTATTAGTAAAATCTTCAAATAAATAATTTGCCAATGATCCTGGATTTGGATTAATCTCATTTAAATAAACCTCATCATCTATCACAAAAAAATCACAGCGAATCAAAGCTCCTTTAAATAAAGGATTGTAAATTCTCGTAAAATTATCCCTGAGTTTTTGTTTTAATTCTTCGCTAATATTTGCTTCACTGACTTTAGAACTTTCTGAAAAGCCTAAATATTTTTGTTCAAAATCTAAAATTTCATTTTTTCTAGGCTCTTCAATGATAGAAAATTCCATTTTTTCACCTATCATACAACCTGCTAAGTTGTATTCTTTAATATTGCTTACAAATTGTTCTACTACAACATCCTCATCAAATTCAAAAGCAACATCTTTAGCATATTTAAGCTCGCTTTCATCTTTAACTATACTTATACCTATGCTACTACCTAATCTTGCAGGCTTTAAAATACAAGGAAAATCTAAAGAAACATTTTGCTCTTTATGCAAATTTAAAACCTTATAATCAAGTGTTTTCACCCCTACACTTTGTGCATAAAGTTTAGTTAAAACCTTATTAAAAGATAAAACACTAGCTTCTATGCGCGGTCCTATGTATTTTATACCATAAAAATCAAGCAAAGCAGCTATTTTGCCATCTTCACCATCTTTTCCATGTACGATATTTACCGCTACATCAATGTCAAGTTTTTTCTCACCTAACATGGTTTTTATAAAAAACCCACCCTGTTTTAGTATTAAAGCTTTTTCTTTTTTATAAGCACCACTACTAAAAGTTTTTGCATTCATTTTTTCTTCATCTATAAGAAAAAATTCCTTATTTTTATCACAAAATATAAATTTTTTTTGCACTTTGAGTACTTTTTTTAATACCACAGCACTCACAATGCTAATTTCATGCTCATAAGAATTTGCACCAAAAATTACACCATATATCATTATATTTTTCCTTTTATTATGCTAATTTTTTCAAAGCCTCTTTAATAAGCTCACTAGTATTTTTACTCTCACAAGTTCTTAAAACTTTTAAAATATTTTCTTGTTTAAAACCAAGTGAAAGTAAAGCTGCCAAAGCTTGTGCTTGATCTTGATTAGAATTTTCTATATTGATTTTTGCATCACTTAACTCAGCTATAATTCTTTTTGCACTCTTTGGACCAATACCAGGAACCTTTTTAAATACACTCTCATCGCCACTTTGCAAAGCTGCATAGAAAGTATTAGTATCTAAGCTTGAGCAAAGTGCCATAGCAGTAGTTGCTCCTATACCACTAATTTTGATTAATAATTCAAACATTCTTTGCTCATTAATATCTAAAAATCCATATAATTTATGAGAGTCTTCTTTGATAATTTGCGTGATTAAAAACTCAACCTTTTGATCTTTTTCAAAATTACTTGAGCAAAAAAGCGACACATAAACACCATAACTTACCCCACTTGAAGTTTTTAAAATTACAAAAGTAGGTTCTTTTTTACTCACTATTCCTTCAATTGCCACTATCATTTAGTTTATTCCTTGTAATTACTAATAGAGCGAATTTCATAAACACTTACTCCATCTTCAGTATCTATCTTTTCAAGTTCAAAACACTCAATCATCTCATCATTACGCGGATGATAGCTTAACTCTTTTCTAGGATTTAATAAAACAAATTTAACTTCGTTTAAATCCATCCATTTTCCACTTTTATTAATAATTTTTGATTTTAAAAGTTCATCTTGAATTTTTTTAAGCTTTTCTATATTTGCTTTTTCTTCCTCTTTTAAAGTTTCTATCTTATTAGCTAAAATATTTAAATTTTCAATCTTTTGATTAAAATCTTTAATAGTAATCTTATAAGCTTGCGGTATAGCTCTTTTTGCATTCATTAATTCTTTTGCCTTTTGCTGTAAAATTCTCACAGAATCTTTACTCACATGGATAGTATGCTTGGTTTCTTCAATTTCCTTGACTAAATTTTCTTGTTCTTTTTTTAACTCTTCAATATGCAAAAGTATTTCCTCGCCACTTTTTTCTTTATCAAAAGCTTTGAGATCTTGAATTACAAGTTTATTGCCACTTCCTTGAATTTTTTCAACGCGGATTAAACTTTTAGCACTACATAAACAATTTCCACCAAGTTCTTGTATATAAATTTCATCAGCAATAATCTCCCCACCCACAGCCTTTTTAATATTTACTTTTTTAGCCTTAATAGAGCCATTTTCTAAAGTTTCAGCAAAAATTTCCTCAGCCTCACAATATCCTCTTAAGATATTAACCTCAACCTTTTGCCCTATAATAGTACTTTTATGGTGCATATTGCCTTTAAGAATTACTTTTTTACCTCTTAAAACAGAATCTTGAGCCATATTGCCCACAACCTCTAACTCTTGTGCTTCAACGGTAATTCTAGGGCCTATTGCATCCTCTAAACTATTTGTATTTTTAATCACGATAATAACTTGCTTATCAAAACCCGCCCAAATAGAACCCGTGCTTTTAAAATCAACCTTGTTAAATTCTAAATAATTTTCTATCTCATAAATAGATTTTTTTTGGATAATAAATCCATCTTTTTTGGCAATATATTTTATACTTTCATCATCTTCTTTAACTTCAAAATTATCCGAACAAATAACTTTTTCTTTGTTTGTTTTTGGCGGGAGGGCTTTTAAAATTTTAAATCTTAAATCTTTACCATCACTACCCTCTTTTGGTTTAATCCTCTCAATAGCCACCTCATCTTTTCCTATAGGTGCTACATAGTTTCTATTCATCACATCATTGTGTTTTTTTAGATTTTCTAAATAGTGATATTGAATTTCTTCATTTGTAGGCTCTTGTGGATTAACTCCCTTACATACTTCAAATTCAACTTCAAAATCAAATTTTTGCTTTTCTTTAACTTTAGTATTAAAATCAATAATTTGCTTTTTAAAATCAAAAATTCTAAATCCAAGTAAATATTTTTCTTTTATCATCGCTTTATAAATAGCTTCTAAAAGCTCTAGTGCTAATTTATCATGAAAAGCAATAGCTTCACTAGCTCTAACACTAGCTTTTAATAAAGTACAAAGCTCATTAGCATGCAAGCTAACTTCAAAAGTTGGTATGCGTGCAAATTTTTTAAAATAAATTTCTATTTTATACTCTTGCTCTATACTTAAATCATGAATTAAAAATTTTTCATTTTCTTCAAAAATTTTTAATTCTTTTTCATTAACTTTTATCCATTCTTGATTATCATAAGTATAAGAAGTACTAAAACTTAACAATCTAAAATCAAGTTCATCAACTTCGCATTTATTTTCAGAAGCAAATATCAAAAGCTCTTTATAAGGGTCTTTAGTATATAAAATTTTCTTCTCTTCCATAGCTTAAGCTTCCTTATTTGTGTATAAAATTTTGATTTTAGCAAAAATAAAATCAAAATTTAGTTAAAATTATTGCTATTAAAAAATTTTATAATACTCAAACTAATGTTTAAAGAATGAAAATTAATGAGAAAAAATATTATTTTTAAAAATTTCATCATCAATGCCTTGGGAATTTTATTTTCTAGGATTATGGGTGTTTTAAGAGATATTGTTTTAGCCTTGTACTTAGGTGCTGGAATTTATAGTGATATTTTCTTTGTGGCTTTAAAAATGCCTGCTTTTTTTAGAAGAATTTTCGCTGAAGGGGCTTTTGGACAAGCTTTTTTACCAAGTTTTTTAAAAGCAAGTAAAAAAGGTGCTTTTTGTATAAATGTCTTATTACAATTTAGTATTATTGTTTTTTTAACCTGTGTTTTAGTGAGTTTTTTTGCTGAATTTTTTACAAAGATTTTTGCCTTTGGTTTTAACAAAGAAACGATCATTCTAGCTGCGCCTTTAGTTTCTATTAATTTTTGGTATTTGTTTTTTATTTTTTTAGTAACTTTTTTAGGCTCTTTGTTAAATTATAAACAAAATTTTTTCATCACTTCTTTTTCTGCTTCATTTTTTAATCTTTTTGTTGTGATTGCCGGATTTTTTGTCACTCAAGATAAACCTTTAGAAGCTTTGTATTATTTTTCATATGCGACTGTTTTAAGTGGTCTAGCTCAACTTATATGGCATATTTTTGCTTTAAAAAACACTAGAATTTTAAAAAGTATGTATTTAAGCATAAAACTTAAAAAAACAAAGACTAATTTAGATAAGTTCCACTCTACATTTACTCATGGACTTTTAGGCTCTTCAGCAAATCAAATTAGTTCATTATTAGATACCACTATAGCTAGTTTTTTAATGGCTGGAAGTATTTCGTATTTGTATTATTCTAATAGGGTTTTTCAGCTTCCTTTAGCTCTTTTTGCAATCGCACTAAGTCAAGTAAGTTTTCCAAAAATACTAAGACATTTAAAAGCAAATGAAGAACAAAAAGCCTTAGCTTTTATGCAAAAAGCTTTTGAATATTTAAGCGTGCTTTTGATTTTAGCTAGTATAGTGGGGATTATCTTAGCTAAAGAAATTGTGGAGTTTTTATTTCAAAGAGGAAATTTTAATCAAGAAGATACAAAAATCACTGCATTTTTATTACAAGCTTATCTTTTAGGACTTTTACCTTTTGGTTTACAAAAACTTTTTTCTTTATGGCTTTATGCTAAATTTAAACAAAAAATAGCCGCTATAATCGCCTTTAAAACACTTTTTATATCAGCATTTTTTAGTATAGTGATTATTTTACTTATCAAAGAAGAAGCTTATAAGAGCTTAGGCATTGCATTAGCTTCATCTATTAGTGCTTTTTATTTATTATATGCTAATATAAAAGAATTTGGCTTTAAAAATCTTTGGGGTATTTTTAGGGTTAAATTTTGGCTTATTAGTATAGTATTTTTAAGTTTATTTGCTTTAGGCTTATTTGAAATTAAAGATATTTTAATACAATTTTTAATTGAAATTTATCATTTTTTTAAAGGTTTGTTTTAATGGTTTTTTTTGATAGTGTTTTAAAGAAAAAATGCGAATTTATCCCACATGAGGCAAAAAAAGCAAATATTTATTTATGCGGGCCTACTGTATATGATGATGCACATTTAGGACATGCAAGAAGTAGTGTGTGTTTTGATTTTTTAAGAAGAGTTTTGCTAGCAAATGATTATAAAGTAGTTTTTGTTAGAAATTACACTGATATTGATGATAAAATCTTAAAAAAAATGCAAGAGAGTGGTAAAAGTTTAGAAGAAATTACAAATTTTTATATTAAAAGATATGAAGAAGATATGCAAGCGCTTAATATCTTAGAACCTGATTTTAAACCAAAGGCTACAGCTTATATTGAGCAAATGATTATATATATAGAAAAACTTTTAGAATTAAACCTAGCTTATAAACTTGAAGATGGGATTTATTTTGATACTAGCAAAGATGATAAATACTTTTATATCTCTAAAAGAAATTTAGAAGATAATCAATCACGCCTAGAAGAAAGCGTGGCTAAAAAAAATGATAGCGATTTTGTTTTATGGAAATTTGATGAAAAATTTTATCCTGCAAGTTTTGGCAAAGGAAGACCAGGTTGGCACACAGAATGTGTTGTGATGATAGAAAGTATTTTTAAAGATAAACTTGACATTCATGCAGGGGGTATAGACTTACTTTTTCCTCATCATGAAAACGAAGCTTGTCAGTGTCGTTGTAAAAACAATCATGAATTAGCTAATTTTTGGCTACACAATGGCTTTGTGCAAATTAATGGTGAAAAAATGAGCAAAAGCTTGGGAAATAGCTTTTTTCTAAAAGATTCTTTAAAACTTTTTAGTGGAGAGGTTTTGAGATTTTATCTTTTAAGTGTGCATTATAGAGCGCATTTTAACTATGCTTTAGAAGACTTACAAGCTGCTAAAAAAAGACTTGATAAATTTTACCGCTTAAAAAAACGCTTAAATTTAAATGCTTTTATAGATGAAAAAACTACCATAGAAAGTGAAGTAGCTAAAAATATCTTAGAAGTTTTAAATGATGATTTAAATGCCTCTAAAGCCTTAGCTTTACTTGATGAGTTTATCAATGAAAGTAATATTTATTTAGATAAAAACCCAAAAGATAAAACTTATAAAATACAATTGGAAAAAACCTTAAAAGAACTTGCTTTTATTTTTGGTATAGGTTTTATAGATACTATAAAATATTTTCAATTTGGTATTAGTGAAGAAAAATGTCAAGAAATAGAAGAAAAAATTGCTCTACGCAACAAGGCAAAACAAGAAAAAAACTATGCCTTAGCAGATCAAATTCGTGATGATTTGGCTAAAGAGAATATTCTTTTAATGGATACACCAAATGGTGTGGTATGGGAGAAAAATGGATAAAAATTACAAAGAAATGAAGCTTAAAGAAGTTTTTACTCGCTTTAAGCCTTATTATAAAGATTATTGGTTTTATTTTGTTTTAGCTATTATTGGCATGCTTTTAACCAGTGGTGGCACAGCAGCTAGTGCATACATCATAGAGCCTATTTTAAATAAAATTTTTATAGAAAAAAACGCTCAATTGCTTTATTATATGCCTTTGCTTGTTATTTTAATTTATGCTTTAAAAAATCTTGGCGCTTATATGCAAGTTTATTATATATCTTATGTTGGGACAGATATTTTAAGAAGATTAAGAGAATTAGTTCTTGGCAATCTTTTGCGCTTAGATATGAGTTTTTTTCATAAATACAGAAGTGGGGAATTAATCAGCAGGTGTACTTCTGATATTGGAGCTTTGCAAAATATAGTTTCTACTATAATACCTGAAATTTTAAGAGAAAGTTTAACTGCCATTGGGCTTTTAAGTGTGGTGATTTATCAAAGTCCAAAACTTGCTTTTTTTGCTTTAGTAATTTTACCTTTAGCAATCTATCCCCTTGCTATTTTTGCTAAAAAAATCAAAAAAATAGGACACAATACCCAAGAAAAAAATTCTGATCTTACTTCAAGATTAAGCGAAATCTTTTCTAATATAGAACTTATTAAAGCTTCTAATGCAAGTAAAAATGAAATGCAAAAATTCAGCCAAACTAATAGTGAAGTTTGCAAACTTTCCTTAAAAGGCATTAGAATCGAAGCTTTAAGTAGCCCTTTAATGGAATCTATGGGTTCAATTGGCTTTGCAATAGTAATTATAATAGGCGGCAAAGAAGTAATCGATGGAAGTTTAAGCATAGGTTCTTTTTTTAGTTTTACTACAGCTTTATTTATGGCTTATACTCCTATTAAAAGACTTTCTTCACTTTATACAAGATTACAAAATGCAGTAGCAGCAAGTGAGAGAACTTTCTATCTAACTGATTTAGAACCGCAAATTAAAGGTGGTGATGAAAAACTTACAGAAAATATCCAAAATATTCATTTTAAAAATGTCTCTTTAAGCTATCAAAAAGATAAAATGGTATTAAAAGATGTAAATTTTTCTTTTAATAAAGGAGAAATTCTAGCCTTAGTTGGATCAAGCGGTGGCGGGAAATCCTCTATTATTAATCTTTTAATGTATTTTTTTGAAAAAGATAGTGGAGAAATTTTAATCAATCAAAGAGATATTAGTTCTTTTGATATTGTTAGTTTAAGAGAAAATATCTCTTTAGTAACTCAAAATATTTATAT
This sequence comes from Campylobacter sp. IFREMER_LSEM_CL2101, assembly GCF_025771825.1. Classification (NCBI taxonomy): domain Bacteria; kingdom Pseudomonadati; phylum Campylobacterota; class Epsilonproteobacteria; order Campylobacterales; family Campylobacteraceae; genus Campylobacter; species Campylobacter sp. IFREMER_LSEM_CL2101. The sequence goes on from NZ_JAKMQZ010000009.1 coordinate 51,671, forward strand.
ATTTAATGACACTATAGCTCAAAATATAGCTTATGCTAAAGAATACGATGAAGCACGTGTAATAGAGGTTTTAAAACAAGCTAATGCTTATGATTTTGTTCAAGAACTTGGCGGTATACATACTGAATTAAAAGAACATGGAAAAAATCTCTCCGGCGGACAAAAACAACGCATTGCTATAGCAAGGGCTTTATATAAAAATCCTCAAATTTTAATTTTTGATGAAGCAACTTCAGCACTTGATAATGAAAGTGAAAAAGCCATAGTAAAAACTATAGAAAGCTTAAAAAAAGATCGCTTAATACTCATCATCGCTCATAGACTTAGCACTATAGAAAATGCTGATAAAATTGCTGTACTTGATAAAGGAAAAATAGCTTCTATAGGAAATGATGCTTATTTAATGCAACATTGTGAAATTTATCAAAAATTAAAACAAAAAGTACAAAAAACTGACAAAGATAAAGAAAATGAAAACTAAGAATTATCATTTTTTTAGTACAATATGCTATTTTGTAAAAAAGGAAAAATATGACCTATGAAAGCTTAAAACCTTTAATATATAAATTAGATCCAGAAAATGCTCATGCTTTGGCTGAATTTAGCATGCGAACACTAGATTGTATATTTCCTGGAGGGCTTAGTTTTTTTGCAAAAGATTGCGTAATAAATGATGAAATTTTAAATCAAGAAATTTTTAATTTAAATTTTTACAATCCTGTGGGCTTAGCAGGTGGCTTTGATAAAAACGCCACGATGATAAGACCGCTAAGTGCTTTAGGTTTTGGCTTTTTAGAATATGGAACTTTTACCCCAAAACCTCAAAATGGTAATGAAAAACCTAGACTTTTTAGACTTGTTGAACAAGAAAGTATTCAAAATGCTATGGGTTTTAACAATAAAGGTAAAGACGCCATTGCTAAAGAAGTAAAAAAAATCTATCCATTTAGCATACCTTTAATAGCAAATATAGGTAAAAACAAAATCACCCCAAATGAAGAAGCTATTAATGATTATATTATTTTATTAAAAGAATTTAAAGATTTGTGTGATTTATTTGTGGTTAATATATCCTCTCCAAATACCAAGAATTTAAGAGATTTACAAAGCGAGGAATTTGTAAGTACTTTATTTAACCAAGCAAAAGAAATCACAAATAAACCTGTGATTTTAAAAATTGCTCCAGATATGAATATAGACAGTGCAATTTCACTTTGCAAAAGCGCTATTAGTGCAAAAGCTGATGGTATTATCATGGCAAATACTAGTATAGATTATTCTTTGATTGACAATGCAAGAACTTTTGGCGGAATTAGTGGTAGATTAATCACCCAAAAAAGTGCGACATTTTTTAAAGAAGTAGCTAAAGAAATTTATAAAGATACTATTTTAATAGCAAGTGGTGGTATAGATAGTGCTGAACTTGCTTATGAGCGTATTAAAAATGGTGCTAGTTTGGTTCAAATTTATACAGCTATGATTTTTAAAGGACCAAGTATTGTTAAAAACATCAACCAGGGTTTAATCGAGCTTTTAAAACAAGATGGTTTTAATCATATTAGTCAAGCTATAGGAGTTAATTTTAAATGATTAATTATAAAAAAATCATCCTTGAAAATGAACTTGAAGTCTATACTTTACCTGTAAATAAAAAAAGCGGAGTTATAAGTGTAGATATTTTTTATAAAGTTGGTTCAAGAAATGAAAAAATGGGGAAAAGTGGCATAGCCCATATGCTTGAACATTTAAATTTTAAAAGTACAAAAAATTTAAAAGCAGGTGAATTTGATGAAATAGTCAAGGGTTTTGGCGGAGTAGATAATGCAAGCACGGGCTTTGACTATACGCATTATTTTATAAAATGCTCTAGTGAAAATTTAGATAAGTCTTTATGGCTTTTTGCTGAATTAATGCGTAATTTAAATTTAAAAGATGATGAGTTTCAGCCTGAAAGAAATGTAGTTTTAGAAGAAAGGCGTTGGAGAACTGATAATAATCCTTTGGGATATTTGTATTTTAGATTATACAACCATGCCTTTTTACACCATCCATATCACTGGACCCCGATAGGCTTTTTTAAAGATATACAAAATTGGAAAATAGAAGATATACAAGATTTTCATCAAACTTTTTATCAACCCAAAAATGCTATTTTGCTTGTGAGTGGCGATATAAATGAAGATGAAGTATTTACTTTAGCTAAAAAACATTTTCAAAATATAAAAAACACCAAAGAAATTCCTATAGTTCATGAAAAAGAACCTGAACAAGATGGTGCTAAACGCGTGATCTTACATAAAGAAAGCGATACGCAACTGCTAGCACTTGCATATAAAATTCCTGCATTTAATCATGAAGATATGCCAAAACTTTGTGCATTAAGCGAACTTTTGGGAAATGGAAAAAGTTCTTTAATAAGTGAAATTTTAATTGATAAATTAGAATTAATCAATGAATTTTATGCTTATGCAAGTGAAAATATAGATGAGAATTTATTTATATTTATTTGCGTTTGCAATGAAGGTATAAAAGCAGAAGATGTTGAAAAAGAGCTTTTAAAAATTCTTGAAGATGTAAAAAATGCCAAATTTGATGATACTATCATGGAAAAAATCAAAAATACTGTAAAAAGCGATTTTATCTTTTCACTATGCAATGCAAGCAGCGTTGCAAATATTTATGGCTCTTATCTTGCAAAAGGCGATTTAAAACCTTTGCTTGATTATGAAAAAAATATAGAAAATTTAAGCAAAGATGATTTAATTCATTGTGCTAAAAAATACTTCAATGAAAACAAATCTACTACAATAATTTTAAAAAGGGGTGAAAATGGACAATAAAATCATCATAGGAGCAATGACAGCTTTAATAACTCCGTTTAAAAATGGAAAATTAGATGAACAAACTTACCACAAACTCATAAAAAGACAAATAGCAAATGGGATTGATGCGGTAGTGCCTGTTGGAACAACCGGAGAAAGTGCCACCTTAACCCATGAAGAACATAGAATTTGCATAGAAATAGCACTAGATGCTTGCAAGGGAAGTTCTTGCAAGGTTTTAGCCGGAGCAGGAAGTAATGCTACACATGAAGCTGTAAGTTTGGCTAAATTTGCACAAGAGCATGGAGCTGATGGTATTTTAAGCGTTACTCCATATTATAACAAACCCACACAAGAAGGTTTGTATTTGCATTATAAAGAAATAGCAAAAAGCATAGATATACCTGTACTTTTATATAACGTGCCAGGAAGAACAGGTTGTGAACTTCAAACAGAAACCATTATAAGATTATTTAGAGATTGTGAAAATATTTATGGGGTAAAAGAGGCTAGTGGAAGTATTGATAAATGCGTTGATTTGCTAGCGCATGAGCCTAGAATGATGCTTTTAAGTGGGGAAGATGCAATTAATTATCCTATACTTTCAAATGGTGGTAAAGGTGTGATTTCAGTTACTTCAAATTTACTTCCTGATATGATTTCAAAATTAACTCATCTAGCTTTAGAAGAAAAATATATTGAAGCTAAAAAAATTAATGATGAGTTGTATAATATCAATAAAATTTTATTTTGCGAAAGCAATCCTATACCTATTAAAGCAGCAATGTATATAGCAGGTTTAACTCCTACTTTAGAATATCGTTTGCCACTTTGTAAACCTAGTGATTGCAATTTAGCAAAAATAGAAGCGATTATGAAAAACTATAATATAAAAGGATTTTAATGGATACTTTTTTTCAAAATAAAACTTTAGTAATTAGCGGTGGAACAAGAGGGATTGGTAAAGCTATTGTATATGAGTTTGCAAAAGCAGGAGCTAATGTAGCTTTTACTTATAATTCTAATGCAGATTTAGCTCAAGAAATTGTAAAAGATTTAGAAAATAACTATAAAATCAAAGCAAAGGCTTATGAGTTTAACATACTTGAACCAGAAACTTATAAAGACTTATTTGAAAAAATCGATCAAGATTTTGACAGAATAGATTTTTTCATCTCTAATGCTATTATCTCAGGTCGTGCTGTTGTAGGTGGATATACTAAATTTATGAAATTAAAACCTCGTGGAATAAATAATATTTTCACAGCAACCGTAAATGCTTTTGTTGTCGGAGCACAAGAAGCAGCAAAAAGAATGGAAAAAGTTGGTGGGGGTAGTATATTATCTATTTCTTCAACAGGAAATTTAGTACATATTGAAAACTATGCAGGACACGGTACAGCAAAAGCAGCAGTAGAAGCTATGGCAAGATATGCTGCAACCGAACTTGGCTCTAAAAACATCCGTGTAAATGTAGTAAGTGGTGGACCAATTGACACTGATGCGCTTAAAGCATTTACAAATTATGAAGAAGTTAAAAATGCAACTATTAATCTTAGTCCATTAAACCGTATTGGACAACCTCAAGATTTAGCAGGAGCATGTTTATTTTTATGTTCTGATAAAGCAAATTGGATCACAGGACACACTTTAATCGTAGATGGTGGTACCACTTTTAAATGATTCATTACCCCATTTTGGGGTATTTTCTTTAAACACAAGGATTAATAAACAATGAATTTACCTAATATCTTAGCATTTATAAGGATATTATTAGCTCCACTTTTGTTTTTTTTGCTTATTAATGATTTTGAAAATATTCATCCTAGTTGGGTAAATTATTTTGCTTGTGTTATTTTTGGTATAGCTGCCTTGACTGATTTTTTTGATGGTTATATTGCAAGAACTTGGAATCAAACTACAAAACTTGGAGCTATTATAGATCCACTAGCGGATAAAATGCTTGTTTTGGCTGCTTTTTTAGGATTGTTACTCATCCAAAAAGCTGATCCTTGGATGATTTATATTATTCTAGTAAGAGAATTTTTTATAACCGGTTTTCGAGTAGTTATGGTGAGTGAAAAATTTGATGTAAGTGCTTCTTTTGCAGGAAAAATAAAAACAACCTTTCAAATGATAGCCATTATATTTTTAATCATGCAGTGGCCTTTTGCTAATACATTGTTATTTATTGCATTAGTGCTTACACTTTATTCAGCTTTTGAATACATACTAGCTTATATAAAACATTTAAAAAAGGTATAAATTTGAAATCATATTTATTTTTATTTATTATCTTAGCCATTGGCTTTAAATTTTATTCTTTTAGCTTTTTAATAACGCTTTTGGTTATATCTTTTTTAATTTTTTTTCACGAGTTAGGACATTTTTTAGCCGCAAAACATATGAAAGTCGATGTAGAAATTTTTAGTATAGGCTTTGGAAGAGCTGTTTTTAAAAAAACTTACAAAAACACAGAATATCGCTTATCTGCTCTACCTTTTGGTGGTTATGTTAAACTCAAAGGACAAGATGATTTAAATCCTAGCGAAAAAAATTACGAACCAAATAGCTATAATACTCTAAGTCCTCTAGCTAGAATTTATATACTTTTTGCAGGACCATTTTTTAATTTCTTTTTAGCATTTTTACTTTATATAGCCATAGGTTTTTTAGGAATTCAAAAGCTTGCACCTATTATTGGTAATATAGCACCAAATTCAGCTGCACAAAAAGCAAATTTACAAATTGGAGATAAAATCCTAGCTATAGATGGAGTTAAAATTCAAAGCTTTGAAGAAATCGGTAAACTTGTACATATAAAACCAACCCTACTTAGTATAGAACGCAATGACAAACTCATCAACATCACCCTAACCCCGCAAATTGATCAAGGTTATAATGAGTTTTATCAAAAAGTTCAAAAACCACTAATTGGCATAGCACCTAAGGGTGAGTTTGTTACTATTTATCATCCAGGAATTAGTAGTTTAAAATACGCTTATGAAGAAAGCATAGAAGCTTCTTTGCTTATTTTTAAAGGCCTTGCTAAAATCATCAGTGGGGAGTTAGACGCTAAAAACATGGGTGGAATCATCACTATGGTAGATATAACCTCCAAAGCAGCAAATACTAGCATAGTGGTTTTATTTTTAATCACTGCTTTAATTTCTATCAACCTTGGAGTGCTCAATTTACTTCCTATTCCAGCACTAGATGGAGGACATATACTTTTTAACCTTTATGAGCTAATCTTTAAAAAAGAAGTACCAAAAGTATGTTTTGAATATCTTAGTTATTTTGGCATGGCTTTGCTTTTAAGTTTAATGGTGTTTGTAACTTATAACGACATCACTCGTTTTATGAATAATTAATAAGTCCTAGTAGCAAAATCATAACGATTAAATTCGCCTATATTATTTTTACGGTAAAAGCTATTATAAAATTGCTTACTTAAACTTTGCTCATAATTTAGTCTAAATCTTATCCACATTGCTGTTTGATCTTTGGCGTTAGTTTTTTCATCTTGATAATTAAGCGATAAATCTAAAATAGAAATTGGAGAATAAGTAATGTTATATTGGTTTTGTAATTCTTTTATATTAGAATTTACATTTAAAACATTCAAATATGGCAAGTCAAATACAACCCCAAGCTCTGTGCTATCATCACTATCGTTTTCTTTGATCTTATAATGATTAGCATATGCTTTAAAATAATGACTAAACTGCAATTCAGCGCCAAAGCTATTCTTAGTATAAGCTTCTTTATATTGATCATTAAAATAATTAAAACCAAAATTAAACTCATCAAATTCATAACGATTAATAAGTCCTAAAGAATATGCCTGCTCTGCTTGATCTATTCTTGCTTGTTTTTCTAAAAGTAAGGTAGCATTATCATAATCTAATATCGAATTGATATTTTTTATATTAACACTCAAAGCATTGTAGTCTAAACTTGCTTCTGTTTTATCTTTAGAACTTAAATTTAAAACTTGCCCTAAAGATTTACTAGCAAAGGATCCAAAATCAACATTTTGGGCTTGATATTCTTGTGGTTTTTGAAAAAATACTTGCTTAGAAACTGTATTTGTTTTTTGCTCTTTGCTAACATTAGCCTCACCCTCACCTAAGCTTTCTTCTAAATTTAAAGCAAATGCATTTATGCATATACAGCTTAAAAAAATGTATTTTTTCACTCAACCTCTAATGTATTATTTTATAAAGATACAAAATTCCACATTTATCATGAAATATTGCTAACTCTATATTTATAATAGCATTATATTTTTACAATATAGCTAATAGCATTTCAAACAAAAAAACTACTTGTTATAAAATTTTTCCTTTTTTTAGCATTCTGATTAAAAATCTAGTAGGATGAGTAGCATATAAAAAATCTTTTTCTATTTTTGGTTCATCAAAGATTAATGCACTAAGCATTCTAGCTCCAATAATAGCACTAGCAAAAGCCCTAGATCCATGAGCAATAGAAAAATACAAAGGAATAAAATCATTTGGCTCTACTTGACTTTTATTTTTATGCCATAAAAGTGCTTTGTAATTTTGCATATAAAAATTTTCATCATAAGCTTGACCTATTATGGCAAATCTATCACTAGAATATGATCTAAATCCTACTTTTCCACCCATAATTTCTAAATTCTCACCTTGTAAAAATTCTTTTATATTTTCAATATTTTGCAAATCATCATTTTTTAAAAGCGTTGTATCTTGATTAAGCCTATCATAACTTGCACCAATAAGTTGCAAATTTAATTCTTCATTGATAGGACAAATATAGCCTTTTGAAGATAAAGCATGAGAATTTTTTAAAAATGGTTTTAAATGAGTACATTGCCCTCTAACACTGCTTAATTTCATATATTTATACTCTAAGAAATTCTTAACATCAGCACCTTGAGCATAAATTAACACATCATAATCTTTTAATGTTTTTTGATTATTAAATTGCAAAGAAAACTTTTCATTTTCATAAGAATAGTCTTTAAATTCATACTCAAAAAACACCCTAGCCTTGCTTTTTTGTAAAAGAGTTTTTACAAGCTCTTGGGGTTTTATGCAAGCTCCATCTTTTAAAAAGGCTTGGTTGTTAATAATTTCAAATAAAACATTATCTTTTTGACTATCAAAACGCTCTTGCATAAGCTCATTATGAGCAAATTCATAAACTCCTTGAGGAATTAAACCTAAAATTTGCCTATAAAATCTACTAGCCTCTAAAAAAGCATATTGTGAAAACTCACCCAATAATACATCAGGTTTTAAAATCAAAGAGCTTAAAATTCCATTGATATTTCCAGAAGCACCTTTTCCTAATGAATTTTCTTTTTCAAAAACATCTACTTGAACATTTCTTAAAGAAAGCTCATAAGCTATACTAGCTCCGGCTATACCTGCTCCGATGATGGCTATTTTTTGTATCTCTTTTTTCAAACACGGAGTGTTAAAATAAGCAAATTTATCTTCAAACTCAAGGCCATTAAAAATAGCCTGTATCATTTCTCTTTTTTTAAAACCTTTGATCTTTTGTACTTGAAAATTATTATTAATTAAAGCTTTTTTTAAAATGCTTGCAGAAGAAAAGGTTAAAATCTTGGCATTTATTTTTGAATTTTTAGCAACTTTGTTTATAATATCCTCATCAAACATCTCTTGATTTTTAGCAGGAGCAAAACCATCTAGATACCAAATATCAGCTTTAAAGTCTAAATTTTGTAACTTTTCTTTAGCATTACCAAATACCAAGTCTAAAAAACAATCTTGAAAATAAAATCTATAAACTCCATCTTTACATGGGGGATAAAATTTTAAAAACTGTTCTAAAAGCTCTTCAAATTCCTCATAAAAACCAAGATTTTTATAAATTTCTCTTAATGTTTCTTTTTCTATATAAAAATTTTCAAAACTAAGATAAAATAGTCTTTGATTTTCTTTTTTTTCCTTTATAAAACGCCTTAAAGTAAGGAAAAAATTTAAACCTATACCAAAACCAAGCTCTGCAATGATAGTTTGTTTTGTTTGAAATTCAAAAGCATTAGTATAGATAAATTCACTCTCACTTAAACCATCGCTAGAATTAAAATAATAATCATCAAAATCCAAAGAAAAAGGTGCATTGTTTTTAATGGTAATATTTGCTTTTTTCATTGATTTTTATAAAAATAACTCTCTATACCATTAGCAATACCAATGGCTAATAATTCTTGGAAATTTTTATTTGTTAATCTATTTCTTTCGCTAGGATGACTAATATAACCTGTTTCAATCAATATAGCAGGCATTTGCGCACCCACTAAAACCCAAAAAGGAGCTTCTCTAACCCCACCATCCACAACTTTATATTTTTTTCTTACATTACTTAAAATCTTTTTTTGCACATCGATAGCCAATTTATTTGAAGCAACTATTTTTTCACGGTTTAAAAAATTTAAAAAGGTTTGTTTGGAAAAATAATTCATCTCTTCAAAATCAGATTGATTTTCCAACTCAGCAGCTTTTTTGCTTCTTTCGCTTCTTGCAGGCGATAAGAAGAAAGTTTCAATACCTTGTAAAGTTTTAGCTCTTTGTTTATTTGGAGCTGCATTAGCATGGATAGAAATAAACAAATCTGCCATTTTTTCATTAGCCATAGAAGTTCTATCTCTTAAGTTTATAAATTTATCCGTACTTCTAGTATAATAAATTCTATATCCGCGTTTTTTAAGCTCATTACCAAGTTTTAAAGCCACGCTTAAAACTACATCTTTTTCTCTAACACCCTTATCACCCAAAGTACCTGGATCTTTACCTCCATGACCTGGGTCAATTACTATGATTTTACCTGATTTTTTAATGGTAGTTTTTGACGTTTTTGAAGTAGTTTTTGTTGGTGTTTTTTTAGCCTTTTTTTCAAAGCCTATAAATAATTCCTCATCGTCTAAATCAAGATTAGTTTTAAAATCACTAGTAGAATTTAAAACAACTCTTACTGTAGTTTTATTAAACTGCACTATTGTGATGGATTGATTTTTATTGATATCGATTTTTTTTCTATCACCTTCTAAAATAGCTTCAAAACTCACAATAGAGCGATATGTTTTACCATCTTTAAAAGAATTGATTTTAATATCTTCAATATCAATATCATTGTTTAATTTCAAATTAATACCATTTTTATCTTTACTTGATTTTAAAATATATAAAGGCTCTTTTTTAACTTCTGTTTTTTTGACTTCATTTTGTTTTTTAACTATAGGTTTGGGTTCTTCTTTTTTTTCTACTTTTTCAAGCCCCATAAAAAGACTTTGTTCTTTAAGCTCTATTTTGATCTTTAATTCTTTTTTTGAGCTTAAGACCAAACGCATACTTGTTGGGTTAAATTGCGACACAATAATATCAAAATCTTTAAATTCAAAATTTCTCTTAGGTCCTTTTAAAATTCCATCAAAATCTGCAACATAACGAAAATTCTTATCACCTTTGAGAGTAAAGTTTTTAATATCTTTTTGACTGATTTTTTCACTCAAATCAAGTAAGATGCCATTGTCTAATTTTTTAACATCAAGCACAAAAAGCTCTTTTTGCACCGGAGCTTTTTTATCTTCTTTTTTATCTTCTTTTTTATCTTCTTTTTTATTAATAGGTAATGTGGTATTAGTTTCAATTTTTGTTTGTTCTTTTTTTATTTTTTGATCTTGTATAACTTTTAAAGCATTTTTTAAACGTGAAATTTCTTCTTCACTTACTCCACTTTCTTTAAGCTCTTGCACATAAGCCCTATCATCAAAACCTAAAGAATTTGAACTTATGATTAATCTTTTTAAAATCTCATTTTTTTCTTCATTATTATCATTAATCACACTTTGTATATACAAAGATTTTAATTGCTGGTGTAATTGTAGTTTTTCTTCTGAATTAGAAGTTAAAAAATTTTGATCAAATTTCTTAACTTCTGCATTAGCAAAAACACTAAGACAAAATAATAAAAAAATAAAAAATATTCTAAGCATCTTCACCATTAACTAATTTTTTCATTAGCTCTTCTACACTAATAAGCTTATCTAGTCTATATCCATTAGCCCCTGTAAAAAATAAGCCTGTTTCTTTTTTACCACTCCAAGCATCATATAATCTATCTGCTATACAATAACCCACCTTAGTAGCTTCCTTGCCTCTACCGCATGGTGCAACACAATTACTCACGCAAGAAATTTTTGGCCCCATTCTTTTATCTACTAAATTTAAAAGGTTAGTTCTTACCCCTCTTGCAGGATAGCCAACTGGAGATTTTAAAAGCTCAATATCTTCTTTTTTACAATCTAGCAATACTTGTTTAAAATCATCACTCGCATCGCATTCAAAAGTTCCTATAAAGCGAGTTCCCATTTGAACACCACTTGCCCCTAAAGACATCATTTTTTCTATATCCTGCTTATCCCAAATTCCACCTGCAGCGATTAATGGTATATCTCCCCAGTTTTTAATTTCTTGTGCAACTTGTGGTACTACATTTTCTAATTGATATTCATCCATTAAACATTGCTCATAAGTAAAACCTTGATGTCCTCCACTTTTTGGTCCTTCAACTATAACTGCATCAGGTAAGCGATTGTATCTGCTTTGCCATCTTTTGCAAATAATTTTTAAAGCCTTAGCTGATGATACAATAGGCACCAAAGCAACATCTGGATAATCTTGTGTAAATTCAGGTAAATTCGTAGGAAGTCCTGCTCCTGAAACTATCACATTAAAACCAACTTCACAAGCATTGCGTGCAATTTGCGCATAATTATTACTTGCATATAAAATATTACAGCCCAAAGGCGCATCTTTGCAAACCTTTCTAGCATTATCTATCAAGGCTTTTAAGCCTGCTTTTGAGTAAAAATTATCACTGCCATAAGGTTTTGCATTGAACTCTTTATCTATATGCGTTCTATTTTCATAATATCCAGTTCCTACTGAAGAAATAATCCCTAATCCACCATTTAAAGAAACCGCAGAAGCAAGTTTGTCCCAACTTATACCAAGCCCCATACCACCTTGAAAAATAGGATATTTTATCTCATGCTTTCCAATTTTTAAAGCTTTAAAACTCATCATATTACCTTTAATTTTGCAAATTTTCTTTTTCCAACTTGTAAAATATATTCACCGCTTTCTAGTTGGAATTGTTCATCTTGAACTTTTTCTCCATTAACACTTACTGCATTTGAATTAATCAATCTTCTAGCTGCTGAAGTAGAACTTTCCATTTTACACTCTACTATAGCTTTTGCAAGCCAAATACTACCCTCTAAAGTAAAACTTGACATATCACTAGGAAGCTCTTTTGCGCTATGAACTTTGTCAAATTCTTCCTTAGCTTTTAGCGCACATTCGCTTGAGTGAAAACGCGCAGTAATTTCTAAAGCTAAATTTTCTTTAGCTTTTTTAGGATGCAATGAGCCATTTTTAATATCATCTTTTATTTGTGAAATTTCATTTAAGCTTTTTTCACTTAAAAGCTCATAATATCTAAACATCAACTCATCACTTATACTCAAAACCTTAGCATACATATCTTTGGCATTTTCAGTCACACCGATATAATTTCTCAAGCTTTTACTCATTTTATTTACACCATCAAGACCTTCAAGCAATGGCATCATCATCACCGCTTGTTCTTTTTGGCAATTATATACTCTTTGAAGCTGTCTACCCATTAAAAGATTAAACTTTTGATCCGTTCCACCCATTTCTATATCACTTTTTAATGCAACGCTATCATAACCTTGCAAAAGTGGATATAAAAACTCACAAATTGATATAGGACTTTGCTCTTTAAAACGCTTGGTAAAATCATCTCTTTCAAGCATTCTAGCAACGCTAAAAGTCGAAGTAAGCTCTACTATACCAGCAGCACCAAGCTCATTTAGCCATTTAGAATTAAAATGAATTTGAGTTTTACTTGGATCTAAAATCTTAAAAACTTGCTCTTCATAAGTTTTGGCATTTTTAAGTACTTCTTCTTTATCAAGCTTTTTTCTTGTAGCACTTTTTCCTGTTGGATCGCCTATTTGAGCAGTAAAATCACCTATTAAAAACTGTACTATAGCTCCATGTTTTTGAAGCAAAGCCATTTTGCTCAAAACCACAGTATGACCCAAATGCAAATCAGCAGCCGTAGGATCAAAACCAGCCTTTACAAAAAAATTTTCACCTTTTTCATAGTAATTTTTTACCAAAGAAACTAATCTTTCTTCATCAATAATTTCTGCTATTCCTCGTTTAATTTCTTTAATAATTTCTTCAATATTCATTACAAAACCTTTTTTTAGTGATTATTATACGCATCATTTAAAGATGTAAAATCTAAAATTTTATATCTAGCTTTTAATCTTTCTTTTGCATTTTCAATATCTACATTATTAGGTAATTCAACCTGCACTTCAAAATAATTTGCCACCACAGGCTCTGAATCGGCTGAATTAATACTTAAAACATTAATTTGCATTTTAGCCAAAGTAGTTAGAAAATCCGCTAAAGAACCTTTTTTATTTTCTATAGAAACAATGATTTTGTAACTTTTTATCGAGCTATCATTCCAAGAAACAAAAACCATTTCTTTATTATCTTCTATCATTTTCATTGCTTGCTCGCAAAGTTTATGGTGTATCGTTGCTCCAGTTGAGTGTCTAAAAGCAATGATTTCATCCCCTCTTTTAGGCCTACAACAATAATCAAAATTAATCGTAGTTATTTTATAATTAGAACCAATCACTATACTTTCAAATTTTTGCTCATTTTGCTCAAATTTAGCTGCTTGATTTTGCCCTACATATTTTCTAAGAGCTATAATTACCTCTTTAAAATAATTAAAATCTAAAGCAATTTGTCTGAGCTTTTTGTTAAATTTTTCTTTTTCAAGCCACTCTTCTATAAGCTTAGAATCTTTATTAAATACTGTAGATAAAAGATTTATAGCAATTTTATTATTTAATTCTTTTTTCTTTTGCTTACAAAAATCTCTTATACTAGCCCTAGCCTTTCCTGTTTTAACACTGTCTATCCAAGAACATCTAAAAAATTCTTCCTCTGAAGTTTCTATACTAACTATATCTCCATTTTTTAGCACAGTTAATAGTGGCACCCTCATGCGATTAACAAAAGCAGTTTTTGCATGAAGCCCTACTTTAGTATGAACCTCATATGCAAAATCCAAAGCCGTAGCCCCACGCGGCAAAGTGAAAATCTCACCTTTTGGAGAATACACCGCTATATCTTCTATATATAAACTATCTTTTGCATATTCATAAAGCTCAATAGCATCACAATCTTGTATATTATTTCCTTCTTCTTTACCATGCATGGAAATATCTGCAAGCCAATCTAAATTTGGTGTTGTTATATTTCCTTCTTTATATTTCCAATGTGCTGCCACGCCAAATTCAGCAGTCTTGTGCATATCAAAGGTGCGAATTTGTGCTTCTATGATATTTTTTGCATCAAAAAGCGTTGTATGTAAAGTTTGATAACCATTTTGCTTTGGCAAGGCTATATAGTCTTTAAATCTTGAAATTAAAGGATTAAAATGCGTATGTAAAATTCCTAAAGCCAAGTAACAATCATAAACTTTTTCAACCAAAATTCTTACACCCAAAAGATCTAAAACTTCATCAAGTCCTACACCTTTTCTTTGCATTTTCAAATAAATAGAATAATTATGTTTAATTCTTTTATGTATAACAAAACTGCCTTGTCTAAAACCATTCTCTAAAAATAACATTTCAATTTTTGAGATAAATTCATTAAATCCAAGTTGAATTTGTTGATCTTTTGCATTTATATAATTATCAATTTGTGCGTACTCATCAGGTAATAAAAACTTAAAACTTAAATCCTCAAGTAAATTTTTTATACTTGAAATTCCAAGTCTGTGAGCTATAGGCGCATATACCACCAAGGTTTCTTCGCTGATTCTTTTTTGTTTATCTTCTCTTAAAAAATTTAAAGTAAGCATATTGTGTAATCTATCGCAAAGTTTTATTACAAGCACACTCACATCTTCAACACCAGCTAAAAGCATATTTCTAAAAGTCAAAGCAGATTTTGCAAGTTTTTCATTAGAATTAGAGCGTGTAAGATGATCTTCTCTAATACTGACTATTTTGGTTAAGCCTTGAACTAATTTGGTTACCTCTTCGCCAAAATTTGCATTTAATTCTTCTTCGCTGCAATTTGTATCCTCTAAAACATCGTGCAATAATGCAGCTATGATCATAGACTGCACCGGGCTTAAAAAAGCCACAAAAGAAGCCACTAATATAGGATGAACCGCATATGGTTCCCCACTTTTTCTAAATTGTCCTTCGTGTTTTTGGATACAAAAATCTACTGCTTTTTCTAAAACAGCAGATTGTGGGAAGACCATAAAAAGGATTTCTTTTGCTCTTTGTAAATCCTTACAATTTTTAACATCATCAACAAGTTTATCTAACAATAACTCATCATTTACTAGCTTCAATAAATCCCTCTAAAACGATTTTATCTTCTGCTATTTCATGTAAAGCAATGTCAGTGTATTTGTATTTATTTTTATCTAAATTTACTAAAGGTTCTGCACCATTTGCAAGCTCTTCAGCTCTTTTAGCTACCACAAGAGCTAGTTTATATCTATCATCTTTTAGTTTTTTTAATGCTTTTGCAGCTATTTGTTCTACTCTCATTTTTTACCTTTAATCTTGATTTTTAACAATAGAGCATAAGCTCATATCGCCTTGAATGATTTTTAATAAATTTCCTTCTTTAAACATATTACATACCACGATAGGTAGAGCATTATCTTTAGCTAAAGCTATTGCTGTATCATCCATAACTTTTATATTATCATGTAAAGCTCTTTCATAACTTAGCTCATTAAGCATAATTGCATCATCATATTTTTTAGGATCTTTATCATAAATTCCATCTACTTTAGTCGCTTTAATAATCATATCTGCTTGAATTTCCACCGCTCTTAAAGTTGCAGCAGTATCTGTAGTAAAATAAGGATTACCTGTACCACAAGCAAAGATAACTATACGTCCTTTTTCTAAATGTCTATGCGCTCTTCTCATAATATATGTTTCACAAAATGCCTCCATTTGAATAGCACTTTGAACCCTTACATCAAGCCCAGCGCTTTCTAATGCTTCTTGCATAGCTATAGAATTAATCACAGTAGCAAGCATACCCATATGATCGCCACTTGTTCTTTTTATAAGTCCATCTCTTGCAGCAGATACCCCTCTAATGATATTTCCACCGCCTATTACTATACCTACTTCAACATTTTCATTAATCAAGCTTTTTATTTCAGAAGCTATGTATTTTAAAATAGAATTTTCTATACCAAACCCATTTTCTCCAGCCAAAGCTTCCCCAGAAAATTTAACCAATACTCTTTTTCTTTTATTGTTCATTAAATTTCTCCTTTGATTTGAAACTATATCAAAATTCGCATTAAAAAAAACTAATTTATTTAATCATTTCTAAAGGATTAATATGAAAATTCTTTTGTGTTACTTCAAAAGTTAAATCACTCTCAACCCTGCCTATAATATAACCTTTTTTAATATTTCTACCCACTTTAACCCCAGGTGCAATTTTATCTAAATGTGCATAAATAGTATGTATACCATCTTTATTTTCAACAATCACAACTTGTTTTAAAGTTGGAGTTGCTTTTGCAAAAACCACTTTACCATCTAAAACATTTCTCACTGCAGCATTAGCACTATCACTTTTTAAAACTACATTTTCATTATAAATTTTAATATTATAAATAGGATCTATGTAATTTCCAAATTTTTGTTTTACTGTGTAAGATTCTAAAGGGGCGATTGTCTTAGGGCCACTATAGCGCTTAACACTGCTTGTTTGATAGCTTGAACCTACTTGTTTTATATTTGAATTTGGTTTTTTGTCTTCTTTTTTTTGTGCTAATTTTTCTTCTTCTTTTTCTTTGATAATTTTTAATTTATTAAGTGTTTTTCTTAATTCTTGTTGTTGGACTTGTAAATTAGAAAGTTTTCTAGTATAAATTTCCTTATCGGTTTTTTGCTTAGCTATTTCTTGTTCTTGTTTTTTTCTAAGATTTCTAAGCTCATCAATTTGATCTTTATAAACTTTTAAATTGCTATTAATTGTGGTAATTTGTGTTTGTTTTTCTTCTATTTTTTTGCTTATATCTTCATAATCTTTTGAAATTTGGTAAAATTCTTCCTTGAAAATTTTATCTAAAACCCCAACTAATTCTAAAGCTATGATACTATCTTCGCTTTCAATATAATTTTTAGGAATTGCCAAATCATAAGCAAAATCTTTAGCAATTAAATCGATTATCTTTCCTTCGATTTTATTTTTATTTTGCAAAAGATCTTTATTTTGCGCATTAAGTTGCTCTAGTGCTTTTATTTGAGTTTTTACCGAGCTTTCAAGCTTAGAGGTTTTTGAAGTTAAAGTGCTAATTTCTGAAGCGATTTTTTTTAAATTTTTCTCATTATCTAAAATTTCACTAGCTAAATCTTCTAATTTTTTAGAAAGTTGCTTTACTATACGTTCATTTTCTTTAATATCTTTTTGCTTTTGCGCAATTTCATTTGCAAATAAAACAGAAAAAGAAAACAAAAAAAGCAAAAAGCATTTTTTCATTTTCTAACCTTAAACATTACAAAATTCACACAAGCAAAACAAACACAAAGCATTGCTAAAAAAATCAAAAACAAATGCGTGAAAATACTTATTTTAGGTAAGCTAATATCTACACTTTGTAAAGCTAGCTTGATAGATTCAAGATCGTAAACTTGGGTAAAAAATAATACAAGCAATAAAAATGCTATAAAACAATCAATAAAAACTATCTTATAAAGCATAAAAGATCTAAACCAAAACGGTGCTCCAAGTAAACACATGATTTCAACTCTTTGAGTATGCTCAAAAAGCCAAATTTTCATTTGCTTAAGCAATAATACAAAACTAAGTAATATTATAATAAACAAGAAAAACCATAATAAAAATTTTACCAAAACCAAAAGTTTGTAAATTTTTGTATGCGTTTTTGCAAAAGTTTCTACTTTAGTAATGTTAGGATTTTTTAAAAGCTTATCTTTTAAAGCATTTAGTTCATCTTCTGACAAAAGTTTATTGAGTTTTAAAGTATAAAATTTTGGCAATGTAGCCTTCAAAACCTCTATATTTTTAGCTGATATATCATTTTTAAGTCTGTCTATCATTTCATTTGGATTTAAAATTTCTAAAGACTGAAAATGATTTACTTGATCTTCTATGCTTTTTTTATCTAAGTGAGTTTTTCCTACTAAAATAATATTATAATCTTTATTTAAAAGTTTTTCATAGTGCTCTATAGTTTTGTTTGTAATGATTAAAAACTCAAAAGCAAACATCATTACCATTAAAGCAAATATCAAAGAAAGATGATTTTTAAAAGATTTCATTCATTCTCCCATTTTCTATATTAAAACGACGATAATCAAGTCTTAAATTAGTAGGAATTCTATGTGTAACAACTACCACGCAAGTTCCAAGTATTTCTCTAGCTGATTTTAATAAAGTCCATATAATATCTGAAGAATACTCATCCAAATTTCCCGTTGGCTCATCGCATAAGAGTAATTTTGGATTATGTGCTAAAGCTCTTGCCATAGCCACACGTTGCTGCTCTCCACCTGAAAGCTGAGCTGGTTTTTTATCAGCTTTGAAAGTTAAATTTACATGCTTTAAAAGCTTTGCAGCTTGCTCTTTACATACATTCTTACTATAACCTTTAATCATCAAAGGTAGCATTACATTTTTTTCTACACTAAATTCTTGAACTAAACGATAATCTTGAAAAATAATCCCTATTTTTTGCCTAAGCTGTAAAAGTTCAGCATTAGAAATATCCACTAAATCATTATTGCAAACCTTTAAGCTTCCACTTATTGGCTCCAAATCCCCATAGAAAGATTTTAACAAAGTTGATTTCCCGCTACCACTTTTTCCTGTAATAAAAACAAAATCATTATCTTTTAGCGAAAAACTAGCATTTTCTATAACAAGTTCATCATAACCAAGACAAAGCTTTTTAGCTTCTATCATCACTACTTTTTCCTTATTTATTTTATAAATTATTATTTGATATAAGAATACAATATTTCTCTTAATTTTTCTATAGCTTTTAAATTTTCTTTAGTTTTAAAAGGCTGCTCAAAGATAAATTCTATTTTTTGTGTATTTAAAGCTATATAAATATGCTCAGGCTTGTAAAAAGCGCCAAAAGCTATTTTAATGATAAGCCCATCATCCTTAATATACATTTTTTCAAAATGCAAGAAAAAATCCTCACCTTTAAAAACCTCATTTTTAAAATTCTTTTTTACACAAGCTAATTCTTCTGTGTTTAATCTTAAATCTTCAATAGCAAATTTTTGATCCTTACTTAAACTTTCACTCTTACTAAAACCACTGATGATTAAATCATATATATCTTTATTTTGCCTTTTCCAGCGATCTTCATATTTACTTGAAATTTCTAAATTTTCATTTTTTTTGATTAAAGCTTTTAAATGCGAAAAAGTTAAAAAAGTTTCTAAGGTAAAATCAAAATATAAAAAGCTATCCGTTCTAAGTTCAAATTGCCCATTTTCTTTTAAAACTCTAGCGCATTCATTTGCAAAATTTAACCCCACTACCCTACGGTGAGGCTTTTTATCCCAAGGGACAGGAAAATGCAAAAAGATTTTATCTACCAGATTAGATTCAAGTACGCTTAATAATAATCTTGCATCAGTTTCTATTAATAAAACATTATTTAAGTTTTCACTTAAGGCAAGTTTAGCTACTTGCTCTAGCGCAGGCGTGTAAATTTCTATACCTATAATCAAAACATCAGGATTTAACCTTGCTTGATAAAGCAAATGCCTACCACTTCCAAAGCCTATTTCAATATAAATTTGCTTTTTGTTTTTTATTTGCTCTAACAACTCTTTTAAATCATTAGCAATTAAAGGTGTTTTTTGGATTAACCTTGTATGTTTTAATGCCACAGCTTCACAAACTACATCTTGAGTAAAATTTTCTTTAAATACAAGTAAAGCCTTTTGCAAATACCCAATTTGCGAAGGTTTAGTGTGTTTTTCACCTTTAATAAGCCATTCTTGTTTTTTTTCATCTTTTTTAATCTGCAAAAAAAAGTTTTCTTGCTTTATGCGCGTAAAAAGCAAATCAACATTTTCACCTTTAGCAAGCCATAAAAATTCAACCCCATCTTTTTCAAAAGGAAGTTGAATTTCTTTTAAAATTTTACACTTAAAATTTGGCATCATTTCACCGCTGTAAATTTATCAGAAGCTTTTGATTCTATACCATTTGCATCAATAGCTATAACTTCATAACTATACACTTTTCCAGGAACAGCTGTGATATCTTTTAATTGTTTAGATTTAATCTCTTTAAACACAGCATTACTTCCACCGCCGCTTCTTTTAACTATATACTCTTTAGCTCTATCATCATTATCAACCCATTCAACTCTAATGCCATCATCTTCAACAGCACACAAAACAATACTTGGTGCTAATGGCGCCCCTAAGGTAATACCCTCTACAGGCTCACTTGCTATAGGACTTTCTAGGCCATCTTTATCCACCATACTAACTTTATAATATCTTTTTTCAGCCACACCTTTAACTACATCTTCATAGGTATTTTCAGAAGTTTTAGCTACCACGCTAAAAGGTAAAAAAGTAGTTGAACTTGAGTAAATTTTATAATAAGCAAAATCAGCATAATCAATTTTATCCCAAGTTAAAATGATTTTTCTTGGCGCATCTTTACTTGCTTGTAAATTACTTACCATAGGAGGAAGCGCTTTGGTAGTTGATTCGACTATCTTACTTGGAGTACTTTTAATACCATCATAAGTTAAAGCTATGATTCTATATTGAAAACTTTCATCAGGTTTTAATGAATCATCTATGTATTCAGCACTTAAGCGATTTTTAACCCTAGTTAATTCTTTAAATTTCATATCTTTCATATTTGCACGCTCAATGATGTATGAATTTACTCTTACATCAGGATGTGGCCTCCAAACTATTTTTACTCGATTTGGCAAACCAACAATAGCTTGCACAAAAGGCACTGGATCAATCACTCTATTTGTGAAAGCTTCTATGCTTACACCATCTTGAGAAACTTGCCCAAGCTCATTAAAAGTTTTCATAGAATAATAATATCTTGTATTTGGCTCTAAATTTGTATCAGTATAATGAGTTTGAAATTTATTTTTAATTTTTGCTATAAGCTCCATAGGTGCACCAGCTGCATTTGCCCTATAAATATAATAGCCTGCTATATTTTGATCATACAATGGTTCCCATTCAAAAGCTATACTTGTAATATCACTTATACTTTTAATGCTTGAAATTTTTGGTAAAGTATCATTTACTTGAGCAATTTGAGGCGAACTCATAGTTGTACTACAAGCACTAAAAGCCAAAGCAGAACTTAAGATAATCCAGTGAAGTTTTTTCATCTATCTCTCCTTGTGTAAAATTTTCTTTTAAAATTTGATAAAAATCATCAAACATAGGAGCTTTTATAAACATTAACTCTTTAGTCCTAGGATGAATAAAATAAATCAAATACGCATGAAGCATTACTCTATTATACTTTATTTTTCCTTTATATCCGTATAATTCATCTCCTAAAATATAGCGATTAAAATCTGCCAAATGCACCCTGATTTGATGGGTTCTCCCTGTGTATAATTTAGCAGCTATTAAAGAGCAGTTTTTAGCACTTAATAAATTTATAAAATCTGTTTTTGCATTTTTTGCTAAAGGATTTTTGGTATTTGTAGTAATTTTTTTAAGCCTATTATTAGGACAACGCATAATAGCTTTTTCATTACTCATTTTATCATTTTTCAAAGGCAATTCACTCAAAGCAAGGTAAAATCTACCCATGCTTTTATCTAAAAGTTGATTTGCTAAAAATTGATGTGCTTGATTATTTTTAGCTATGATGATAGCTCCGCTTGTGCCTTTATCAAGTCTATGCACAAGCCCTGCTCTATGCTCTCCATTTAAATTTGATAAAGCATAGCCCTTATGTAAAAGCCAATCCACCAAAGTCGCTTCTTTAACACTACTTGCACCATGTACGACAACATTAGGAGCTTTGTTTAAAACTAAAACATCATCATCTTCATATAAAATTTCTATATCAAACTCAGGCGTGTAGCTTTCTTTGACTTCTTTTACTAAAGGTAAAAAAATACTTATTTCATCTTTTTGTTTTATTTTTTTAGAACTTTTATTTTCTAATTTTTCATTAATATATATGCAATTTTCTTTGATAAGTTTAGTAACTTGCGAACGACTTTGTTTAAGTATATCTGATAAAAAAATATCCAATCTTTCTTCACAAAGTGATGAAATTTTTAGCATATTATATTTCCTTGTGATAAAATTTGCAATTTTAGCATATAATTACACAATATTTTGTAAAAAAGGTTAGCTTTGATAAAACTTGATAGAAGAATTCTAACGCATTTTGATTTTGTTCAACCTCTTTTAGTGTTGCCTATCATAGCTATATCTTTTCTTTTAATTTATGAAGCAAATACACGCTTAGCCGAAAAACAATTTATCTATACTTTAGTAGGTTTTGCAGGATTTGCGTTTTTTTTCTTTTTACCTTTAAGAAGATTAATGTGGCTTATACCTGTATTATATTGGATCAATATAGCTTTGCTTTTGAGTGTGGATATTTTTGGTATTGAAAAACTTGGAGCTAGAAGATGGCTTGAAATACCTTTTACACATTTTACCATACAGCCTTCTGAAATTTTCAAACCCTCCTTTATTTTAATGCTAGCTTATTTGATTTATCAAAACCCACCACCTCATAATGGCTATGGTTTAAAACAATTTTTAAAGCTAAGTTTTTATATTTTGCTCCCATTTTTACTTATAGCAGGAGAACCTGACTTAGGAACAGCTTTAGTACTTTTAATAGTAGGCTTTGGAACACTTTTTATTATAGGGGTAAATTATAAAATTTGGCTTAGTATTTTTTTAGCTATAGCTATAGCTTCACCTATTATTTATAGTGATTTTTTAAAACCTTATCAAAAACAAAGAATTCATGATTTCTTAGCTGAAGAGCCAAGTTACCATGTAAAACAATCCATCATCGCTATAGGAAGTGGTGGTTTGAGCGGAAAAAAGGCCGATGAAGCCACACAAACACATTTTAAATTTTTACCTATTTCTACGAGTGATTTTATCTTTGCATATTTGTCTGAAAGATTTGGTTTTATCGGTGCAGTTGTAATCATACTGCTTTATACCTTACTCATTTTTCATTTATTGAGTTTAAATTATAAGCTCAAAGATGATTATTTTACAAGAGTAGTGACAAATTGCATTGCTTTGTTTATTTTTATATATGTAGCGGTAAATATATCAATGACCATAGGTTTTGCTCCTGTTGTTGGTATACCTATGCCATTTTTTAGTCATGGGGGAAGTTCTTTTGCTACCTTTATGATTTTCTTTGGAATTTTACAAAATTTAATAACTTTTAGATATTTAGCAATAGAAAAAGCGGTAAAAATAAAATTCTAAATTTAAATTAAGGAAATAAAGATATAATAACATTTTTATTTTAACTTCTGGCGGATTTATAGCTCAGTTGGTTAGAGCAACCGGCTCATAACCGGTTGGTCGCAGGTTCGAGTCCTGCTAAATCCACCATTTATTTTTTACTCCCGAGTGTTTTTTTGGCAAATTATATTCAAAATATTAAAAAAGAGTTTTTATATTTTCAAAAATAGCTTTTTGTATATTATATAAACAACCATAATAATAATTTATTTTACACCTAAATTATATATTAGGTATAAATCTTTTTCATAGATAAAACTAATTATACTATGTGAGCTATTATCATACTTTATAATATTTTCTAAAGCTTTGAAAAATCACTAGGAATTTTGATAATCAAATTTTCATTTTTTAAGTTTAATTTCTTAAATGATAGGTTTTATTATCATAGTAAAAACTTTGGTTTAAAAATACTTTTTTAAAAAATATATAGTCTTTATAAAAAAGCTTCTTGGTAAATTTTATTTAAAATTTATATCCAGATTGATATAAACCTTTATATCAATCTATGTTATTGATTTAATATCATCATATAAAACTTCATCTTGTGAATTTGGATTTGTAAAACCTTGTTTTAAAAGCATATATCTATTAAACCTAGTTACATTACCCAAATTCTTTAAAACATCTCCCTTGTATTGCTTTTAAAATCTTGCTATTTTTTAAATCAATTACAA